>NZ_VBVX01000186.1 GCF_005981925.1 Streptomyces albidochromogenes
CCCTCACACGCACTCGCACCTCCCTCCCGCCCCCGGCCTGCGCGGAGTCGTGCTCCTCGGCTTCGCGGGCGGGCTGGTCCCGAGCCCCTCGGCCGTCGTCGTCCTGGTCGGCGCGGCAGCCCTCGGCCAGGCGTGGTTCGGGTTCCTGCTCGTCCTGGCGTACGGAGCCGGTCTGGCCCTCACGCTGACGGGCGCAGGGTTCCTGGCTGTCCGGCTGAGGGAGACGACGACGCGCAGGCTGACGCGGCGGCCGCGTGGCCGGCTGCTCGCACGGGTTCAGCGCGCCGCCCCGCTCGGCACGGCCGCCGTGGTGTTCGTGCTGGGATGCGGGCTGCTGCTCCGAGGGGCCGCGACAGCGCTCGGCTGAGAAGGCGGCCCGCACGGGCGGGCAGTGGAACCGACACAGGGCTACCGGCGGGAACGGCCTGCCGGTAGCCCTGTGTCGCCGGCGGCGGGGGACGGGCGAACCACCCGATGGGCGCACCACCCGCCCCCGCCGAAGGTCAGCCCCAGACCTGGGAGTACTGCCGACGGTAGCTCCTGCGGTCGTGGGCCGACCGGATCCACCGGGTCGCCACCAGAGCCACGAGGCTCACGGCCGCGACGAGTACCCCCGGAGCGTAGCCGCGCGGCACACCGATCCCGGCAGGCAGTCGTACACCTCCCGCCGCTTCCGGCACGGCGCCTGCGCCGTCACCCGGCGGCGGCGCCGCGATGCCCCGGCCGTCCTCGGCCGCCGTGGTGGCACCGATGACGCGCACCCCGAGCGCCGCCGTCGCCGTGGTCACCGGCTGGAAGTAGGTGAGGCCCCCGGTGGTGCAGTCACCGTTGCCGCCCGACGTCACGCCGAGCGCGACCCCCCGCGCGAACAGCGGACCACCGCTGTCGCCGGGCTCGGCGCAGACCGTCGTCTCGATCAGCCCGGTCACCGTGCCCTCGGGGAAGTTCACCGTCGCGTTCAACGCGGTCACCCGGCCCGCGTGCACGCCCGTCGTACTGCCGCTGCGGAACACCTGCTGGCCGACGAACGGATCGGCGGCCCCGGTGATGCGCACCTCGCGGCCACCGCCGATCCCCACCACGCTGCCACCCCTGGACGCGGCGCCGTTCTCGTACTCGACCAGGGAGAAGTCACTGCCGGGGAAGTTGCTCGCGGTTGTCGTGCCGACCCGCCCCGCGGCCTGCGGGTCCTGGAACCAGGTGGTGCCGACGGGCCCGCAGTGCCCCGCCGTCAGGATGAAGTTCCTGCGGCCGTCGGTGACGTCGAAGCCCGCCGAGCAGCGTCCGTTGCCGGCGAAGACCGGGGCGCCGCCGCTCACTCTGGTGGTGAAGGACCCCTTCGTACGCTGCATCTCCACGAACCCGCCGATGTCTTCGGCGAGCCCGGACATGCGCGTCCAGTCGTCGGACGAGACGGTGCTGTCGGCGTGCACCACGACCTTGTTGGACGCGTAGTCCATCACCCACGCGGTGCCGGGCACCCGGGGCGCGGAGCGCAGCGCGTCGGTGGCCGAGCGCAGTTGGCGCATGTTGTGGCGGACGACCTTGGCGCGGGCTCCCGCCCGTCCGACCTCCGCCGCCGCTTCCGCGTCGGTCACCGCGACGACCGGGAGCCCGTCGGAGCCGATCCAGGTGCCCGCGGTACGGGCGGTGCCGAGCCGCGCCACCAGGCTCGCGCCCAGCTCGGCGGGCCGGGCGGTGGCACTGCCCCCGCCCGCTTCGCGGCCGGCCGGGGCGGACGGCTCGCCCGCCGTCGCGGTCGTGATCATCAGGCCGCCGCAGAGTATGCCGCCCGTGGCGGCCACCTGCGCCAGCCTCTGCAATCTGCGTCGCGCGTGCCTCATCCGTACCTCACAGCAGTTCCGGCACGACGTCACCACGTCGGGCCGCAGGGAGCGGTCCCCCTTCCATACGGCCCGCCGACCGGGCACGTTCACCCCCGCACGCCCGCTCCGCCCATCCCGTGCGCCGCACCCGCCGCACACAACCCACGCGCCCCAGACGTTGAACACCACCCCAGCGCCGTCCGTATACCGGGGCGGCCCGATCCGTACGGATACGGGTCCTCGCAGGCAGGGGAGGCACTCATGGCCGGCAGCAACGTCACGCAGCTCTTCAGCGCGTCCACCGCGCACAGCCCCTCGTACTTCACCCTCGACCGGGCGGGGGCCGGCGCGGCCGGCGGGATCACCGACTTCTGCATCCCTTGCAACCCCTACTTCCCCACCCCCGCCATGTTCGACGAGCTGGGCAGCCGGCTGCGCGACATCCTGACGTACTACCCGAGCGGCGCCGACACCATCACCGCCGAGCTGTGCCAGGTGCTCGGGCTCAACCCGCAGACCGTCGCCATGGGGAACGGCTCCACCGAACTCATCACCTGGATCGACCACTTGCTCGTCCACGAGTCCCTGGCCGTGCCCGTTCCCACCTTCGGGCGGTGGACCGACCAGCCGATGGAGACGGGGAAGCGCGTCGACATGCTCCTGCTGCCCGAAGCCCACGGCTTCGGGCTGGATCCGGAAGCGTTCGTACGGTTCATCCGCTCCAGAGGCTCCCGCGCCGCCGTCATCTGCAACCCCAACAACCCCGACGGGGGTTTCCTGCCCAAGCAGCGGGTCCTGGCGCTCCTCGACGCCCTGCAGGACCTCGACCTGGTGGTCGTCGACGAGTCCTTCCTGGAGTTCGCCGACGCGGAACCGGAACCGAGCGTCGCGGCCGAGGCGGTACTGCGGACGAACGTCATCGTGCTGCGCAGTCTCGGCAAGAACTTCGGGCTGCACGGCGTCCGCTTCGGCTACCTCGTGGCGAATCCCGGGCTCGCGGGGAAGGTACGCGCCGCTCTGCCGAAGTGGAACCTCAACTCCTTCGCCGAGACCGTGGTGTTCATGCTCAAGGCACACCGCGCGGAGTACGCGGACAGCATCGCGCGCTCGCGCCGCGACCGGGAGGAGATGACCTGGCGGCTGTCCCGGCTGCCGGGCCTCACCGTGTACCCGTCGCAGGGCAACTTCGTGTACGTCCGGCTGCCGCAGGGCGCGGACGGGATCGTGCTGCGCGACCGGCTGCTGTCCGACCACGGCGTGCTGGTGCGCGACTGCGCGAACAAGGTCGGCAGCTCCAGCCGCTTCCTGCGCCTCGTGGTGCGCCCCCAGCAGGATGTGGACCGCCTGATCGGGGCGCTGGAGCAGGTGCTGTACGAGCCGGCCCGGGCGGCGCCGGAAGCGGTGGCGTGGACACCGGGCCCGCGCAGGTTCGCACCGGAGCCCCTACCGGCGGCACCTCCCGCACACACCGGGGAGCGGCCCCGGCACGCCCCCACGGCGATGCTCACCCGGGGCTACCAGGAGACGACGTCCGCACGGGACCTCGGGCCGGTGCGGCCGCAGGGCTACACCTCGGGGACCGCGGCGGTGGACCGTCTGGTCGGCGGGGCCTGACCGGACCGGCTCCGCGGAGTCGGCGTACGCCCGGGCCGTGCGAGGATCTCGCCGTGGCAGACGCGCGGATGTGGAGCATCGGACCGGCGGGCGAAGCGGCGACGTGGGACGACGGCCTCGTGTCGCTGCTGGGCCGGGCGGGCGGAGCGGAGCCCGGCGAGCGGGTCGTGTCCGCCCCGGTCGTGTGCCGGCACTGCGACTGGAACCAGTTCGAAGTGGCCGCCGGCGAATGCTACTGCGAGGGCTGCTGCCTGCCGCTCGGCATCGAGGACGGCGACGTGGTCCCCGGCGCCCCCATGTGGCGGCTCGTGCCGTCCGATGCTCCGCTCCCGCCCGTGCGGGCGGCCTCGCTCACGGCGGCGGACATGGTCAGGTGCCCTGCCGGACACGACCTGTTCGAGGTCGGTGTGGCGTACGAGCTCGCCGGCGACGGCGGGGTCCGCCGTCTGTCGGTCGGCCTGCGGTGTCCGCTCGACGGTGCGTCGCGCCTGTACGTCGACAACGCGTGTGTGGTGCCGAGGGCGTGCTGTCCCTGACCCCTCGTCCGGTGGCCGCCGCGCAGCGGTGAGACACGGCCCCCGGACCGGTTCTCCCGGGAGCGGGGCCCGGCCGGTCCGCCGTCCCGTGCGCCCCACGAGGCAACCCACGGCCGTCAGTTGTCGTCCTCCCGGGGCGAGGGGGGCACCGGGGATTCCTGGGGCGTCCCGACGAGACCGATGCTGAGGAAGACCACCTTGATACGTGTCACACGCGTGGTGACCGCTGCCACGGCGCTGCTCGCGCTGGCGGCGGCGTCACCGGGGCCGGCGCACGCGCTGCCGGCCGCCGCCTCCCAGTCGGACGCACCACCGGGAAGGACCGGCGGCGAACTCCCGCCGGGCTGGGAACTCACCGGTACGGGTGCCGGAAGGCAACTCGTCTGGACCTCGCGCGGACCCGTGCCCATGGGTGACGCCCGGGTCGAGTTCTACGCGGGTGACCGGCTGCTCGGCCGGCCGGTCGCCGCGAAGGACGGGCGCTCGTTCCGGCTGGACTCCGCCGGCGCGCGGATCGGCCCGGCGAAGGAACTGCGCGTGATGGCCGGCGGACGCCGCCTGGACGCGGCCGGCCCCGACCCGGCCAGTGGGACCGTGTCCCCGCCCCCGGACCGGCGGGCAGCCGCCGCCCTCCCCGCCAACGAGGTCGACCCGGGGAAGCCGGGCCCGTACCGGACCGTGAGCGGCGAATACGCCCTGAGCCCGGTGCGGTTGCCCGGCTTCCCCGCACCGGTGGAGATGCGCGCCGCCGTGGTGGGACCGGCCGACGCCCCGGGGAAGCGGCCGGTGGCACTGTTCCTGCACGGCCGCCACTACACGTGCTTCAAGCCCGGCACCGACCACCAGGGCGGCGACTGGCCCTGCCGGTCCGGCACCCGGCCGGTGCCGAGCCACCAGGGCTATCTGCGGGCACAGAAACTCCTCGCCTCGCAGGGCTACGTGACGTTGTCCATCGCGGCCAACGGCATCAACGGGCAGGACCACGTCGCGGAGGACGGCGGCGCGCAGGCCCGCTCGTCCCTGGTGCGGCAGCACCTGGCCCGCTGGGCCGACTGGGCCGCCGACCCGGCCGGCGCACCGGCCGCCGTGCGCGCCGCCTCGCCCGCCGACCTGTCCCGCGTCCTGCTGGTCGGCCACTCGCGCGGCGGAGAGGGCGTCAACCGGGCCGCGCTCGACAGCCTCTACCGGCCGCCCGCCGACCAGGACGGACACCGTGGCGACGTACGGTGGAACATCCGCGGCACCGTCCTGATCGGCCCCACCGTCTTCGGGCAGAACCCCGCCCCCGAGGTGCCGTCCATGACGATCCTGCCCGGCTGCGACGGCGACGTCTCCGACCTCCAGGGCGAGATCTACGTCGACGGAACGCGCGGCGTCAGCCGCGGCGCGGCCCTGCACAGCGCCGCGTACATGGTGGGCGCCAACCACAACTTCTTCAACAGCGAATGGACCCCGGGGCAGGCCAAGGCACCCGCCGACGACGACTTCTGGCCCGGGGAGACCCCCGACCCGGTCTGTTCCCCGGGCACGGCGACCCGGCTGACCGCCACCCAGCAGCAGACGGCGGGCGCCACGTACATCGCGGCGGCCGCCCGGCTGTTCGTCGAGGCCGACGACCGGGTGCGCCCGCTGCTGGACGGGAGCGAGCGCCGCGCGCCCTCGGCGGACCCCGCCCGCGTCCTCACCCACGCCGTCGGTGCGAACCGTACGACGGCCTTCCTGCCGGGGCCCTCGGCGACCGTGTCCGGAGGCCGGCTCTGCGCGCAGGTCGATCCGGACCCGGCCCGCTCCTGCCTGCCTCCCAACGGCGCGGGCGGACAGTCACCGCACTTCGCCTCCTGGGAGACGTCACCGGAACCCGGCCGCGACGCGGTCGCGATGCGCTGGTCGAGCCCGGGTACCGCCGTCGCGCTGCGTCCCGCGGCCCCGGTGTCCCTGGCGGGCGCCGAAGCGCTGGCGCTGCGGGTGATCGTCCCGCCCAACACCACCGGCACCCGGCTGGACATCGCTCTCGTGGACGCCTCGGGCCGGCGGGCCACCCTCGGCCGGGCACGCGTCGACGGACTGCCGGGCAGCGAGCGCACGGCTTCCCACTGGGGGCGCGAGATACGCGTACCCCTGTCCGCCGCCGTCCGTTCCGGGCTGGACCTGAAGCAGGTGAAGGCGCTGGAACTGACCCCGCGCAACCGGTCCGGCCGGGCCTGGCTGATGGACGCGTGGGGCTGGAGCCCCGGCATACCGGACGTGCGGCCGGCCGAGCTGCCGCGCGTCGACATCGGCCGGTTGTCCGTCAAGGAGGGGAACTCCGGCGTACGGACCTACCGCGTCCCGGTGCGGACATCCGGGCACGGCAGCGGCCAGGTCCGGGTGTTCGTCGCCAGGGCGGGTACGGACGAGGTCACGCACCGGACGGTGACGGTGAGCCCGGGAGGCAACGCCATCCACATACCGGTGCTGGTGCCCGGCAACACCCGGTACGGCAACGACGTCGCGCACCACGTCTACGTCAAGGCGGTGCGCGGCGCGGCGGTCGGCTCCCACAGCGGCGGTGTGACCGCGCGGAACGACGACCCGGTGCCCACGGTCCGGGTCAAGCCGGTCGCGGGCGAGGTCACCGAGGGCCGGAAGCTGACCTGGCGGGTGTCGCTGGCGAAGGCCGCCGACGCGGACGTCATGGGCGAGTTCACGTTCCGGCCCGTCGGCCACGGCAAGGAGCTGTCCACCCTGGACGTCGACAGGAGCTGGCTGGAGGAGTCCCTCGGCGCGACGCCGGCCCCGGCCCGGCCGCTGTCGAAGGCCGTGGAGGGGCCGTACCTGCCGGTCACCGTTCCCGCCGGCGAGCTGAGCACCGAGGTGACCGTGCCCACCGTCGCGGACCGCGTGCGGGAGCCCGAGGAAGCGCTGAAGGCGCAGATGATGGTCTACGACCAGTCCTGGGAGCTTCGGCCGGGACCGGTGGTCACCGGCTCGGTGCGGAACGCGCCCTGACGCACGCGGCGCACCGACCGGACCACCGCGCCGCACCCACCGACCACGACACCGGCCTCCTCAGGGGGGCCGGTGTCCGGTGTCCGCGGCGGCGGCGCCGGGGTCTTCCGCGCCCGTCGCCGGGAACGTCACCGGCGACGCGGCCACGGACCTGGTGGTGATGGGCCAGCAGGCGAGCGGCGACGGCCACATCACCCGCAGCGTCCTCTACAAGGGCGGGACCACCGGCCTCAAGGCCGCCGGCAAGCTCGCCGGCGGTTACGCCGGGGCCGTGGCCGACGTCGACAAGGACGGCTTCGGCGACATCGTCACCGGCAACTTCATGGAGAAGACCACCGACGAGCCGAACGGCGGCCTCGGCGGCGCGCTCACCGTGACGTACGGGAGCGCCACCGGCCTGTCCACCCGCACCCCGGTCCGCATCACCCAGGACACCGCCGGTGTCCCCGGCACGGCCGAGAAGGGCGACCGGTTCGGCTGGAGCCTGTCCGCCGGTGACACCGACCGCGACGGTTACGCCGACATCGCGGTCGGCGCCTCGTCGGAGGCACTCGGAAGCACGCGGGCGGCCGGCACCGTCACCGTCCTGCGGGGCTCCGCCACGGGCCTCACCGGCACCGGCTCCAAGAGCTTCTCCCAGGACACGGCCGGGGTGCCCGGGGCCGCCGAGTCGCACGACCAGTTCGGCGGCTCCGTGCACCTCACCGACAGCACCGGCGACGGCCGCGCCGAACTGGTCGCGGGTGCTTTCGCCGAGAACGACGGCGCGGGCGCGGTCTGCTCTTCAAGGCCGGTACGAGCGGAATCACCGCCACCGGTTCCACGAGCTTCGGCTCGGCGTCCCTGGGTGGTCCCGCCGGTCTGTCGTACTTCGGCGACCGCTTCGCCAACTGACCCGCACGCCCGCGCGACGGGCGGCGCGCCCCACCGGCCGTCAGGGGTGCGCCGTCCGTTCGGGAAGCTGGGGCCTGAAGCAGGCGGTGACGGTCTTCCCGTGCTGCTGCGCGTGGGTCTGCCAACTGTCGGCGAGCGACTGCACGATGCTGACGCCCCGGCCCGAAACGGCGTCCTCGTCGGGGGCCCTGGGCGCGGGCATGGTCGCGGCCTCGTCGTGCACGCTCACATGCAGACAGCTGTTGTCCCACGTCAGCACGAGTTGGGCGTCACTGTGGGCGTGCACGTGAGCGTTGGTGAGCAGCTCGGACACCGCGAGGACGATCTCGTCCACCGTCTCGGGCGCCTCGGCGGCCCACGGGAGTGAACTCAGCTGACGGCGCGTCCACTCCCGTCCCGCACGCACACCTTGACCCGCCGGAAAGGTGTGGGCCCATCCTGTCGCCTTGACGCTCATCGGCCTGCTCCCGGAATCTCGTCCACCTGTTGCCGCACAGCGGGTACCCCTTCCGGCCCGGAATCACCTCCACGAGGAAATCCGGGCCGGAAGGCCCGTACGAACCGGCGGCGTCCGACCGGCGGTGACGCGGTGGTCCGACACGTCTCCCCAGCCTGAGCGGCTCCCCGCTCGCGTTCAGCCGCTCAGCAGGTCCGGGTTGTCGGCCAGCGCGGCGAGACGGCCTCCGGGGTCGGCGATCAGCTTCCGCGCGGACAGGTCGAGCATGCCTCCCACCCCGGAGATCTCCGCAGCGACCGTGCCGTCCTCCTTGACGATCTGCTGCACGATCCCGAAGGTCTTTCCCGTGCCGTAGACGAACTGGCAGGTCACCCGCACCCGCTCGCCGCCGCGCAGCTCTCGCGCGTACTTCACCGTGACTTCGAGCTGGACGGGCCCCACGCCGTCGGCCAGGAGCTTCTCCTGCGGCAGCCCCGCCGCCCGTAGCAGCTCCCACCGCGCGTGCTCGGCGTACTGCAGGTAGACGGCCTGATTCACGTGTCCCTGGGTGTCGAGCTCGTAGCCACGCACGGTCACGTCGACGGAGAAGGTCATGGACGTCGTAACGCCCTGGCTTGTTCCAGCATTCCCGGGGCCGGGCGATGCTGCTCCGAGCACACCGAACGACCACATCGGTACACCGGAATTTGGATGACTGGTGAAGGTCGAGGTGGGTACTCAGATAAGTTTCGTCGCTGTGAGTGCCGGTCGGCAGGCTGGGCAGACGACGGTCATGAACGAGGACCATGAGCCGGTCGGCAGCGAGGAACCGACGACCGCGCCGACCGCGCCGACCGGCCGTGACCAGGCTGTGGAGAGCGTGGCGGAAGCCTGGTCGGGCGCCATCACCTCCGTACGCAGGCAACTGGCCCGGGTGCACGAGGGGCTGCCGCCCGTCGAGGATGAGCCCACCGCGCTCCCGCCCGAGGACTGACCTGCCCGCACTCAGGGGCGCGGTCGGGCGGCCAGGCCCTCGAAGCAGCTGAGGCGCGGTCCGGCGAGGTCCACCTGCCGAGCGCCCACCGGTGCCCGCGTCCGGCCGTGATCCCGGCCGGACGCGGGCACCGGCCCGACGCGCCTCGCGCGACCTCAGGGGCGGCCGGCCTGCGCCGTACGCTCCGGGGGAGCCGGTGGCCACGGTACGTCGGCCAGCAGCGGGAGAAGCGCCTCCTCCTCGTAGTCGAGATGTGCGTTCAGTTCGGCCGACATCCGTGCGAGCTCGGTGCGGAAGCGCCGGGGTTCGGCGACACCGATGCCGGACAGGAGCGACGCCAACTCGCCCTGGATGCGCGCGACCGTACGGTGCTCGTCGCGCAGCCGCTCGAACGTGGCGGCCAGGTGGGGGTGGTGGTGCGCGATCCCGGGAAACAGGTGCGCGTCCTCGCTGGTGTGGTGGAACTCCAGCGTCTGGCAGAAGGCCAGGCACCGCTGGCGGATCTGGAGCCCCAGGCTGGGGGCGGCAGGTTCGCCCGGGCCGTCGTGCGCGGCCCGCGCGGTGAAGTGCGCCTCCACCTCGGCGCTCACCTGGCGGAGCTGTCCGCGCAGCCAGGTGTGCACCTCCGTGAGCTTGTCGGCGAGGGTGTCGATGCGGCGCGGTGCCTCCCAGGCGTCGGGCTCGGCGCGTTCCAGTACGACGACGGGCAGGGGGCGGCTTGTCCGGGCCTGGTACTCGGCGTACCCGGGCTCCACGCGCAGGACGTGCGCGAACAGTTCCTCGCGTCGCGCCCCCTCCGCCGGGACCGCCAGGGCCTCGAAGGTGCGGGTGCCGAGCTCCACCTGGACCAGCGGGTGGGCGAGCAGGTTGTGGTACCAGTCGGGGTGCCGCGGGGCCCCCATGGCGGATCCGACGACCAGGAGCGTGTCTCCGTGGCGGACGTACCCGAGCGGTGTGGTCCGTTCCGCCCCCGACCTGGCGCCGGTGGTGGTCAGCAGGAGCAGGTCCGAGCCCGCGAAGGGGCCGCCCACCTTTCCCGCGTTGGCACGGAACTCTTCGATGACCGATGTGTTGAACGACGTGGGCATGACGGTGTGGTGTCTCCGGAAAGCAGGTGTGTCCGCAGGTGCGGCACATGGCCGGTGGTGAAGTACGCGGGACGCGGCCGGACACGGGCCGTGCGGTGAACGCGGGCGCGCCCTCGCGGAGCGCGGGTGCGCGAGCCGTCGGGGCACAGCGGTGTCCGGGCGTCGTGGCCGGCACGCGCGGGCGCCGGGGCGGGAGGGGCCGCAGACGCTGTGCGGCTGCCCGGGGTTACGTACAGGGTGCGGAGTAAGGACTCATGACGGACCCTTTGACTGCGAGGTGCTCGCCCGATCACCGACCGGCCCACTGCTCTTTGGTCGGTGCCACGCGGCACGCGCCCATTAGACGTACTCGACGGGCGCCGTGTCAACGCCGGACGTGCGGGTGGCCGGGGAGGCGGTCCCTAGAAGGCGCCCGACACCATCTCAACGAGGTCGGACACGCGCTGCCGCCACCGGTGCGTTCGCCTGCAGTAGGCACGGGACCACCGGCGCCCCGTCGCCGGCCGGAAAGGCCGGCCGCACCACCTGCACGGCCGCAGCGCCCGCCGGTCGTCACCAGTCGGCATGTACCGTCCCCCGTCCTTCGTACCCACGGCCAGGGCGCGACCTTAACCAACCTCGCGAGTCCGGTCGCCGCCGGGTGGTCGTGGGGGAGGGGCGGGCGTACGCCCATACACCATGGAACGCCTCTTCCGCGTAGTTTCCGCCGCGTGTGCGCGACAGAATCCCGCCTTCCGTGCCACGAGTAAATCTGTCATGACGGTAGTAGACATTGGCGCTTCCTGGGGTATGGTTTTCCTCGTAGCCAGGACGACAAGTTCGACGCGGCAGGGACGAACTGCCGCGCACGCGGGTGCCGCTGAGCAGGGGCACGGCGATGGAGCGGCAGGGCCGGACGCATCAAGGGGTCCTGCCGCTGATCGCCGGGCCGGCGGCCCACAGGGGCCGCGAGCGGTCCCGCGGTTTCAGCGGTAAGACAGGTTGAACGCACGGAAGAAGGAGGCAGACGCCATCAGGATCGCCCGGGCGAGGACGAGTCCGTCCGGGTACCGAAGGCCCCGGAACGAAAGGTGGTCACCGGTCACACATCCGCGATCCCCGCACCCCGCCCCTCACTTCGGCGGAGATGCGGACACATGAATCCGGCCAAGCAGTAGCCGGCAGATGGTGTTGCAACCCCCGGGACCCCGGTGCCGCACGGCACCGGGGTCCCTCGACGTCGTTACGGCGTACGTCGGCTGCCGCTCGCTCCCCCTGCTGCTCCGAAAGCCGGCACTGAGTTGCCCCGGGCAACAGAAAGGGTCGCAGTTACTCTGAAAACGCACCGCGGAATTGTGTTTCTCTACCCGGCTTTCCGCTCCCACGGCCCGGCCTTTTCCCGCGCGCGTTCCGGCGGCACGTCCGACGCGGACTTCGCCGACGGAGCGCCCGTGCCGGTGTCCGGCCGCGATTCGGACGCGGCCGACGACGCGTCGAGCACCCACTTCTGCGCCACCGAGCCGTCGCGGATCTTGACCACCACATCCGCGCCCCTCTCCGGGGACGCGGGTACGACCGCGAGACCTTCGCGCGACCGGGGAAGCAGTTGGCCCTGGACGGTCAGGTCGTAGCGCAGGCCGTCGACGTCCGCCGCTTTGGCGCCCACGCATCGGGCGAGGGTGACGGCGCCGTCGTCCGCCCGGGAGTCGAGGCACAGTTCCGGGTCCGCGAGACTCCGCAGCAGACCGTCGGTTCCGTACGACCACTGCTGGTTCTTCCCGGTGGAGCAGGCGCTCGTCGTCGTTCCCGCGCCGGAGCGGGCGTCGCCGCCGCGGACGTCGAGGCACAGGTCGCTCCCGGCGTTGCGGAGCCTGGCGTGGCCGAAGACGCCGGGGAAGCCCGCAGACGTCGGGGGAGGCGTGGCCGGGGGGTTCGCTCGGCCGCCGGTCGCGCCCGGGGAGGCCGCCGGCCCGGCGCCACGGCCGTCGTCCGACGCGAGCGTGGTGACGAGAACGGCCGAGAGCACCGCTGCCGAGGCGAGACCGGCCCCGGCGATCACGGACATCGAAGGCAGCCGCGACGGAGTGCGGCGCGCGTCCGGGGAGTCCGGCCGGGACAGCAGGCGATGGCGTCCGCCCTCCGGACGACGGCCGCCCGGGCCGGGTGCGTGCCCCGGCCGCGCGCTCTGCCCACCGCGGCCCGGCCGCGAAGCCAGGTAGCGCCGGGCGCCCCACCCCAGTACCGCCTCGCTGAGCAGGACACCCAAATCGGTGACGCAGAGCGCGAGTTGTTCGGCGGCGTGCCGGCAGTAGCGGCACTCCAGGACGTGCTCGCGCACGTCGGGCAGCAAGGAACCGCCGCGGCGGATCGGTATGTCGAGCAGACGATTGTAGAAGCGGCATTCGGCGGCCGGCGCGAGGTCGCGGTGAGCCCGTACGCAGCCCGCCCGGAACTGCTCCCGCGCCTGCTCCAGCGTGGCCGTCGCGCTCCCGCTGTCCATGGCCAGCAGACCGGCCGGTACGGATATGGGTTCGGCTTCGACCTCGGTGTGCCACAGCAGGCACTGGGCGGATCCCGGGAGGGCCTGGAAAGACCGCTGGGCGAGCGCACGGTTCGACGCATCGGCCTGGGCGGCCGCCCGCATGCCGCGCGCCCCGGCCGACTTCCTCAGTCCCGGCAGCAGCCCGGACACCTGGTCGTCGCCGGACCACGCCGTGACGGTTTCCCGCACGGCCACCAGGAGCCGGGGTCGCAGCGCGTCGCCCGCGTCCCGTTGCCGTAGGCGTTCCAGCACCTGACGGAACGTCGCCGCGGCCGCCATCGAGGCGGCATGCCCCGGGGTGCCGAGGCAGATGGCCGCGTAGTCGTACATCGGCTGCCAGTGCCGCGCGAGCAGCAGCGCGAGAGGGCGGGCGGCGTCGCCCTGCGCGGGGCCCGCCACTTGGGCGGCCAGGCTCTCGTCGGACTCCTGGGGAGCCGCACCGGGGCGAGGGGGGTACGACGGC
>NZ_VBVX01000187.1 GCF_005981925.1 Streptomyces albidochromogenes
CGAGGGCCTGGATGACCTCGCTTACGGGATCAGGGCCGGGGTGAGGCTGATCCATTGGAGTGGACACCCTGACAATGGATCTTGATGGTCCAGGGAGGGATGTCCAGGTGGGACGCAAGTCTCCGTATCCGGAGGAGTTCAGGAAGGACGCTGTCGCGCTCTACCGCGCCGCAGCCGGGAATCGGACGTACGCCGCCGTGGCCGCGGATCTCGGTATCACCGCGGAGTCGCTGCGGACGTGGGTCCGCAAGGACGAGGCCCAGGCGGTGCCCGAGGGCCGCGCCGGAAGCGTCAGTGGGGCAGAGGAACTGGGCCGGCTGCGGGCTGAGAACGCCAGGCTGCTCAAAGCCGAGCAGGAGTGGCGGCTGGAGCGCGAGATCCTGCGCCGGGCAGCCGCCTATTTCGCTCGGGAGGTGAAGTGAGATCCCGCCGCTGGGACTTCATCTCCGACAACCGCGCCGACTTCGGCGTCAAGCGGATCTGCCGGGTGCTCGGGGCGTCCCGCGCCGGCTACTACCGGCATCTGGCCACCGAGCAGGCCCGTGCCGAGCGCCAAGCCGAGGAGAAGCGGACCGTGAGTGAGATCCGCGCCATCCACACCGAGCACCATGGCGCCTACGGCGCCCCGCGCGTCCACGCCGAGCACCATGGCGCCTACGGCGCCCCGCGCGTCCACGCCGAGCTGCGGGCGAGAGGGCACAGGATCAACCGCAAGCGCGTCACCCGGCTGATGCGGACCAATCACATCGTCGGCCGCCACCTGCGGAGGAAGAAGCGGACGACGATCGCGGACAGGACCGCGGCGCCCGTGCCGGACCTGGTGATGCGCGACTTCACCGCGGACGCCCTGAACACCAGGTGGTGCGGCGACATCACTTACATAGCCGTCGGTTCGACGTGGCTCTACCTCACCACGGTGATCGACATCTACTCGAGGAAGGTCGTGGGCTGGTCGATCGCCGACCACATACGCACATCGCTGGTCACCGACGCGATCGAGATGGCCGTGGCCGCCCGCGGCGGCCGGGTCCACGGCGTCGTCTTCCGCACCGACAGAGGCGCCCCATACAGCGCGGCCGCCTTCGCCGACGTCTGCCGTCGGCACGGCATCCGCCGCAGCATGGGCCGAGTGGGCTCGAGCTACGACAACGCCCTCGCCGAGTCGTTCTTCCAGGGCCTCAAGCGCGAATTGCTCCACGGACGCCGCTGGACCTCGAAGGCACAGACCCGACTCGAGCTGTTCCGCTGGCTTTCCTACTACAACCGGCGCCGCCGCAACTCCGCGCTCGGCTACCGCACACCAGCCGACTTTGAACAACAACTGATCACGACACGTACGCTGTCACTCGTCGCATGAAACACGGTGTCCACTCCCCGGGATCAGCCTCACCCCGGCCCTGATCCCGTAAGCGAGGTCATCCAGGCCCTCGGAGCGCCCTTCGAGGGCCTGTTCGCATAGCCACAAGCGGCACATAGCTGTACCCAACCCCGGGGGAAGTCGACCCCGGTCTCCTCCCGGGCAGGTGGGCTTGGGGAACCATGCCCTCCATGTGCTGACGGCCGCGACGGATTTCGGCCTCGATCTGCGGGCGCCGGATCTGGACGTAGTCGCAGATCGTGGAGCACGTCGCGCTGTCGAAGCCGTATCCGGCGGCCAGCCCCTGATGGAGGCGCCGGGCGGTGTACCTGTGCTGGCGCGGTGCGGTCTGGTCCTCCCCGAGGGTCGCGTCCATCCACCGTTTCGCGGGGGCCAGCCACGTCATCCCGTGCTTGGCATCTTCGGTCGGCGGCACCGCCGACTGCAGAGCCTGTCTCACCGTCCGTCGAGTGCCGTACTTCTCCGCCAACGCAGCGCTGGTCGAACTCCAGCTCACACGCATCAGTGCGGCCCACAGGTGCAGCGGGCGGGCCGGGTCGTAGATCCGGGCTGACGGCGCAACCGCCCACGGGAAGACGCGCTCCACAGGGTGCGCCTACCCTGTCATTGAGGTCCCTGCGAGATCGGAGTTCATCATGATCATTCTTGGGATCATCCTGCTTGTGATCGGCTTCGTGGCCAGCATCTCGATCTTGTGGACCATCGGGATCGTTCTGGTCGCTATCGGAGTGATCCTATGGATTTTGGGTGCGGTCGGTCACGCGGTCGGCGGACGCCGGCACTACTGGTAGTCGGCCCTACTCTGTCCCTCGTCCGGTACGGCTGCCCCCTCGGCCTCGGGAGCGTAGCGTCATGGTCGTCTTCCTGGTACTCCTCGGCAGCGCGGCCGCTCTGGTTGTTATCGGCGCCGTCGTGGACGGAATGCTGTATCTGCTGTCCGTCGGGGTGCTGCTCGCCGTGGTCGCCGTGCTGTATCTGCTCGTGCGCTCGGTATCGCGCTCGCGGCGACGCCCGGCCGGTTGAACGTGGCACCTGCGGCCCCCCCAAGCCACGAGTTCACGACGATGCCGATGAAGCCCTCCACCGCCCGCAACCATTCCTCTTCGCTGCGTCGGGCGCGTCGAGCGGTCAGCCGTTCAACAGTGGGGCGCGCCTGGCGGCGGAGCAGCGCTCTCGGACTGGGACAACGAGCACTGGGCTTCGCCGCACTCGGATTTCTCACTCTGGTGCCCCTGCTGATCATCGTCTCCTCGGGAGACCCGGAGAACGGACGGGGATTCGCGCAGTGGCTGGGGGAAGGGCTCGGGGTCTCGAAGGCATCCAGGCAGCAGGTCGAGCATCTGTTCATCCAGCCCGGCCAGGCCCTGCGGACCACGACGGCCTTCGGCATCGCCGCCCTCGCCGTGTTCGGCCTGACCCTCGGTGCCGCGGTCCAGAGCGGTTACGAGAAGGTCTGGGACCTCCCACCGGCCCGCTGGTGGGCCAGGTGGCGGCACGTGGTCTGGCTCACCGTCCTCACCGGATACCTCTTCTTCTCCGCCACCACGACCCTGCGGGACAAGCCCTTGGCGAGCGGGGTGATGGCATCACTGAGCGCCTTGCTGTTCCTCTGGTGGTCCCAGCACGTGCTGCTCGGCGGGCGGATCCGCTGGCGCGCCTTGTTCCCCGGCGCCATGGTCACCGTCATCGGGCTGCTCGGCCTGCGCCTCTTCTCCAGACTCGTCTTCTCGCCGTTGATCGCATCCAACACCGTCAGCTTCGGCCCCGTCGGAACCGTCCTCGTGGTCCAGTCCTGGCTGGTCGGTGTAGGCGTCGTCGTCTTCGGCGGCGCGCTGGTGGGCCGGTTGCTGTACGAAAAACTCCCACGCAGGACACGCACGATGAAACGGCGCAGACGGGACGCGACGCCCTAGCTGCCAGCCCTCCCCAGGTGGACTCCCTGTTGCACCTCGGCCACGGGCAGGCTGGCGGTGCTGTTGGACTGTCCGGCCGCAAGCGCTGGGTCCTCTGTCCGAGTCGACTTGCAAGCGTCACAACCGGCCCACTTTCCAGCCGTCGCGGACACGCACCTGTCGGACGCCTGATATGCGGCGTAGGCTCATATCAGCGCCACGGAATTCGGCGCGTTGAGCACAGCGGTGATGCAGGACCCTGCCAGAATCCCGTGTACCCACGGAGCAAAGTCGGCGGGGCGGGAGCAGCGCGCAGTCGCGAAGGCTCGATCCTGGTCTTGTTCGGAGGAAGGCCCGCACTTACGGCGTGCGGAACCGCCTGCCCCTGAGTGTGTCACTGCGGTGTCGAGCCGTTTCTGACTGAGGCGCTATGCATATTGCGCGCACCCTGCTGGTGAACCAGAACCTGGAAACCCGGATGGGCCTCACCCTGGTGGGAGAGCTGGACCGGGAAACCGTCCCCCTGCTGCAGACGGCTCTACAGAACTGCCTGCAGTCCGTCGGCCGGGGCGACATCGAGATCAACGTCGAGGGACTTACGTTCTGCGACGTCAGCGGCCTGAACACTCTCCTGGCCGCCGCACACCGGGCCGGCGTCACGGGCGATTCCGTACGTCTCCACGGTCCATTGCCCGCCGTCGTCAGGCTCTTGGAGGTGACCGACACCTGCTTCCTCACCGATGGCCCCGCCACCGCTCCGGCCCTGAGACTCGTTCCTACGGTGCCCCTCGACCAGTGACCTCATAGCGGGGACCGGCTGCCCAACCGTGGACGACTGCGCCAGCCCCCGCTCGGATGCTCTAGGCCAGAACCTTGGCGAAGCCTCACGCTCCGCACAACGTCACGCCTGTGAGCCCCGCCAGAGCGGGAGGGCGTACGTCCTGCGGACGCTCCAGACCATCAGCGACGCATACGTCTCGACACAGGGGACACCCCCGCATCCGGCCCAGACAGAAGGACGGATCACTTGCCCGATCAACAACTCACCCAAGTCCCGGCTCCCCAGGAATTCTCCGCCGCCTTCGGTACCCGACTGCCCAGAGGAAGCACGGCACCCGGCACACAGCGCTGCCCGGCCGGCCATCAGCACACGATGAGCCCGGCTACCGGAACACAAGGACCGTCATGACCACTCAGGCACCGCTGCGCCCACCCGCACCCGAAGGCCGGTATCCGAGGGGCGGCAGTGACTTCGCCCGGCTCTCGAAACAGATCAAGGAGGCCGGGCTGCTACGCCGCCGGCCCGCCTACTACGCCGTGCGTATCGCGCTCGTCGCTGCCTTGTACCTCGCCGGCTGGGGAGCGTTCCTGCTGGTGGGCAACAGCTGGTGGACGCTCGCCGTTGGTGCTCTTCTGGCCGCCGTGTTCGGACAGGTGGCTCTCGTCGCCCACGACGTGGGGCACCGGCAGGTATTCACGCGAAAGAAGGCGAGCGCTGCCGCCGGCCGCCTCGCGGGAAACCTCGGGATCGGGATGGGATACGGATGGTGGCAGGACAAGCACTCCCGCCATCACGCCAACCCCAACCACGAGGACCTCGACCCGGACGTCGCACCCGACATCTTCGTCTGGAGCCAAGCCCAGGCCCGCCAAGCCTCAAAGCTGCCCCGCATGGTCGGACGGGCCCAGTCCGTCCTCTTCCTGCCCCTCCTCACCCTTGAGGGATTCAATCTCCACGTAGCCGGCGTCCGCGCCCTCGCGAATCGCTCCCTCAAACAGCGCCGCCTGGAAGGCACCCTGCTGTTCGGACACTTCACCCTCTATTGCGCCCTGCTGTTCGCCGTCCTGCCGCCGGGCAAGGCGGTGGCCTTCCTGGCTGTGCACCAGTGCCTGTTCGGGGTGTACCTGGGCTCCATCTTCGCCCCCAACCACAAAGGGATGCCCACCCTGACGGGACCGCACCGCCCCGACTTCCTGCGCCGCCAGGTCCTCACCTCACGCAACGTCCGCGGCGGACGGATCACCGACGTCATCCTGGGCGGCTTGAACTACCAGATCGAACACCACCTGTTTCCCAGCATGCCGTCCCCGAACCTGCGACTCGCCCAGGCCATCGTCCGCCGGTACTGCGAACAGCTGGGCGTGCCGTACCTCCAGACGGGACTGATCGACTCCTACCGGCAAACGATCAAGAGTCTGCACCACGCCAGTGCCCCCTTGCGGCAGACAGGCTGACCGCCTGCTCAAACCAATCCGTCAGTGAGCGTGGCTGCGCCGGGCGGACCCCGGTCCGCTGTAAAGACGTCGCATGATCTTCAAGCATCCGTCCGACCGGGGCGGCTCGCGGAACAAGCCCTTCGAGATGCTGGCCGAGAACGGCTCACGGTTCACCAGTTCAGCGACGTTCTTCGTGGTGTGCCTGCTCCTGGTCGCCGTGGTCGTCGCCCTGCACCTGATCGCTTTGCCGGTCAAATGGCTCCTGTTCGCGGACGAGGCGATGTCGGCGGTGACCCTGCTCCTGCTGGCCTTGCTCAAGAACTCCGAGCTACGGGCCGAACGGGCGGTCCAGAGCAAGCTCGACGCAATCGCCGCAGTCCTGCTGGAAGGCCAGGAAGGCCGCGGCCCAGGAAAGGCCCGCCAGGAGCTGCGGTCTCTGATTGGATTGGAGGACGACTCATGAGCAACCCGAGTTCCGTTCTCCTCAACGGAGGCGGACGAGCGGGACACGGTGGACCGGTGGCGGATGCTGCCCCGCAACTCCAGCTGTTCAGCGGTGACTGACGAGCAGGATGAGCGACGACGGCTTCGACGACGCTACGGCCGGCGCCCCGAATCCGACAGGTCCGCTGGTCACCGAGGGCCTCGGCTGCTGGCTCCTGGGATCGCCTGGAAGAGGCGGCGCGACCCTCATCGAGGGTGAAGCACCAGTGAGTCGGTGAGGGACGCACCCCCGTGGCACGCCCTGCACTGCGGGTGTCCGTCACGCTGGTTGCGGCGCCGATGACTTGGAGGGGCAGCCGTCAAGATCCCGCACAGAGCCTGCCGGTCAGGAACCTGCGGCCGCCCCGCGACCAGCTTCGGCTCCGGCTTTGGCAATCACCCCGAGATCGGTGGCCAGCCGCTTGATCTGCGGCCTCGGGTCGGCAGTGCGGTACATCCGCACCGCACGCTCACGCAACTCCAGCGGATACTTCCTCGGCGCGGTCATGGTCAAAGTTCCTCTCATGAGTCCCATCTGACCAGCTGTCACCACCCTCCGCATCCCGGGGAACCTCACATCGCGGACCAAGCCGCATTGGCCGACCAGGCCATCTACGCGCAGTACCACGGGGCGCAGTACGTCTCGACCCTGCTGCTGTCCTTGGAGCTGGCCACCGGCCGCGGCCGCGTCGTTGATGCCGGCTCACCCCAGCTGTGGCGCGGCCTCCTGCGCCTCGTCGGCAGGCGTGGTCACAGTTCCTGGAGGACGGGACGCGCGGCGATAGTTGGTCAATCCGACAGACTGGCGAACCCAATGCAAGGTAACAAGATCAATTCGGCAGAGGACACCTGCGCTCAGGCGACGTATGGTGTCGGCGACAGGATGGTTGTACGGATGTCACTTCCAGCGGCGGAGTTCCCCTTGGTCGGCCGGATCGCGGCCGGCGACCCGATCCTTGCCGACGATGATCGCGGGCGTGAACCACCGGGATGGCTGGAAGCCCCGGGTGCCTGATCCGCACCGGCCGCGCGCCTACCGCGTCTGTACCCGCTGGAGCGACTCGCTGCCCGACAGCCAGGTCTACGCCACCACCGGACCACCCGCACTGCGCCTGATCACCTGCGGCGGAACCTACGACCGCCAGCGAGGCGAGTACAGCCACAACCTCGTCGTCTACGCCACCCTCAAGGGCGCCGACTCACCGAGCCCACCACCTCCACGTAATTGGACGTGGACCATGCCCCTGCGCCGGCTGCCGCAACGCCCACCTCCTGCTGTCCGCCGCGGCCGCCACCTCCCTCAGCATGACTCTGCTTCTCGACAAAGGACCTGATCCGGCAATTCGGCCCGCTGCGCAGAGCCCCCACAGCGGGGAACCGGACTCTCAACCTGCGCCACGCCCCGACCCCATGCCAGCGGAGCTCAACGCCTCCCAGGAGACGACTGGGCCGTACCACAAAGGGCCCGTCGCGCTGGGCCCCTGCGCACGAGGATCGGCCGAGCCCCTGAGTGCTCCGCGACTCACATCGGCGGTTTGATCAAACAGGAGCGACGCGCGACCAATCCAGATCGGATACCGCGACGAATAGAGGGAGGACAGGTACCCACAGTGGAGCCGGTCTCCGGCCGGTGAACCTCCCCGGAAGGGGATGCATCGCAATGACAGTCAAGCGCTCAGCCCGTTTCACAGCCCTCCTGGCACTGCCGGCAGCCTTCACCCTCGCCCTGGCCACACCTGTGCTGGCCCACGACGGGGGCGACAGTAACTCCCAGACCAAGCACGCCCGGGACTACCGGGTCGATCTGCGGCAGCTCACTGCTGACGCAGGCGTGCCTCGCGCTTGTCGCGCAGTTCCACGGACGCTTTCATCGCACTGTCCTCTCGTCTACGGCTTCCGGTTCATTCCTCCGCAAAGGCTGGCTTCGGCATAAGGAGCACGCCTGCGGCTCGGCCTGCGGCCTTGTCGTTCACGGCCCCATGCCTCCGGGCGTGCGCTCCTCCCACACGTCGATGACATCCTCGCCGTCCTCGTAACTGCCGTCGTCCGCACCGGAGTCGAGGCCCTTGAGGAGTTCGGCCTCGACCACCTCATATGCCTCGGCCGGCGTTCCGGCGGCAGGGGCGTCCGGCGGGCTGCCGGTGTCGTCGGCGTCGGCGAAGAGAGCCGCGAGCGGGTGTAGGTTCTGCCCGCCTTCCTGCTCCCCGCCCGTGTCCGCACCTGCGGGCAGGGCCGCAGGCACGGACACGGGCGGGGGCGCCATGGGGGAGATGGGCAGCGCCGGGCGGGGCCGCAGGGTCGACAGATCGAACTCCTCCAAGCCCGCGTAGGGGTCCTGGGACGGATGCTCGGTCTCCACCTCCAGCCCCTGGAAAGGCGGTTCGGCTCCGGTGCGCTCGGGCGGCGGTCTGCGACTGCGCCGGCGCCGGTCGCGCTGCGCCAGCGACAGGGCGATCGCCTCCTCGTCCTGCGCGCTGCCGCCGGCCGCACGGTGCTGCTCGGCGTGCTCCTGCCACATGTCCGCGGTCCACGGATCGTTGCGCAGGTGCCGCAGCCGGAAGTCACACGTCACCCAGGTGCCCGCCGTGTGGTCGTACAGCCACACCCGCTCGGGACGGTAGGGGTTGAAGCGGCATTCCCACTTGCCCCCTCGGCCGACCAGCTTCGAGCCGCCGCGCAGGAGGATCTCCCGGTAGTGCCCGGCGTCCTGCGCGACGGGCTGATACGTCCGGTAGTTGATCATGAAGCCGCCCTTGCCGGGAATGACCCACCGCGGCAGCAGGAAGAAGCGGCTCTGGGCGGGGGAGAGCGGCAGGGGCCGGTAGCCGCTGCGGGCCACCTGGAGCGCGTACATGCCGTTGGGGGACAGCACGATGCCGGGCCGGAACGGATCGCGCAGCCCCGCGTCGGAGGTCTGCTGGTACTCCAGCGCCACCCATTCCTGGGCCATCTGCTGGAGCTCGGCGATCGTGAACAGCGGCATCCGGTCGATGCCTCGGCCGCGTTTCTTGTGGCTGCGGCCCTGAGCCAGGATCCGCAGCGGCGTCGTGTCGACCTGAGTCACCTGTCCCGGCCGCAGCACGGCCTCGCGCCCGCCGTGGGGCAGAGGCGGGGTGGAGGCCAGGGCAGCGCGGGCCCGCGTCGGCCGGGCCAGGGCATCGGCCAGGCCGGACTCCTTCATCCGCAGGTAGAAGGTGGAACGGGAGGGCAACAGGGCCGCCACGGCAACCGGATCGCCAAGCTCCTCGCCGTAGCGCGAGTGCAGCAGGTCCTCGACCTCTTCGCGGATCAGCTCGATGGTCACGTCCGACTCGTGCGCGCGCCGGGCCACGACCTCCTGCATGGCGGTCAGGCACCGCAGGTCGGTGAAGCCACCCGGCCGTTTGTCCCGCGTCCCGGGCAGCAGGACGGCCGGGTTCTCCCCGGCCGCTTTCCACGTGCGCCGCTTGTCGGCGAGCGTGTAGGCGGAGCAGCGGATGCCGTCGGCGGCTAGCCGCGCCGACATCGCAGCGCACCGCTGCGCCAGCGTCGTCTCCGGCCCGAATCCCCGCTCATGCTCGCTTCGGCCCGGCGCCAGACCGGTGTCGATCTCCACCATGCGCGCCTGCCACAGCTCGGCCTCCTCCTGCCGGCCCTCCTGGCGCCCGCACCCGCTAAGGACCGCGCAGTCCGCGACCGGTGCTGCACCACTGGTGAGGGCAGCGAAGTCCTGCGCCCCCACCAGCCACCGGTACGACACCGCGCGGGGCGCTTCCCCCCGGTCCTGCGGTAGCAGGGTGACCTGTGGCCCCTGCCACTCCACTACCTCCCACTCACGCTCCTGCCAGTGCACCCGCGCCCCGATGGACAGCGACCCCGCAAGCCGGCCCTCGCCTGTTCCCGCCACGCGCCCCTCCGCTCCTCAGGCCGTCCAAGCCGTGGCGTCGGGCAGCAGCGGCTGCCCGACGTCGAACAGCAGCCGCCGCTGCCACAGCATCCGGTAAGCGAGGTCCAGCCCCGTCAACTCGTCCAGCCCGCTCGCCGCCACCCCTGCCCGCAGGCCCGTCGGCGCCCTGAACGCCTCCAGCAGCGCCTGCCCCGGGCCCTCCTCTTCGCCCGCGGGGAACCGGTAGCCGGCCAGCCATGCCAGAGTCGAGGGTGCTGTCACCACTTACGCATACGACACGTTCGGCCTGGCCCTGGCCAAAGGCCCAGATGCAGTTCTCACGCTGCAACGGGACAACGGCGGACGACTGCTCTCGGAAACAGTCAACGGCCGCACGTTGCGCTACACCTACGACGCACAGGGACGGCGCGCCAGCCGCACCACCCCGACCGGAGCGGCCAGCACCTACGCCTACGACGCTGCAGGCAACCGAACTGAGCTCTCCTGTTCCGGCCGCATGCTCACCTTTACCCGTGATGAGGCAGGTAGGGAACTCTCACGCCACGCAGGCGAACACTTCGCCCTCGCTCACACATTCGATGACCTGGGGCGTCTCACCACCCAATCAGTCGCCGACAGTGCGGGGCGCCGCATACGACACCGTGAGTACACGTACCGCGCCGACAGCCACCTCATCGCGATCGATGATGACCGTGACGGCGAGAGGCGCGTTGACCTCGATGCCACAGGGCGCGCCACCACCGTCCACGCCGCTGACTGGCACGAGGCCTACGCCTACGACGGGCTTGGCAACCAAACCCACGCCACCTGGCCCAGCCGCCACATCGGATCCGAAGCCCGCGGTGACCGAACCTACACCGGGACACGCATCACCCGTGCCGGGAACATTCGCTACGAACACGACGCAGCCGGTCGGGTAACCCTGCGTCAGAAAGCCAGACTTTCAAGAAAACCCGATACTTGGCGCTACACCTGGGACGCCGAAGACCACCTAACCGCCGTCATCACTCCAGACGGTACCCAATGGCGTTACCTCTACGACCCGCTGGGCCGACGTATCGCTAAACAGCGTCTGGCCGGCGACTGGATAACGATCCTAGAAGAAACCCGGTTCGTATGGGACGGCAGAACGCTCGCCGAACAGACCTCCCATACCCACCTCGCCTCCGAGATAGTGACCCTCACTTGGGATCACGATGGCTTCTCACCGGTTGCGCAGACCGAACGCAAGGTGCCGGCCACCAGTCCGCAACACGTCATCGACCAGCGCTTCTTCGCGATCATCACCGACCAGATAGGCACCCCGACCGAACTCGTCGATGAAAACGGCCACATCGCATGGCGTGCCCGAACCACACTCTGGGGCGCCACGGGCTGGAGCCCAGAAGCAACCGCCTACACGCCGCTGCGTTTCCCCGGCCAGTACTTCGACCCCGAGACGCAACTCCACTACAACCACTTCCGCTATTACGACCCAGAAACAGCCCGCTACTTCACCCCGGACCCCCTGGGCCTAGCACCGGCCCCTAACCCACTCGCCTACGTGGCGAACCCACTGACCTGGACGGACCCGCTCGGGCTGGCGCCGTGCCGAAAGAACGAGCCTGATGACATCACCTGGGACGAGCGTGTCCTCTACGGGCAATTGGACGAACACGGCCGCCCCACAGCGATGCACGCCACTCTCGGGAAGGACATGATGGGCGCAAACCCCACCGACCCCCACGGCAACCCTCCCGGTTGGGCAAAGGACCAGGGATACAATCGCGCTCACCTGCTCGGTGCCCAGCTCGGCGGATCAAACTTCGATCCGGCGAACTTTGTAACGATGCACGCCTACGCCAACTCTCCTGTAATGCGCCATATAGAGAATCAAGTTCGCAAGGCGGTCGAGGCTGGGGAAACTATACAATATAGCGTGACTCCAGTCTATGACGGAAGTAGGCCGATCCCCACCGGTGTCCGTATAGATGCGCATGGTTCAGACGGTTTTGAATTTACCCAGCATGGGAGCACTGGAATTAATGAGCCTGGTAACTCTGCATTTATACCGAACAAAAAGAGAGGGACGTGAACCCTATATGGTGCCGATGAAACAGGACAACAGGACCCCTGCGATGGTTAGGAGCGCACTGTGAACCCCTCCCTGGCCCGACTCATTCAAGTGATTCCCCCGCCCGCCGAGCGGCGGGAGAAGGACTGGGCGGAAGTCGAACAGACTCTCGGCCTGCCGCTGCCTGCCGACTACAAGGAGCTGATTCACACCTATGGAGGCAGTAACTGGGACGACTACCTGTATCTCCTGGAGCCGGGGTGCCCGAACGACAACTACGACCTCCTTGAGTGGGAGGACCAGCAGACTGAAGCCCTCGAAGGGCTTTGGGAGTTCGAGAAAAAGCCGGAAGAACTCGAAGAAGTGGGCACTCGAGTTGTCCCCTGGGCGACCACCGACAACGGTGAATGCCTCTACTGGCTCGTTCGGCCAGATGTCGATCCGGCCGAGTGGACGGTCATGGTAAACGAAGCGCGTGGTGAACGCTGGGAGCACCACCACACCACCGCTACGAAGTTTTTGACCGATGCCCTTAGCGGAGATCTGCGCTCCGGCATCCTGTCCTCCCGCTTCCCTCTGAGCGTCCATGAGTTCCGCCAGCTGAAGCCCGTGTAACTCGCTGCCCGCGTCGGGGTCTGTTGCAGCGTGCCGGGCGTCGTTCTCGCTCCGCATCCCCGACCTGGCCGCCCTCACGGCCCGCCACGGCCTCGTCGAGAAGCCCCACTCCACTCCGTCTGCGCCTGCCCAATAGTTTGCAGGTTCGCCCAGATGCTTCGGATTTCGGATTCGCGAAAAAATCCCTGGCGCTTGGGACCCTGCGCGACGGCCGCGACTTCGTCACAGAGCGGCTCTCCCGCTGCAAGCAGCGGGAGAGCCGGATGGGGCCGCCTTGAGGCCAGGCCGTCGAAAGCCTTGCGATGCCATGGTTCGCCGTCGTGGCCAATCCGTGCTCGCTGTCGGCGCCCCGCGTGATGACGCACATCGACAACGTCGGCAACCGAGCCGATGTCGTTCACGCCGCCGACGGGAGTAGGTGCCGGCTTACCCGCCATCGCAGTTAGTTACCTGACTCACCAAGCTGGTCGGCGTTGGCGGGTTCCCGGTCACACGGCCTGGCCGGGCGTCGTGCCAATAAGGCCCTGCAAGCGACCTCGTCATTGCCGCAGCAGATTCTCCGATCCCTTCGCCCGGCTTCCACCGAGGTGCTCGCCGCACACCAGGCCGTCGTTCCCGCACAGCGGGTCGACCTGGGCATTATTGAGGCGATCGAGCGGCAGAGCGGGGCCGGCGCAGCCGGCGCGCAGCTACATCCCGGCAGGCTGATCATCGGCACGTTTCCTGCCGACGTCGGCAGGCCGACCGGCGGGTGGGACGGTCTTGGGACCTCCGCACAGCGGCAGGCGCTGAG
>NZ_VBVX01000188.1 GCF_005981925.1 Streptomyces albidochromogenes
GGTGGTGGCTCTGCTCCCGGCGCCGAGCAGCGGGGGGTCCCTCGTCCACGGGTCGGTCGTCGCCGTCGGCTTCACGCTCCTGGCGGTGTGGCCGGTTCTGGCCGCCGATCGCGGCAGGCCCGCGCCCTGGGGACTGCGGCCCGTGCCCTCCCTCATGGTGACCCTGCTGATGTGCGCCGGTGCGGGCTGGTTCATGATCGAACTGCACCATCGCGGTGCCGCCGGCATCGCAGAACGCCTCCTGACATGCATGCAGTCCCTGTGGCCCCTGGTGGTCGTCGCGTCCTGCCTGCGCCATCCCGACACGGAGGAACGGGCGAAGTGACCCGGCCCGACCGCGGGAGGCGGCCGGGGGCGCGGAGCGTCGACCCGGCCAGGTTGCGCCCAGGATGTGACAACAGCCCTCAGAGACCTACGATCACATGCCCTCGGGCGGAATCCGGGTGGCCTGGTGGTAGTACATCTGCCACCGGGCTCCCGGACTCCGCTTGCGCCAGATCGAACTCCGCCGTGCCCGGTCTCCGCCAAGAGTGGTCTCGTAGGTGAGATGCACCAGCCCCGGTGCCAGCACGACACCGATCATGTCCGAAGGCTTGTAGCGCGAGCCGTCTCCCGTCGCACCGTCCATCACGGGCAACTCGGTGAGCATCTCCTCATAGGTCCACCGTCGGCCCGAGGCGCCGACTTCCACGAAGTCCGGGTCGAGGAGTTGGCGAGCCAGCGACTGCGACACGCGCACGCCGGGGTCCATCAGACGCAACTCACCCGTGATCGCTTCGTTCACCTCGTCGGTGTCTCTGCTCATACACCCATCCTCGCCCAGGCGGCCCAGACCACCGCGACCGCGTCACGTCCGGTAACGCAGGCGCCCACCCCACCGACTCAGCGCAGGAGACCCGTCACGATCCCCGAACCGACGGCGTGGCCGTGGTGCCGGAAGGCGAAGGACTGACCTTCCTCCAGGGCGACGGGCCGTTCGAGCCGGATCGACACCTCGCCCTTGTGCAGCGGCTGCAAGGCGCCCGTCTCCTGATGGAGCATCACAGCGCCCAGCACCGTGGCGGCGCGGATGTGGAACTGGAGACGGTCACCGCTGCGTACCTCACCTGCGCCGTGTTCCTCGGACAGCAGCGCGATGTCCGCTGTGAAGCCGACGTGTTCGCCGACCGAGCCGGGTGCCACGAGTACCTGCCCCCGCTCCACCGTGGTGACCGCCGCCCCGGGGAGCAACAGACCCACGTTCATGCCGGCACGCGCCTCGTCGATACGCCGACGGCCCTCCTCGATGCCTCCAACCGCGACGATCGTCCCCGCGTCGAAGCCGACGATCTCCACCTCGTCACCCGGGCGGACCCGTCCGCGCTCGATGCGGCCCGTCAGCACACGCACCCGCCGCTGGTTTCGGCAGAAGACATCCTCGACACACATCAGGAACGGGTTTCCCACCGCAGCCACGAAGTCCTCTTTCACCACCGGGAGGCAGACAGACCGGCGAGGGTAGCGCAGTAACCGTGACCAGGCGTCCGCGCTCGATGAAGGGTCGACCTCCGTGATCAATCCGCCGCATGGGGAGGCCCGCCGCCACCCGCTCTCTAGGCACACGCGCACAGCAAGCAGAGTACGGATACTCATGCCGAGGGTGCCTGTCACGACCGACGGTGGGGATCAAGATTGTCGAGACAGGGAGACCGGACATGCTCAGCCGCCTCGCAGACGCCCTGGTGCCCGCCGTCGGCCGCCTGACGGTCACCGTCGATGCGGAGGCCGAACTCGCCGCCGGCAGCATCATCGCCGCGAACCACACGTCGCTGGCCGATCCCGCCATCGTGCTCGCGGCGCTGCACCGGCTCGGTGCCATGCCGGTCGTCATGGCGGCCGCCGGGCTCTGGAACATGCCGGTACTCGGCCGCCGGCTCGCCCGTGAAGGGCACATCCCGGTCCACCGCAACGACCGACGCGCAGCGAACGCCCTGGACCTGGCCGCCGAGGCGCTGCGGCAGGGACGCCTGGTTCTGATCTACGCCGAGGGTGGCATCCCGAGCCGTTCGGACGCCGCGGAAGCGGCCCCTGGAGCCTTCCGCAGCGGCTTGTCCCGGCTCGCCCATCGCACCGGGGCGCCGGTGGTGCCCGTGGGCCAGGCGGGCGCCCGCAGGGTCACCTCGGGCAGCGTGGCGAAGCAACTCGCGGGCCTGGCCACGGCCCCGCTGCGCCGTCCTGAGCTGCACGTGCATGTGGGCAAGCCGTTCAAGCTGCCGGGTGACAGTGCCATGGGGACGACGCGGGCCCGCGCGGCGGTCACGGACGCGTGGCGCACGGCTGCCGCACAGCTCGGGGAGCGTGCCGCATTCGCTGCCTGAGGGCCAGGGCCAGGGCCAGGGCTGGGGGGGGAGGGGAGCAGGAAGCCCGCGCCAGCAGTGGTCCGCAGGCGGCCGGCACTCTGCCCCGCCCTCAGCTCCAGTGGCTCATGACCAGTTCACGGGGCAGACCGTGGGTGTCGTGGAGGTAGCGGAAGTCCTCCTCGGTCAGGGGGCCTTGGAACCGAGGCCGGGCGAGCACTTGCCGGCCGCGTACGAGAAGCTTCCTGAAGCGGCGTTCCTCCTCCAGCAGCATCCGCAGGGCATCGCCTGAGCGCATGTCCTGCCGGAAGTGGTCCAGAGTGTGCTGGACCAGCTCTTCCGGCAGGTCTTCGACACTGTGCGAGGGATCGCCCTGCCAGAGCACGGTGAGTACGCGTCGTACCAGGCGGCGCAGTACGTAGCCCCGTCCGGTGTTGGCCGGGCGCACGCCGTCGCCGAGGATCACGACGGCCGAGCGCAGGTGGTCGCAGACCAGACGCAGTGAGGAGTCCCGCAGAGCCCACAGGCTCGGCACCAGGCGGCGCCAGGGGTCGAAGACGTCGCATGCGAACACCGACGACTTGCCCTGGAGCAGTGAGGCCAGCCGTTCCACGCCGAGGCCGGTGTCGACGTTGCGCTGGGGGAGGGGCACGAGGGAACCGTCGTCGAGCCGGCGGTGGGTCATCATCACGTGGTTCCACACCTCCACCCAGCGGTCGTCACGGGTGGGGGTCGACCGTGGCGGGCCGTCACCGCTCCACAGGAAGATCTCCGAGTCCGGACCGCACGGCCCGACCGGTCCGTTGGACCACCAGTTGTCCTCCACGGTGAGTTCGACCGGGACACCACGCTCCTGCCACAGATGGAGGGAAGCGGTGTCTGGCCCGGTCCGGCCGTCACCGGCGTAGACGGTGGTGTGCAACAGGCCGGGGTCGATGCCGAGGCCCTCGGTGAGCAGCCCGTATCCCCAGTCGAGACTGAGCGGGCCTCCGTAGTCGCCCAGGGACCAGGTGCCGAGCATCTCGAAGACCGTCAGGTGCGTGGTGTCGCCGACCTCCTCCAGGTCGGTGGTGCGCAGGCAGCGCTGCACGTTGACCAGCCGTGTGCCCGACGGATGGGAACGGCCCTCCAGGTACGGCGTGAGCGGATGCATGCCGGAGGTGGTGAAGAGCACGGGGTCGCCGGGGGGCGGCAGCAGCGTCGAGCCGATGATTCGTCGATGGGCACGCTCTTCGAAGTACTCGATGAACGTACTGACCAGCTGTTCTGTCCGCATGGGACGACTCCTTCGCGTTCAGCGGTCAGGCGCCGAAGAACGGGACCGTGCAGTCGTCCGGCCGGGCCAAGAGGGGCCACGGCACCACCGACGGACCGTTTCCGGTCGCCGGGGAGGGGAAGGTCAGGCGGCGGCAACCGGCGAGCTGGTCGCTCGCGCGGTCGCGGTGGTGCTCGGGCCGGTGACGTTCATGCGGATGACGATAGCGCGGCCCCTGCCCGGGAAGCATGCGAATTCTCGGCACCTTCCTGGGCCGCCACAGCTTCGCCCGCTGCGGGACCCGGCCACCGGCGATGCGGACGAGGACGACGAGCAGCCGTGAGCTCGGGCACCCGGCCGGTCCGTGACGTGCTCGGCAGGAGCGGTCACCGGGCGGGCAGCCCGATACGTCACAGCCAAGCCCGGGCTTCCCTGTCGGGGGCGGCGACAAGGCCGGCGGCGTGGCGCCACGGACGTCCTCGGTGTCGACGTCTCCGTCGGGATGATCGAGGCGGCGCGGGAGTTGGATGAGCGCGACCGGCTGGGCGTGCGCTACGAGGCCGGCGACGTGGCCGAGAATGTCTGCGGGCGACCGGGTTCACTGAGGTGAGTGGGTGCCGCTGCGGGTGCCGAAGCCGGTGTGCGGGAGGTCGGCGAGGACTTCTGGGCGGATCTCCTCGCGAACCCGCCGCTGGAGATGCTGCGCTGCCGTCCTGAAGGGCCGGCAGGCCCAGCGGCACCGAGCCGCTGGGCCTGACCACGGGCGACGGTCGTCAGTCGACCAGCTCCTGTTCGCGGCGCCAGGACGCCGCCCGCGCCGCAGGCGCCGTGCGGGAGAGCTTCTCGCCCTCCACGTCGAGGTTGGGCAGCAGCCGGTCGAGCCAGCGCGGCAGCCACCAGGCGCTCTTGCCGAGCAGGGCGAACAGGGCGGGCACGATCGTCATGCGGACGATGACGGCGTCGAAGAGCACCGCGGCCGCGAGGCCGAAACCGATCATCTTGATGAAGTCGTTGTCCTCCACGATGAAGCCGGAGAACACGCTGATCATGATGGCGGCGGCCGCGGCGACCACCCGGCCGCTGTAGCGGAACCCGGTGACGACGGCCTCGGCGGGCCGCGCCCCGTGGACGTACGCCTCCCGCATACGGGTCACCAGGAACACCTCGTAGTCCATGGCGAGGCCGAAGACCACACCGATCATGAAGATCGGCATCGTGCTCATGATCGGGCTCGGCTGGTCCACGCCGAAGACATCGGCGAGCCAGCCCCACTGGAAGACCGCGACGACGGCGCCGAGCGCGGCGGTCACCGAAAGGAGGAAGCCGAGCGCGGCCTTGAGCGGCACGAGGACCGAGCGGAAGACCACCATCAGGAGCAGGAACGCCAGCCCCACGACAAGGGCGAGATACGGGAGCAGCGCGTCGTCGAGGGTCTTGGAGAAGTCGATGAACATCGCGGTCTGGCCGGTGACCAGGACCTCGGCGCCGGTGTCGTTCCGCAGACCGTCGGCGAGGGAGCGCAGGTGGCGCACCAGGTCCTCGGTGGCGCCGTCGGCGGGACCGCTGGTCGGTACGACGTTGAGGATCGCGGTGTCACCGGCCTCGTTGGGCGTGGCGGGGGTGACGGTGGCGACGCCGTCCTGCTCGGCGAGTCGCTTGCCGACGGTTTCGGCCGCGGCGGCCGCGTCCCTGCCCTCCACGGTGATCATCAGTGGCCCGTTGAACCCGGCGCCGAAGGACTCCGAGAGCATGTCGTGCGCCTTGCGCTGGGTGGTGCCGGGGGCCATGGTGCCCTCGCCGGGCAAGCCGAGCTCCATACTGGCGGCGGGAACGGCGACCACGCCGAGGCCGACGACGGCGAGGAGCAGTACGGCGACGGGGTGACGCAGGACGTAACTGGCCCACCGGGAGCCTAGGTTGGGCTTGCGCCGGGCGTCCCGCTCGGCGCGCTTGGCAGCCTTGCGCTGCTGTCGGGCGCTGAGCGGCTTGCCGGAGTACTGCGCGCGGTCCCGGCGGCGCAGGACCTTGACCGGCGCGAAGCCGAGCAGCGCCGGCACGAGGGTGAGGGCGACGAGTACGGCGACGGCGACGGTGCCCGCGGCGGCCAGGCCCATCTTGGTGAGCATCGGGATGTTCACCACGGCCAGGCCGGCGAGGGCCACGATGACGGTGAGCCCGGCGAACACGACCGCGGAGCCGGCCGTTCCGACCGCCCGCCCCGCCGCGTCGGCGCGGTCGCGGCCTTCGGTGATCTCGGCGCGGTAGCGGGAGACGATGAACAGGGCGTAGTCGATGCCCACGGCGAGGCCGAGCATCATCGCCAGGGTCGACGTGGTGCTGGACAGACCGAAGGTGGCACCGAGCGCCGTTATCGCGGAGATGCCGACGCCTACGCCGATGAGGGCCGTGAGCAGGGGCATCCCGGCGGCGACCACCGAGCCGAACGTGAGGACGAGAACCACGGCCGAGACCAGGATGCCGATCTTCTCGCCGGTGCCGCTCATCGCGGCGTCGACCTTCACAGCGTCGCCGCCGGCCTCCGCTGTCAGGCCGCCGTCGCGGGCCTTGGCCAGAGCGTCGTCGAGCGCGTCGTGCGCCTTGTCGCCGACCTCGGGGGCGGGGACGGTGTAGGTGGCGACGGCGTAAGCGGTGGAACCGTCCCTGCTCACCGCCTTCGTCGTGAAGGGGTCACTCACCGACGCCACTTGCGGAGACTTTTCCAACTGCGCTATCAGTGCCGCTACGTGGGACCTCTGCGCGGGGGCGGAGATCTTCTCGCCCTCGGGTGCGCGGACGACGACCCGGGCGCTCGCGCCATCGGCGCCGGCATCCGGGAACTTCTCCTCCAGCAGGTCGAACGCCTTCTGCGACTCCGTACCGGGCATCGAGAACGTGTCGGCGGGCGGCGGCGGAGCGGAGGAAGCGGCGAAGCCCGCACCACAGAAGATCACCACCCACAGCAGCGCCATCAGCCATCGCCGCCGGAAGGCGAGACGGCCCAGTGTGTAGAGGAAGGTAGCCACGGCTGGGAACTCCTGTCGGTGGGCTGGGAAGGTCGAGACGACGCATGGGCGGAGCGGGGTGCGGGCAGGGTGGCGTGGAGCGGCCTCAATGGTGGCGCCAGCCGTAACCTCGACGCCGCCTTCGCGTGTCGCGATGGCGTCACTATGGCACCAGGGTGGCGCATCCTGCAAGCGGTGCGTCGTTCGACGTGGCGCTGTCCGGTGGCGTGGTTGAGAGGTATGTGCAGCTCAGCAGCGGTACGGCCTGAACGCCAAACTGGCTCAGAGGAAACGTCATCGCGCGCCAGGAGTGGCACTACGGGCGCCCAGAGCGCACGGGCTTCACGCCGCTTCACCCCTCCGGGGCATGACGAGAAGCAGCCGGTAACGACGTACGCGTCGTGCGGCACCGGAGGCTGATCTGACGGCTGGGCACGGCCTACCGCGCGGCAAGGACGTTCGAGGACTTCAACCCCCGGTCGCCCTGCCGCTCACCGCTCACCCATCACCGATCAGCCCATGATGCGTTGTGCGCTCCACACCGGCATGACCTCGAAGAACGTGACCGCCTCGTCCCTCCAGCGAGGGCGCCAGGTCGCGGCTTCGGCGGCCGCCAGGCGGGCGTAGCGCTGCACGTCGGCCCGCAGCTTCTGCTGGACTCCGCGCCGTACGGCGATGTCGCGGATGGCGGCGACGGTCTCCTCGGTACCAGATGTGTCGCCGAGCGCCCTTTCCACCATGGCCCGTTCGGGCGCGGTGGCCGCCGTCAGGAGGGCGCGCACGACGTAGTTGCGCCGGCCCTCGCGGATGTCGCCCCCGGTCGGCTTACCCATCGCCTTCGCGTCACCGAACAAGTCCTCGTAGTCGTCGCACATCTGCTCCGCGATTCCGACCAGACGGGCGTAGCGGCGCAGCTCCTTCTCGAAGCGGGCCGGGTCCTCGCCCGCGGCGAGCAGGCCCAGTTGCATGGTCGCAAGGGCCGAGTAGCGGGCCGACTTGTACTCGGCGACGTCGTGCAGCACGTCCTCCGCCGGGAGAGGGGTGAAGTCCCGTTCGATGTCGCTGATCTGGCCCATGAACGTGGCCGACGCCGCCCTCACCTGGACCTCCACCATGGCCTGGCGCACCGCCGCCGGGGCGGTGGAGTCGAGGAGCACCTGCAGGCACAAGGCGAACGCGAGGTCACCGGCGAGCACCGCCAGCCCGAGGGCGGCCTGCTGGTGGTCGGGGAACCTCTGCCGGTAGGCGTAGTACGTGGACGGGCCGCCCCGGCGGATGGGACTGTCGTCGATGATGTCGTCGTGGATCAGCCCGTGGGTCTGCAGCAGTTCAACGCTCAGCGCGGCGTCGTCCAGTGCCTCAAGAGGCTCCGTGGTCACCAGGCGAGCGGCCTCGTGGAGAAGCGCCACCCGCATCCGCTTTCCGCCGCGCAGAGACAGATCGCGCACCAGCTCCAGGCACTCGGGCGCGAACCGGCTGAACGCCGGCGCGTCCAACGTGGCGTGCAGGCCCCGGAAGTACTCAGCGAACAGCGCCCCGAACCGGTGCTCGTACCCGGCGAGACGGGACCTGATCTGTCCCGTCAAGGCGGCGGTTTCCGTCACGAGGAGGTCTCCATTTCGGTGCGCGCGACGCAGGCGCGGCGCAGACGCGGGTCCGCGCCCAGCCCGCGCACCCATGAGACCACGACATCAGGTGAGCTTGAAGAACAGGGTGTCCTGGGTGTACCAGTCGACGTTCTTCGTGGCCGTCTCCCACTCGGCGTGCTCGAACTCCAGCTTCTCGATCAGCTCCTGGACGTCGTACCGGAAGTCCGGGTTCATGTGCTCCAGAACGGCGCGGTAGGCCTCGGCGGCGGGCTTCGTCCGGGCCAGGGGCAGGTGACCGATGGCCGTGTAGCCGTCGACCGAGCACGGCATACAAGGGAAGCCCTCGGGCAGTTCACCGAAGAGATAACGGTGGGGAAGGAGGTCGGCGGGCACGCCGAGGCGGCTCATCTCGTCGTCCACCAGGCCGAAGAACGTCGACGGCTTGGAGTAGGTACCCAGCTGGTAGGGGTCCGAAGCGTGGTGATCGATGATGAGCTGCAGAGCACAGTGGTACGCGTTGCCCGCGCACTCCGCGTCCGAGTCGGTCCGCCCGGCTATCAGATGATCCAGGGCGTCGGGGATGGACAGCCCCCAGTCGACCTCCTGTCGGTCGAGATCCGCCTGATGCGCGTGAGCGGCCTTGCGCATGCCGTCGAGGCGGCGCACCTGGTCCGCGGTGAGGTCGCCGTCGCTGCCCAGATAGGCCAGGACATCGGCCTTGTCCGCGGTGGAGTACGAGATGTTGTGACTCATGACCGCAATACTGCCAAGAGGCACTGACAACGGCTGCGGCGGAGGGTCCGAGCGGTCACTCGTCCACGCCGGCCGTCATCCCTCGTCACCCGTCACAGATCCGGTGCCGACACATGGGCGGCCCCGGTTGCAGCGTGCCGCGCCGAGCGAGACCGTGGAGAGGGGAACATCGAAGCGGCGACGGCGCTGCGAGCGACGCCACGGCGAGCGGTGGCACACCATACCGCTGCACTGCGCCGGTACTCGGCCAACACTGCCCTGTCACTTGCCTTGGCCAACAGCGCTCCGCGAGTCGGCGTCGGTCCGCCGTCCGGAAGAAGCGCAGAGGAAGCTGAGAAGGCCATGGCGAACGGACCAATGGGCAGGCGTGCCAATGGAGAGCATCCGGAGCGGGCCGACGCCGACATCACGAAGCAAGCCGCGGAGTTCACGGGCCGGTACGTGGTCCTGCTCGACCAGGAGGCACCGGAGCGCGGGATGAACGCCTTGCGCACCTCCGTCGGCATCTCGACGGTCGAGCACGTCCGCGGGACCGAGGTCGACGGCGTCGCCGACCTCCTCGAGAACCCCGACGTCTCGGTGCTCTTCGACGAACTCGGCGTCGCCGTCGTCGAAGTGCCGCCTGATCAGCGCCACGCGCTGGTCACCACGGCCGAGGCCGAAGGGAGCATCGTCGCGGCGGAGCCGGAACGTGTCGTGTACGCCTCCGTGATCACAGAGGCGCAACACACGCTGACCGGCTTCTATCCGACGTACCGCAGCGACGAGGCGGAGGTCGACCGCCACACCATCGCCGGGGCCGCAGGAGCCCTGGGGCCGGCCTGGGACGAGCACCAGATGACATGGGGCCTCCAGGCGACCCGCGCGAACTGGTCCCTGATGACCGGGCGCGACGTCAAGATCGCGGTCCTCGACACCGGCGTGGACACAGACCACCAGGACCTGGTCAACTGCATCGAGGAGGCTGCCTCCTTCGTCCCCGGTCAGAGCGTGGAGGACGGCAACGGTCACGGCACTCACTGCATCGGCACCGCGGCCTCCCCTGCGGAGAACGGTCGTTACGGGGTCGCGATCGAATCCCGCGTACTCGCCGGCAAGGTGCTCAACAACCGCGGAAGGGGCTCCGACGGCCAGATCCTCGCCGGCATGGCCTGGGCGGTCGCGCAGGGCGCCAGGGTGATCTCGATGTCACTGGGCGGCCCGGTCGAGCCGGGCGAACTCTTCCCCCAGACGTACGAGAACGTAGCGAAGCGCGCACTGGAGCACGGAGTGGTGATCGTCGCCGCGGCGGGCAACGAAAGCCGCCGGCCCGGGTTCGTCGCCCCCGTCGGACGCCCGGCCAACTGCCCCTCCATCCTCTCGGTGGGCGCGCTCGGCAAGGACCTGGCGACCGCGTCGTTCTCCTGCGGCGGCATCAACGGCGCGGGCGGACAGGTCGACATCGCGGCGCCGGGCGTCGAGATCTGGTCGGCCGCTCCGGACGACACGTACCAGACGCTGGACGGCACCAGCATGGCCACACCGCACGTCGCCGGTGTCCTGGCGCTGCTCGCCGAGGCGCACCCCGGTGCGTCGGCGACCGACCTCAAGGCACGGCTGCTGTCCATGGCGCACCCGCTGCCGCAGCCGGCCCGGGATGTCGGCGCGGGTCTGCTGCAGGCCCCGTGAACCAGGCACCCGGTGGAGCCGTACCGGTCGGAGTCATCGTCTCCCTCGCCCCCGACCGGTACAGGCGGACGGTGGAGGCCGCGCGCCGCATCGGCCTGGTGGTGACCGGCGAGCAGCCGGTGCTCGGCTCCCTGTCCGGAACCATCGCCGAGGACCGGATCCCGGCCCTTCAGGCCGTCGAAGGCGTCGAGTCGGTCGACCGTGCCCGTACGGTCCAACTCCCCCCACCGGATTCGCCGATCCAGTGAGATCGGGTGAGCGAAGCCGCCCCTGGGGGGAGGCGTGCACCGGGGCGCGGTTGCGATACTGGAGGCGTGACGGACATCGAACGGCAGATGGACCGGCGCCTGGAACGAGCCATCCTGGAGCTGTTGGAGCGCCGTGGCCCGTCCAAGACGATCTGTCCCTCCGACGCCGCGCGTGCGGTGTACGAAGGAGACGACCAGGGCTGGCGTGCGCTCATGGAACCGGCCCGTCGCGCGGCCGGGCGGCTGGTCAAGGCCGGAGAGGTCGAGATCACCCAGGGCGGCCACCCCGTCGAGCCGGCACAAGCCCGTGGCCCGATCCGCATCCGCCGCGCCCGCTGACCACAACATCCTGGTCCCGCCCAGGGGCGCGGGGCCGCACCTCGACGACGGTGGCGGGGGGAGCGCGTCTAGCGCACCCAGCCCGTGAAGCTCTGCCCCAGGGGCTTCGTCTTCTGTGTCGTACGCGGCGGGGTGCCGCCGTCGACGGCGGCCGACACGGCGCGCACGAGCCAGGCGTTGACCGACAGGCCCTCACGGGTCGCAATTTCCTCGACGCGGACCTTGAGGTGGGCCGGCAGGCGCAGGTTGACGCGGGCCGTGCCGCCCTCGTCACCGTCGGCCGGGGCCGGGGGCCTGAGTGGTTCGACGGGCGCGGCCGGCTCCGCGCGGGCACCGCCTTCGGTGGGCGGCGGTGTCACCACGAAGTCGGGATCGAGTCCGCGCAGCCGTACGTCGACCGAACCGGGGGCCAGGTCGCGGGTGATCTCGGCCGTCGCGGCGGAGAGCACGTTCAGCAGGGTCAGCCGGGCCGCCGACTCCAGCGGGGCGGTAAGCCGCTCGGTGAGCTCGCGTGCGTCGTCACCGCCGGCCGCGCCGGCCACCGCGAGTTCACGGCGGAGGGTTTCGACGTAGGGGGTGAGATCCATGACGCCATCATGGTGTCACCCTGACTCACATGCAAGCGGCAGGGGTGCCGATGGTCCGGCATGACCTCTCCCAGACCTGCGAAAACGCGCCGATGCGTACCGTGGTGTTCATGGCGCCAATGTCCTCATGTGATCGCGGAGGCGTGGGAGGGGGGCGCGGGTGCCGGATCACGCAGGGCGCGGCCGCGCTCGCCGTGCTGACTGTGCCGGCCAAGCTCACGGTGCGGCAATCGCCTGCGGCGGAGGTACGTCGGGCAGCCGTGCGGCCATCAATGGCTGCATCAGTGAAGCGATTGACCACCACACGCATGCACTGCGCGCCAGCAGGCTCGCTCGTATTCGACTTGAGCAAGCGCGTTGCCGTCACCGAAGTCGAAGGACCGTGCGGCGCCGGTCTCGGTGAAGCCGCACTTGACGTAGAAGCGACGGGATTGCGGCGTGTCACGCAACGTCCACAGGTGTACCCGATCGAATCCTTCATCGCGGAGGCGGCGCAGCGTCTCGGTCATCAGTGCGGCGGCGACACCGCTGCCCCAGCTGTTCGGGTGACAGTAGAAGCTGGAGATCTCAGCGACCCTCGGCCTGGCAGGAGACGGGAGATGGACGGACAGAGCCAGGGGGCGGCCGTCAAGGACAGCGAGCAGGATCGTCCCTGTCCCGTCGGCGATCCGTTTGTGCCATCGGATCCGCCTGCTCTCGACGGCAGCGGCGGCGAACTCCTCCTCGAAGAAGGGTGCGTAAGCCACCTCCCAGGCAGCGGCGTGAATCTCACCGAGCACGTGACCGTCGTCCGGGCCCGCGCGACGCACCTCAATCATCCGATCACCCTAGCGACGTACGGCGCAGACCCGCCCCCGCGTTTCCGGAATCAGGTCGGGAGATGATGAGCCGCACCAGCCAGACGCGCAGAGCGTCCAGCGCCCCGCCCTGGGTTGGGAACCGAACGGTCGTGACTTCGGCGACGACGGCGTTGCGACCCGCCCGCCCTACGTGCCCTTGGGAAGCGGGCCCACGTCCGAGCGACGGCCCGTACGCATCGCGGCGTGGCGCTGCCCGGGGCCGGGGCCGTTTCGGGCGGCGAGGGCGTCGGCCACCGCGCCGGTCGCGAAGGCGTAGACCGTCTTGTGCAGCACATCCACGACCAGTTCCCGCCGGGGCCACGTCTGCGGCGGGGCGCCGACCCCCGTGGCGTTCTCCAGGATCTGGTCATTGGTCAGGCGCACCACGGCGAACATCGCCGACGACCACGGACCTCGCAGACCGGCCTGTGCCATGACCGACCGCACCACGCCGACCAGCGCTCCCTGGCCGAAGTGCATGGCCCGGTTCAACGGCACGGCCCGGCGTCCCGGCCGCTCGCCCATGCCGGTCAGACGCTCCAGGACACGCGCCGGGACATGGGAATCGGGCCTGCCGGTCAGACGCTGCTCCACCTTCTCGCCGCACGTCATCACCACCGCGCCGGCCGCTCCGGCCACCAGCCCCTGCCACAGTGCGCGCTTCATC
>NZ_VBVX01000189.1 GCF_005981925.1 Streptomyces albidochromogenes
CTGCCCCCCTCTCCACCGCTCGCCGCGCCGGCCGTACGCGAGGAGGCGACCGTCGCGAAGCTGCTGACGGAGCTGCAGAAGCTGTACCAGCGGGCCGAGGAGGCCAGTGAGACGTACAAGGCGACGGAGGAGTCCGTCAAGGAGCAGCTGGGCGAGGTGAAGAAGGTGACGGCGGGCCTGTCCAGGGCCCGCGTCGCACTCGCCGAGAGCCGGGGCGCGGCGGGCCGGCTGGCGCGCGAGCAGTACCAGGGGCGCAGCGGCCTCTCGCCGTACCTGCGGCTGCTGCTCGCGAAGGACCCGCAGCACGCGCTGGCGCAGGGACACGTACTGCGGCGGGCGGCGGACGACCGGGCGGCGACGATCGCCCGGCTGGAGCGCGGCGAGCGGCGGGCGGACGAGCTGGCGACCCGGGAGCGGTCGGCGCTCGACAAGCGGCAGACGCTGGCCCGGAAGCAGAAGAAGCAGCGCGACGTGGTCCGGGCGCGGCTGGCGGAGGTCCAGACGCTGCTGGCGTCGCTGACGGACGAGCAGCTCGCCGACCTGGCGCGGCTGGAGGAGCGGCGCACCGGTGCGGCGCAGCGCGGCCTGCTCGCCTCCGGCGCGCTCGGCAGCCCCGGCTCCGCCGCGACCCGGGCGCCCTCGCGGCAGGGCGGGCGGGCGCTGGAGTACGCGGTACGGCAGATCGGGAAGCCGTACGTGTGGGGAGCGGAGGGGCCGGGGTCCTTCGACTGCTCGGGGCTCACGTCCCAGGCGTGGGCGCACGCGGGCAAGGAGATCCCGCGCACCAGCCAGGAGCAGTGGCGGCAGCTGCCGAAGGTGCCGCTGCGGGAGCTGCGCCCCGGTGACCTGGTGATCTACTTCCCCAAGGCGACGCACGTGGCGATCTACCTGGGCGACGGGATGGTGGTGCAGGCGCCGCGCCCCGGGGCCCGGGTGAAGGTCTCCCCGATCGCGGCGAACCCGCTCCTGGGCGCGGTCCGCCCGGACCCCCTGCTGAAGCCGATGGCCTCCTACACCCCGCCGAAGCTGCCGCCGGGCGCGGCGGCGGGCGAGGACAGGGGGTACGGGTCGCCGACCGCACCGCAGGCGTAGCCGCCGGCTACGCCCCGGCCGCCGCCCCGGCCTGGGCCAGGTAGGCGTTCGTCTTCTCGGGGTCGTAGAAGAAGTTCTCGAAGTCGGCCGGGTCGTTGAAGCCGTTGGCGAAGCGGTCCGCGACCGGCTGGAGGCCGCCCGCCGCGCCGATCAGGTTCAGGACGTGCTCCGGCGGGACGCCCAGCATCGCGTTCGTCCACTTCGTGACGTGCTGCGCGGTGTCCCAGTACCGGTCGAACGTGGACTGCATCCACGCCTCGTCGAACGGCTGGTCGCCGTGCGACGTGATCGACGACAGGTACGACGCGGCGCACTTGGACGCGGAGTTGGAGCCCTGACCCGTGATGGGGTCGTTGGCGACGACCACGTCGGCGACGCCCAGCACCAGGCCGCCCGACGGCAGCCGGCCGATCGGGTTGCGCACGGTCGGGGCGTACCGGCCCGCCAGCGTGGCGTTCGCGTCGGTCAGCTCGACCTTCGTGGCGCGCGCGTACTCCCACGGCAGGAACTTCTCCATCAGTTCCAGCGTGAGCGACAGGTGCTCGGAGGGGTCCTTGACCCCCTTGAACACGTCCACCGGACCGCCCGGGACGCCCTCCCAGAAGAGGATGTCCGCACGCCCGGACGTGGTGAGGGTCGGCATGACGAACAGCTCGCCGACGCCCGGCACCAGGTTGCAGCGCACCGCGTCGAACTCGGGGTGTTCGGGGCGCGGCCCGAGCCCGTGGACGTACGCCACCGCCAGGGCGCGCTGCGGCGCGTCGTACGGGGAGCGGGACGCGTCGCGGCCGAACATCGAGACCAGCTCGCCCTTGCCCGCCGAGACCATGACCAGGTCGTACGTACGGGAGAAGTAGTCGAGGTCGGAGACGGCGGCGCCGTGGATGACGAGCTGCCCGCCGCGCTGCGCGAACGTCTCCATCCAGCCGGCCATCTTCACGCGCTGGTCGACGGACTGGGCGTAGCCGTCGAGCTTGCCGACCCAGTCGACGGCGCGGGAGGAGTCCGGCGCGGCGACGGAGACGCCGAGGCCCTCGATCTTCGGGGCCTGCGACTCCCAGAAGTTGATCTGGAGGTCGCGCTCGTGCTGGAGGGCGGTGTGGAACATGCACTGCGTCGACATGACCCGGCCCGACCGGATCTCGTCCGCCGTGCGGTTGGACATCAGGGTGACCTCGTACCCGCGGGTCTGGAGTCCGAGGGCGAGCTGGAGACCGGACTGACCGGCCCCGACTATGAGTATCTTCCGCATGACGGGGTCTCTCCGTTGAGTGGCTTGAAGGGCTGTTCGGGGGCGCGGACTATTCGGGCGCGGTGGTGAGCGCGTGACCGACGAGGGCGAGCAGCGACTCGACCACCGTGATCCGCTTGCGCGCGTCCATGATCACGACCGGTACGTGGGGCGGCACGGTCAGGGCTTCCCTGACGTCCTCGGCCTCGTACTCCTCGGTCCCCTCGAAGTGGTTCACGGCGACGATGTACGGCAGCCCGCAGCTCTCGAAGTAGTCGAGCGCGGGGAAGCAGTCCGACAGCCGGCGGGTGTCGGCCATGACGATCGCGCCGATCGCGCCGCGCACCAGGTCGTCCCACATGAACCAGAACCGCTGCTGGCCGGGCGTGCCGAAGACGTACAGCACGAGGTCGTCGTCGAGGGTGACCCGGCCGAAGTCCATCGCGACGGTCGTGGTCGTCTTGTCCGGCGTCGCGGAGAGGTCGTCGGTCTCCTCGCTCGCGGTGGTCATCACCGCCTCCGTCTGGAGCGGCGTGATCTCCGAGACGGAGCCGACGAACGTGGTCTTGCCGACGCCGAACCCGCCCGCCACCACGATCTTGGTGGCTATGGGGGCCCGGGTGCGGTCGGTCTGCCAGTCCCGGGCGCCCTCGTCGGCCTGCGGCGGGACGGCCGGCAGGGGCGACGCCTGGGGCTGGGCCGGGACCGACGCCGTGTGCGCGGTGGCGCGGGGTTGGAAGGTCTCGGTCTCAGAGACGACGGAGTCCACTCAGCACCCTTTCGAGCAGTGCGCGGTTCGGCTGGCCGGGCGCGTGCCCGGTCCCGTACACACGGATCTTTCCCTGGTCGGCCAGGTCGCTGAGCAGCACGCGGACGACGCCCAGCGGCATCTTCAGCAGTGCGGAGATCTCCGCGACCGTACGCATGCGGCGGCACAGCTCGACGATCGCCCGCATCTCCGGCATGACGCGCGTCTGGAGGCCGCCGTTGGTCAGCTCGCGCCGCTCCTCCGGGGCCTCGATCGCCGCGACGAACGTCTCGACGAGCAGGACGTGCGTGAAGCGGGTGCGGCCACCGGTGAGCGAGTACGGGCGTACGCGGGCGGGCCTGCGGCCGTCGCCCCGTACGGGAAGCTTTGCGGGGGTGGGCGGCGTCACAGGGCGCTCTCCAACGATTTGCGCAGCTCGCTGCGGAGTTCGGGGGTGAGGACGTGGCCGGCGCGGCCGACGAAGAGCGCCATGTGGTACGCCACGACGCTCATGTCGCAGTCCGGCGAGCCGTGCACGCCGAGCAGCGAGCCGTCGCTGATCGCCATGACGAAGACGCTGCCCGACTCCATCGCGATCATCGTCTGCTTGACGCCGCCGCCGTCCATCAGCTTCGCCGCGCCCTGGGTGAGGCTGGCGAGTCCCGAGACGATGGTGGCCAGGTCGGCGCTGGAGCCCTTCGGGCCGTCCTGGCGGACGGCGGGGGCGGCCGGTCCGGCGTTCCGCTCCGGGTCGGAGGACAGGAGGAGCAGCCCGTCGGACGAGACGACGGCGACCGAGAGGAGACCCGGTACCTCGTCGACGAGATTGCTCAACAGCCAATGGAGATTACGGGCTTCGCTACTCAGCCCGAACGTGCTGGACGCAGTCAACTGCGTGCCTCCTCAACTGTGTCCCCCTTGGTTTCTGTCTCTGTGTCGCTGTCTGAGTCCGTACGGCCCCCGTGTGCTGAAATCTCCGCCTCGACGTCGCGGCGGCCCTTGACCGACCCCTGGTGGAACCCGCCGAGCCTGCGCCGCAGGGCTTCCGCGTCGACGCCGCCCGAACGCGCCTTCGGCTCCGACGGGCCGGACTTGACGACCTTGGGGGTGCGCTTCGGCAGTCCCTTGTCGGTGACCGGCTCGACCTTCGTCGCGGCGGGGGCGGCGGCGGTCTCGGTGCCGGCGGTGTCGTCCGTGTCGGCGGTGTCGTCCGTGTCGTCGTGTGCGGTGGCGGCGTCCACCTCCGGGTCGGCGTCCATCTCGTCCTGGGGCGCGGCGGACTGCTGGGGCAGCCGCATGGTCCAGGTCGGCTCGTCGACCGGCGCCTCGGTGTCCACGTTCCCGTCGGCGGTGCGTTCATGTGCGTCCGGACCGATGGCGTACGGGTCGGCGGCGGCGGACGGGGCGACGGACTCGGTGGCGGGCTCGACGGCGGGCTCGGAATTGTCGTCGCCCGGCTCGGCGTCGGCCGCCGGCTGCTCCGCGTCCTCCAGGATCGTCCGCTCGGCCGCCTCCACCAGCGGGTCCTTCGCACCCTCCCGCAGCGAGTCCTCCCGTACGGAACGTCCGGGCAGCGCGTTGGAGTTGGCCTCCGCGACCGACCCCGGCAGGTTCAGCGTGGGGGCGTCCCCCGCCACCGGCACGGTGGGCGGCACGGCCGTCGGCGGTGCGGGCGGCAGCAGTGCGTCGGGCAGGACGACGACCGCGGCGACGCCGCCCTGCTTCTGGTCGCGCAGGCTGACGCGCACGCCGTGCCGGGCCGCCAGCAGCGCGGCCACGTGCAGGCCGATGCCGCCGTCGGCGCCGTCGCCCGGCTCGTACGAACCGGGCTCGGCCAGGCGCGCGTTCAGCTCCGTGAGGCGGTCCGACGGCACGCCGATGCCCTCGTCCTGGACGGAGAGCATGACCTCGCCGCTCTCCAGGAGCCATCCCGAGAGCTCGACCTTGGCGTCCGGCGGGGAGAACGACGTGGCGTTCTCCAGGAGCTCCGCGAGGAGGTGGCTGAGGTCGTTGGCGGCGAAGCCCGCGACCTGCGCACGCGGCGGGATCGACTGGATGGCCACCCGCTCGTACCGCTCGATCTCACTGACGGCCGCGCGCAGTACGTCGACGAGCGGCACCGGGTTCTGCTGCCCCTGCCCGTGCTCCGTACCGGCCAGGACCAGCAGGTTCTCGCCGTGGCGGCGCATGACGGTCGCCATGTGGTCGAGCTTGAAGAGGGTGGCGAGGCGCTCCGGGTCCTGCTCGCGCTCCTCCAGGCTCTCGATGACGCCGAGCTGGCGCTCGACGACGCCCAGCGTGCGCAGGGAGAGGTTGACGAAGGTGGAGTGGACGGTGTGGCGCATCCGCTCCAGCTGCGCGGCGGCGTCGGCGACCTGCTCCTGGAGTTCGGCGCGCTGGGTGGCGAGGGTCTCGCGCTGACCGATCAGGTGCGTGCGGTCGCCGGCCAGCTTCTCCGCGCGGGCGCCGACCTCGGCGAGCCGGGAGTGCAGCGTGTTGAGGGAGCGTACGACCTGGGCGAACTCGTCGTTGCGCCCGTTGAAGCGCACCGGCTCGACCGGCTCGCCGCCGGGCTCCGGTTCGGCGGCCAGCCGTGCGGCGCCGAGGCGCAGTACGGCGAGCGGGCGGGTGAGCGTACGGGCGACGGCCGTGCTGACGCCGACGGCGACGAGCAGGCAGACACCGGCCAGGGCGATCCGGATCTCCAGGGCCGTGACGTCGTCGTCCCGGAGCTGGGAGAGCCGGCTGACCTGCGCCGAGCCGAGGGAGGACTCGACGCCGCGCATCAGGTCGATACGGGCCGACAGGGCGGCCTCGGCCTTGGCGCGGTCCGTGCCGAGCTCGTTGTCGGAGAGCTGGGGCTGGTCGGTGAGGCGCGCGAGGAACTGCTCGGCGGTCTTGACCTCGGGGCCCGTGACGGTGGTCTTGAGGGACTCGCGGGCGGAGTGCCCGGCGGCCTGGTCGAAGTCGGCGAGCGCGGAGAGTTCGCGTACGCGCGACTGCTGGGCGGCGGCGCTCAGGGCATTGCGGGTACGGACGCTCTCGGAGTCCGGGTCCTCGGGGGCCGGGACCAGGAGCCCGGTGACGGGGTCGACGCGGTTGCCGGTGTTCTCGCGCGGCACGGAGAGCGCGGCGAGCAGCAGTCCCCGGGTGGCGGCGGCCTGCTCGACGGCATGGCCGAGGGAGGCGGGGGCGCGGGTGGCCTCGGCGGCGCGCGGGGGCGTCTTGTCGGCGAGCTCCTCGGCGAGGTCCTGGAGCTTCTCGATGGCCTCGGTGTACGCCTTGTGGGCCTCCAGCGCGGTGCGTTCGCCGGACAGGGCCTCGCGGCGGATGCCGGGGATCCTGGCCAGGTCGCGGCGCAGGCCGGCGGGCGCCTCGATCTCGATCTCGTCCATCTGGCGGTCGACCCGGGCCGTGCGGCTCGCGGAGAGCCCCTTGCTCTTGCCGCCGTCGGCCGAGCCGTCCGTACCGTCCTCGCCGTCCGTGCCTTCGCCGGCGCCGCGTCCGGCCGCGAGGTACGCGGTGACGTCGTCGCGTTCGTCGGCGAGGGAGTGCGCGAGGGTGACTGCCTGCCGGTTCAGCTCGGCGAGGGTGACCAGCCGCTGGGACTCGGTGAGTTCGGAGGAGGCGCTGAGGATGGCGGGGGTACCGGCGGCGAGGACGGTGACGCCGACCAGGGCCACGCCGGCGACCAGCCGGCTGCGTACCCGTACGGTGCGTTCGGTCCGCTCGCCGTTGCCGCTGTCGCCCCGAGTCCGCTTTTTCTGCACCGGTGCTCGCATTCTTGCTTGACTCGTCTGCTCACGTGGCCGAGGTGACGACTGGTCACACAGGAACGACGCCCCACCCCAGTTGAAGACTCGAATGACTTCAGACCATTCCAGCGCTTTTGGGAAGAAGGCGCGCAGCACGCGCTCCGCCACCTGAACGAGTGAACATCAATCGGGAGTTGGCGAACAACTCCCGATGCCATTCGTCTCACGCGCGCGCGGAGTGCCGGTTGGAACTTCCGCCCGCGCTTTGGCAGGATGCGCCCCCGCAGGTTCGCGGAGTAACCCATTCCACCCATAAACCGGCACCTCACCTGCTGGTACGTGCCAATTGACCCCCGCGGCGCGGCCGTCGGACGGCTGCGCGGCACCTCATGCAGACTGGGCCGCATGCGATGCGAACTGGCCACGGCTCCCGGCGACCCCGAACGCCCCAATGAGGACTGGGCGTCTGTCGCGCTGCCCGCCGCCGGCCAGGGTGGGTCGCTCGTCCTGCTGGACGGTGTGACGCCTCCGGCGAGCGACTACGGGTGCGTTCATCCGGTGCCCTGGTTCACCGCCCGGCTCGGCGGCGCACTGCTCGAATTGTCCGCTTCACGGCGGGATTTGACGCTGGCGGAGGTCCTGGCGGGGGCCATTCGGCGCACCGCCGACGCCCACCGCGAGACCTGTGACCTTTCTCACGTTCGCACGCCCCAGGCAACGGTGGTGCTGGCGCGCTGGGGGGCGGAGGAGATCGAACACCTGGTGCTGTCGGACTCGGCGCTGCTGCTGGAGGCCCGCGACGGCTCGGTGCGGGCGGTCCTCGACGACCGCCTCGACCGGGTCCCGCCGGAGGTCCTCGCCTCCCTCGCGGCGACCGACGCGCTGCGCAACGCGCAGGGTGGCTTCTTCACGGCGGCCGCCGATCCGGCGGTGGCCGGCCTCGCGGTGACCGGGGTGACCGCGCGCGCGGAGGTACGGGCCCTGGCGGCGCTCAGTGACGGGGCGTCGCGGTGGGTTGACATGTTCGGCGAGGGCGACTGGGCGCAGTGCGTGGCCGTACTGCGCAAGGAGGGGGCGCAGGGCCTGATCGACCGGGTGCGGACGCGCGAACGGGCGGAGCCCACGACACCGCTGGTACGCCGTTGGAAGCGCCACGACGACGCGGCGGTGATCTACGCGGAGCTGTGAGGGACGGGGCCGGGGGCGTGGGGCTGCCCGCGCTCCGAGACCTCGGCCCTCCGCCTGGGCGCCTTGGGCTCGGCCCTCCGCCCGGACGCCCTGGGCTCAGCCCTCCGCCCGGACGCCCTGGGCTCCGCCCTCCGCCCGGACGCCCTGGGCTCCGCCCTCCGCCCGCACGTTCAGCTGGTGCAGCAGTCGGGCGAGTTCCGCCACCTCCGCCCGGTCCCAGCCCGCCAGCTTCCGTACGTACCGGGCGCGTCGCGCGTCGCGCACCCGCCGGAAGCGGGCCCGGCCCTCCTCCGTGAGGGCGACCAGCGAGGCCCGCCCGTCCGCCGGGTCGGGCTCGCGCGTGACCAGGCCGAGCTCCTCGAGGGCCCGCAGCTGCCGGCTCATCGTCGCCTTGCCGACGCCGAACCACGCGGCCAGTTCCGTCGCCCGCTGCCGGTCCGCCTCGTCGAGCCGTACCAGCAGGCCGTACGCCGCCGGCTCCAGCTCCGGGTGGACCTCGCGGGCCATGTCACCGGAGGAAGCCCGGGCCCTGCGCAGAAATACGGCCAATTCACGCTCCAGCGCGAGGAATTCGCGGTCCACACCACTCCCCTCCGCCACGCGCCCGTCATCCGCTCTTCCGCTTCCGTGCACGTCAGAACTCATAGCGCGCTTTCCTCACCCTGAAGTTTTCTTTCACCGGCGTTCATTGCCGCAGCTCCGCCAGTATTTCGCAGGAGTAGACCAACGGCGGAACCCGGACCCCCTTCCGCCCTCCCTGTCTACGTGCGTAGCGTCCTTTGTGACATGTCCACACCAGTGACCTTGTCGACAGGTCTCCCCACGCCTGTTCCCACCACCCCCACCGAGCCTTTCGGAGGCACGCAATGCCCGTGCACAGATCCGGAACGGCCCGCCGCCCGCGCACCGCGGCGGCCGGGATTCTCCTCTCCTCGCTCTCCGCCCTCGCCCTCCTCCTCACCCTCCCCGGCGCGGCCACCGCCTCCGGTTCCTCCGGTTCCTCCGGTTCCTCCGGTTCCTCCGACGGGAAGCCCGAACGCGGCTCGGCCCGCATGGGCATGGGCGTCGTCGAGCACGACGGCCAGGGCGGCCTGCCGCGCGACACCCGCGTCACGCAGACCGAGGGCGTGGACGTCAGCAGCCACCAGGGGAACGTCAACTGGTCGTCCCTGTGGACCAGCGGCGTCAAGTGGGCCTACGTGAAGGCCACCGAGGGGAACTACTACAAGAACCCGTACTTCGGGCAGCAGTACAACGGCTCGTACAACGTCGGCATGATCCGCGGCGCCTACCACTTCGGGACACCCAACGACTCCAGCGGCGCCAACCAGGCCCACTACTTCGTCGACAACGGTGGCGGCTGGTCGCGCGACGGCAGGACGCTGCCCGGCGTGCTCGACATCGAGTGGAACCCGTACGGGGCGCAGTGCTACGGCAAGACGCAGAGCGGCATGGTCGCCTGGATCCGCGACTTCCTCACCACCTACAAGGCCCGCACCGGCCGCGACGCCGTCATCTACACGGCGACCAGCTGGTGGAAGGACTGCACCGGCAACTACGGCGGCTTCGGCTCCGTCAACCCGCTGTGGATCGCCCGCTACAACACGACGGTGGGCGAGCTGCCGGCCGGCTGGGGCGTGCAGACCATGTGGCAGTACACGTCCACGGGCCCGATCGTCGGCGACCACAACAAGTTCAACGGCGCCCTCGACCGCGTACAGGCCCTCGCCCACGGCTGACCGGCCCGGCCCGGCGCGCCGCACGGTGCCTGGGGGCGGCGTCTGGGCTCGCGCCCTGTCGGCCCGGCGGGTCGGCCCGCTGGGTGGCTCGCTGGGTCGTCTCGGCGGGTCTGCCCGCTGGGTCTGATCGCCGGGGTCGGCCCGGCGCCTCGGCCCGCAGGGTCGTCCCGGCGGGTCGGCTCGCTGGGGCCGGCCGTCTTGCCAGGACGTGCCGCGAGAGGCGTGGGCCCCGCACGTACGGCCGGCCGGCCGGCTCGGCTCCTACGCCCCCTCGGCCTCGTCCGCCGTGACCCTCGGCAGTTGCGCGACCGTCGCGACCACCGCCAGCAGCGACGCGTCACCGGCGAGCGGATGCGTCGTCGCGGTGGCGATGAACCCGGCGTCGCTCAGGTGGGTGAGCAGCAGGCCCTTCTCCCGCGCGACCTGCTCGGGGTCCGGTGGCGCGTAGCAGAGCACCAGGCTCCCCGAAGGGCGGAGCAGCCCGGCGACGACCTCCAGCTCGCGGGCGGCCGGCCCGGTCCAGAAAACGTTGACGTCGACCGCGAGGATCTTGTCGAAGCGGCCGAGCGTGCCGGTGTCGGCGTCCGCGAGGGCCGTATGGACGAACGTGGCCCGGCCGGCCCGCACGGCGTCGGCGTTGCGCTCGCTCGCGGCCGTGACCGCCACGTCGGAGCGGTCCAGGCCGACGAGCTCGCCGTCCGGCAGGCCGTCGAGGATCAGACCGGCGGCGACACCGCGCCCGCATCCGATCTCCAGTACGCGGTCGTCCGGGCGGACGTCGAGAACGCCGACGGCCACCGTGAGCCGCTCCGGTACGCGCATGCCGCCACCTCACCGTCGCTGATGCCCCCGGCCGTCGTCCTCTCCCGCCGCCGCGCCCCTCCTGGATTGTTTCCGATACCTCCGTTGTATCCGATTACCTGCCCTTTCGCGCGGAAGCCCCCCGTCCTCCCAGGTGGGAGAGCGGGGGGCCTGCCACAGCCGGGCGGCCGGCGGCGTCCGTCACGCCGCCGCCGGCACCCGTACCTCTGCCGGGGCCAGAGCGATCTCCAGGACCTGACGGACGTCCGTCACCGGGTGGATCTCCAGCTTGTCGAGGATCTCGGCCGGTACGTCGTCCAGGTCGGCCTCGTTCCGCTTGGGGATCACGACCGTCGTCGTACCCGCCCGGTGCGCCGCGAGCAGCTTCTGCTTCAGGCCGCCGATCGGCAGGACGCGCCCGGTCAGTGACACCTCACCCGTCATCGCCACGTCCGTACGGACCAGCCTGCCGGACAGCAGCGACGCGAGGGCCGTCGTCATCGTGATGCCGGCGCTCGGGCCGTCCTTGGGGACCGCGCCCGCCGGGAAGTGGATGTGGACGCCCCGGTCCTTCAGGTCACCGACCGGAAGTTCCAGTTCCGCGCCGTGCGAGCGGAGGAAGGAGAGCGCGATCTGGGCGGACTCCTTCATGACGTCGCCGAGCTGGCCCGTCAGCGTCAGGCCCGCGCCGCCCGTCTCCTCGTCGGCCAGGGACGCCTCGACGAAGAGCACGTCGCCGCCCGCGCCCGTGACCGCGAGCCCGGTGGCCACGCCGGGGACCGCCGTACGGCGCTCCGACGGGTCCTGGGCCGACTCGGGCACGTGGTGGGGCCGGCCGATCAGGGCGCGCAGGTCACCGTCCGTGATCGTGAACGGCAGCTCCTGCTCGCCGAGCTCGTGCTTGGCCGCCACCTTGCGCAGGAGGCGCGAGACCGAGCGCTCCAGGTTCCGTACGCCCGCCTCGCGGGTGTACTCCCCCGCCAGCTTCCGCAGCGCGGACTCGTCCAGCGTCACCTCGCCCGGCTCCAGGCCCGACCGCTCCAGCTGGCGCGGCAGCAGGTGGTCGCGGGCGATGACGACCTTCTCGTCCTCGGTGTAGCCGTCGAGCCTGACCAGCTCCATGCGGTCGAGAAGCGCCTCCGGGATGGCCTCCAGAACGTTGGCGGTGGCGAGGAAGACCACGTCGGAGAGGTCGAGCTCGACCTCCAGGTAGTGGTCGCGGAACGTGTGGTTCTGCGCGGGGTCGAGCACTTCGAGCAGCGCTGCGGCCGGGTCGCCGCGGAAGTCGGAACCCACCTTGTCGATCTCGTCGAGGAGGACGACGGGGTTCATCGACCCGGCTTCCTTGATGGCGCGCACGATCCGCCCCGGAAGGGCTCCCACGTACGTACGCCGGTGACCGCGGATCTCCGCCTCGTCGCGTACGCCGCCGAGCGCGACCCGTACGAACTTGCGGCCCATCGCGTGCGCGACCGACTCGCCCAGCGACGTCTTGCCCACGCCGGGCGGCCCGACGAGGGCCAGCACCGCGCCGCCACGACGGCCGCCGACGACGCCGAGGCCGCGGTCGGCCCGGCGCTTGCGCACCGCGAGGTACTCGGTGATGCGCTCCTTGACGTCCTCCAGCCCGGCGTGCTCGGCGTCCAGGACCGCCTTGGCGCCCCGGATGTCGTACTGGTCCTCGGTCCGCTCGGTCCAGGGCAGCTCCAGCACGGTGTCGAGCCAGGTGCGGATCCACGACCCCTCGGGCGACTGGTCGGAGGCCCGCTCCAGCTTGTCGACCTCCTTGAGGGCGGCCTCCCGGACCTTCTCGGGGAGGTCGGCGGCCTCGACACGGGTCCGGTAGTCGTCGGACTCGTCCTCGCCCTCCTGGCCGTTGATCTCGCGCAGTTCCTTGCGCACGGCGTCGAGCTGACGGCGCAGGAGGAACTCGCGCTGCTGCTTGTCGACGCCTTCCTGCACGTCCTTGGCGATGGACTCGGCGACGTCCTGCTCGGCGAGGTGCTCGCTCAGCCACTTCACGGCGAGCTTGAGACGGGCCACCGGGTCGGCGGTCTCCAGCAGCTCGACCTTCTGGGCGGTGGTGAGGAACGGCGAGTAGCCGGAGTTGTCGGCGAGGGCCGAGACGCCGTCGATCTGCTGCACGCGGTCGACGACCTGCCAGGCCCCGCGCTTCTTCAGCCAGCTGGTGGCGAGCGCCTTGTACTCCTTGACCAGCTCGGTGACCGCCCCGGGGAGGGGATCGGGGAGGGTCTCGGCGACGGCCGCGCCCTCGACCCAGAGCGCGGCGCCGGGGCCGGTCGTCCCGGCGCCGATCTGCACGCGGCTGCGGCCGCGGATGAGGGCGCCGGGGTCTCCGTCGGAGAGCCGCCCGACCTGCTCGACGGTGCCCAGGACGCCGGTCGCGGCGTACGTGCCGTCGATCCGCGGAACGAGAAGCACCTGCGGCTTTTTGCCACTGGAACGGGCGGCGGCCTGCGCGGCCTCCACCGCGGCGCGTACGTCCGTGTCGGACAGGTCCAGGGGCACCACCATCCCCGGCAGCACGACCTCGTCGTCGAGCGGCAGCACGGGCAGGGTGAGCGGGTTGGACGTCGAAGCCATGATCTCCCCTTCAGCAGTGAACTTGAGCTATGCCGACTCAATGCTTGTGCGCGGCTGAATGTTCCCGGGGAGGGGCGCGTTCGCTGTGGGCGATCAAGGGGG
>NZ_VBVX01000018.1 GCF_005981925.1 Streptomyces albidochromogenes
GCTGGCGATGTGGAACGAGTGCAGCACGTCCTCGCGGGTCATGATGCTGCCCGCGGTGTGCAGCACCACGATCAGTGTGGCGGAGACGAACCGCGTGTTGTCCCACCACGGATTCCTGGCCCGTTCGGACCGCGCGGCCCCGGCTGAGCCGTGGGCGGTGGTGGTGGGTCTCGGGTGTGGCGTGTCCATCGGGGCGGCGAGCTCCTGACAGCGGGGCCGGCCGTGACACGGGCTGCCGCACTGATGGTCGGATCGGGTCGGGTGGGCACACTGTGCCGACCGCCGCGAAGTGCCCGGTTGCCGCTTCACGTTCGTACGATGAACTCCGCGTGTACGTCAGGAGCCCCACCGGCACCCTTCGCTCCACAGGGGCGCGGGCAGGCAGGGCGGCGAGCCCCGCCGGTCAGTCCGCCGGCAGACGATCGCCGCAGCGGCCGCAGAACCGGGCGTCGTTCTCCGTGGCGAGCCGCCCGCACGCGGGACACACCCGGTCGAGCAGGCACGGCGCCTCGCCTCCTTCGGCGCTCGCGCTCCGGATGCTGAGCCCCGGGCGGCGGCGGTGCGCGCTGAGGTAGACGAGGCCCTGGTCGCCCGCGGCGAGGGCCCGCCGCGTGCCACGCGGGAGCCAGACCACGGACCCCGGCTCAAGGCGCTGCGCCCCGCCGTCCGTCGTCAGCTCGCCGCTGCCGTCCGCCACGTACAGCAGCAGGTCGAGATGAGACTCGACGAAGGCCCCGACCTCGGCGCCCGCTGTCAGCCGTACCAGGTTCGCGTCCAGTTGGCGGCCCTCCTGGTCGAGCCGCCACAGGGCCCCGCCCCTGCTCGCGGGCAGGTCGCGGAGCAGTTCCGTCAGCCGCGCCGGCACCTCGGGCACCGCGCCCCGTACGGCGTCGTCGTCCACCACCCCACGACCTCCGATCTCCCATCCGGTCCCGCGCGGGACTCGTCGGCCCGGGGGCCGCACCCCATTCTCCCCGCCCGAGCCGGTGCCTCGGAACCGTCGCGGCCGGCCGCACCCCGGCCGCGGTGGCGCGGTCCGCGCGAGCGGTCCGGAGCAGCGGGCCGGGCCGGTACGGGCCCGGATATGTTCGCGGACCCCTTCCCGGCACCGGAGGGGACGACGCCGTTCGAGGAGCTGCCGGCCTCCACCGGCCGGAACCCGCACGGGACGCCGGCCCGCTGACGGCGGCGTCACCGCCTGCCGCGGCGGCCTGCGCCGTGCCCGCGGGCCCCGTACGTCGTGCGAAGACCGCATCCGCCCCACGGGCCACGGGGCCGACACCGCGCCGTCCGCCCCTGCTCGCGGCAGGCGCCGGCGGGGCGTCCGGGCGATCGCCCGGCGTGTTCGCGGCCCACCGGGAGCCGGGACCGCGCACAGTGAAACGGGGCCGGCCGAGGCTCCCCTCTCACAGCCCTCTCACAGTGATGGAGACTCCAGTGACGGTGATCAACGACAGTACGGGCGCGGAACTCGCGGAGAGTTTCCTGCAAGGAGTGGTCAACGAGCCGATGCGGGCGGCGACGAAGCTGCTGGGCGCGCACAGCGACGGCTTCTGGCTGCGCCGCTTCGCCGGCGACCACGCCCTCGCGGCCACGGCCGGCCACGCTCTCATCGATCACTCCGGCCGGTACCCCACGGTCGACTGGGAGGGCGTGGGGCTGCTGCTGAAGTCCCCGGGGTGGTCGGGCGACGCGTCGAGGAGCCAGGTGGCGGTGGTCGAGTTCGCCGCCTCGCTCGTCAACCGCTGTCCGGTCCAGCTCGGCCAGGTCAGCGGCGCGGTGGACGACGCCGAGTTCCAACTGCTGCTGCGGGCGCTGGAGGAAGCGACGTACGGCGACGCCCGCTGATTTGACGTTCGGTCGCACGGCCCGCGGTGGCGGCGGCCGACCGGCCGGGCGGCGCCCCTCTCCCACGCGGCCCGACGGTGAGGGGCGCGGCCCGCGTCAGCCGCTGAGCCAGCCCCGCAGCAGGCGGCTCACCGTGGGCATCGCCACGTACGTCATCAGCACGTTGTAGACGCAGGCCAGCACGGCGCCGGCCAGGGCTACCGGGAGCGTCGTCAGGTGCGGCACCAGGAACCAGCCGCCGAGCAGGGTGATCGGATAGATCGCCAGGGTGGCGCTGATGGCCATCTTCCACTTGGGCGGCGCGGGGCGGGTCGAACCCGGCTTGGCGAACCAGGTCTCCATGCCCGTCAGCACGCGCCGGGCGATCTCGATGTGCTGGTGCCCTTCGCACCGGTCGAACCACGCCGCCCGCTCCGGGGACTCCTGCCAGGACCGGCACGCCTCGGCGTCGCGGAAGCGGTGCACGAGGAACCAGGGAGCGCCGTCACCGGACGAGCGGAACAGGCCGTGACCCAGGTGGCCGGGGAAGCGCGACGCGCTGTCGAGGATGCCTCGGGCCCACTGCTCGAAGACCTCTTCGTAACCCGGCTCCACCCGGCGGGCTATCAGCAGGGTCACCTCGTCGCTGTCGGCGGGGACAGTCGTGTGCTCAAGGCTCGGCGCAGACACTGGATCGTTCTCCTCGTCGTCGTGCCGCGCCGGTGGACACCCTACGGCGTGCGCCCGTGGCGCGCGGAGCGGCGGGGTGACCGCTCTCGCCTTCGGCCCGGACGGCCGCACCCTCTACACGGCGGGTACGCACACGCTGCTCCAGACGTACGGCATCGGCCCCGCCGGGGTCGCCGCCGACGTCTGCCGCCGCGCCGGGACCGGACTGTCGCGCCGGGACTGGCGGGCGTACCTGCCGGACCTCTCCTACCGCGACACCTGCTGACGTCCCGCCACGAAGCGGGGAGCGGACCGGAGCGCGGAGCGTCGCGGCCCGCGTCGCCGGGCCGGGCGCCACGTCGCGACGAGGGCGGCGGCCAGCAGCAGTTCGGCGAGGTCCCCGCCGTAGTACATGATCTCCGCGCCGCCCCGCACCTGGGGAACGGGTGCGCGCACGTCGATGAGGAAGCCGCCGTACATCAGCTGGGAGATCGTGGCGTGCGCAGCGACGGCGACGCCGAGCACCACCAGGCGGGCCGGTACCCCGGGCCGTGACGGCGCGGGGTCGGGACCGGCGATCGCCCAGGCGAACAGGCACCCCGACAGCAGGAAATGCGCGTGCAGGAGGTGGTGCAGGGCCGGCTGGTTCGCCGTCGCGTTGAACAGGGGGGTGAAGTACAGCGCCGCCAGCGTGCCGGTGCTCAGTATCAGGGCCGTGACCGGGTGGGCGAGTACGCGCACGGGCCGGGTGTGCAGCAGACCGGTCAGGCGCCGGGCGCGCGGGGCGGGCAGCGTCCGCAGCAGCAGGGTGAGGGGAGCGCCCAGTACCAGGGCCAGCGGCGCGTACATGCCGACGAGCAGGTGCTGGGCCATGTGCCCGCGGAAGTCCCCGTGCGCGAACGGGGCGAGCGGCGGCAGCAGGGCCACGCCCAGCAGCGCGCATCCGCTCAGGAAGCTCACCGTCCGCCACCGCCCGCACCCCGGCGCGGGGTTGCGCGCACGGGCCCGGTGGTCGAGCACGAGGTAGCCACCCGCGAGCAGGACGAGCGCCGTGGCGGGCAGCAGCACCTCCCACCCGCCGTGCGCCGCGCCGCCGCCGTGCACGTGGTGCGCGCCGCCGCCCATCAGAACGGCCGCCCGCCCCGCGTGCGGGCGTCGGCGGCGTCGGGGTCGAAGGGCCGGCCGCCGCGCCGCAGCAGGTGACCGCCGGCCACAAGGACCGCGCCGAGGAGCAGGAACGCCATGTCCCACCAGATCTGGTGCTCGCCGGCGTACACGTGGTGGATGCCGAGGATCTGATGGTCGACGAGCCCCTCGACGATGTTGAACAGGCCCCACCCCACGAGGATCCAGCCCCACAGCACGCGTGAGGCCCACACCCGCCGCCGATGGTGCGTCACCCGCGCGTACAGGATGCCCAGTCCCAGCAGCACGGCCAGCCAGCAGACCGTGTGGAACACGCCGTCCCACACGGTGTTCATCTCCAGGCCGGAGACGGTGTTCGGCGGGTAGTACTTGATCCCGACGCGGTCCTCGTTGGTGCTCGTCAGCATGTGGTGCCACTGGAGGAGCTGGTGCAGCAGAATGCCGTCGACGAATCCGCCGAGCCCCACGCCCAGCACGATCCCCGGCAACCGGATGCTCCCGGGCGCGCTGCCCTCGCGTACCTCACCTGCGCTGTCGGCCATCGTCCGTCCTCTCCCTGGCCGCGGCGCAGACGCACCGCGAACAGGACGTGTTCCCACCAGGGGGCCGCCCCTCACAGAAACGGGCCCGTCCCTCCGCCTTCCGGCGCCGCGCGCCACCGGAGGCCGGCAGCGGTTCAGTGGTGGTCGAGGTGGCGTTGCATCCAGTCGGCGGCGGTACGGCGGAACAGCCGCCGGTTGTCCGCCCGCAGGAACTCGTGCCCCTCGTTCCGCAGCAGCAGCAGCTCCGCGGTGACACCGCGCTCTCGAGCCGCTCGCACCATCTGCTCCGACTCGCCCGGCGGGACGTTCGTGTCGTGCTCGCCGTGGACCGTCAGCAGCGGTGCCCGCAGCGCGTCGACGCGGCTCATGGGGGACAGCGTGTGCAGCAGTTCCCGGTCGTGCACGGGATGGCCGTACTTGACCGCCGCCGACTGCGCGATCCACTGCTCGGTCCCGGCGAAGAAGGTGGCGAAGTCCGACATGCCGCAGACCGCGACACCGGTGCGGAAGAGCTCCGGGTGGAACACCAGCGACGCCATCACCAGGTATCCGCCGTACGAACGCCCCATCACCGCCAGCCGGGTGGGGTCGGCGAGCCCGGCCGCCACCGCGTGCGCGGCGCAGTCCGCGACGTCGTCGATGGCCGCGAACCGCCCGGCGCCCAGGTCCGCGTCCACGAAGGAGCGGCCCCAGCCCGAAGACCCCCGGACGTCGGGAGCGAAGACGTCAAGGCCGCGCCCCAGCAGCTCGTGGTAGAGCGGGTTGAACACCGGCCGCTCCTGCTCCTCCGGCCCGCCGTGCAGATGGATCACGCAGGGCGCCGGACGCCCGGGGTCGCGGCCCGGCGCGCGGTAGTACCAGCCGCCGATCGGCAGACCGTCGCGGGCCCGCAGACGAACCGGCGTGGGCCGCACCGGCGGGCGGCCCGGCGGTACGGCGTCCTCGTCGCGCGCCGACCAGGCGGTGCGCACGGGCGTCACGCCGTCGGGAAGCCACCACACACCCGGCCTGCGCCGGGAGCCGGAAAGGGCGAGGAACAGACCGCTCGGACCCGCGTGGGCCATCCGGGTGACCACCTCGTGCGGCAGCGGTACGGACTGAGGGGCGACGACGGCGCCCACGGCCCCCGCGCCGGGCAGAGAGACCCTCTCCAGCTCGGTGGCGCCGTGCACGTTCCAGGCCAGCTCGGCCGAGGCGCCGTCGTCGCAGACGGTCAGCAGCTCAAGGCCGGCTTCCTCCCGTTCGAGCGCCGGGCGAAGACCCGAGAACTCGCCGCCCTCATCCAGCGCCACCGCCAGGAGGGCCGGAAACTCGCGGTCGGCGTCACTGCGCAGCCACAGGGTGCGCGCGTCGGGCGAGAACCGGCCGATCCACGGGTCGCCGTCGGCCACCGGCACCACGCAGGCCGTCCGCGTGTCGGTGGTGCGCACGACCATCGCCTCGCGCCGCCCGCGCGGCCCGTGCCGCAGCAGCGCGAGCCGGCCGTCCGCGCTGACGTCGCACACCCGCAGGGAGGCCGCCCCGGCTTCGGTGGCCAGCAGGACGGGGGAGACCACGGCCTCGGGGTCCACGAGATACGCGGCCAGCCCTCCGTTCGCCGCAGTGCCGTCCACCGGCGCAGCCGCGTCCGGCCGGCGGCCTGGTCCCGCGCCGTCGGGGCCACCGCCGCCCAGGAGCGTGGCACGGCCGTCCCGGTCCGCCCAGCCCGGCGGCAGCCCCGGCGGCACCCCGTACGCCTCGGTGGGGTCCTCTTCCGGGGCATGGGCGGTCGCACCGTGCGTGAGGGGCGCGACGGCCGGTTCGGCGACCGTGACGGCCAGCGCCGAGCCGTCCCGCGTCCAGCAGCCCAGATGGGCGAACTGGCCCGCCTCCGCGCCGGCGAGCACCCGGCGGCCGGTGCCGTCCGGGCGTACGCACAGCACCCGGGTGTGCTCACCGCCTCCCGGAGCGCAGGTGTACGCGATCCAGCGCCCGTCCGGCGACCAGGACACCTCCGTCACCGGGTCGGGGTCGGAGTCCAGCAGGTGGGCGTCGCCCCCGTCGGCCGTCGACGCCCACAGCTGCGGTACGCCGCCGCGGTCGCAGATGAACGCCACGTGCTCGCCCGTGGGGTCGGCCGAGGGATACCAGCAGCCGTGCGCGACCAGCGGCGCCGGAGCGTCCCGCGCCCCCGGCGCGTCCGGCAGCGCCACCGTGGCGGGAGCGGTCGACGTGAAGGGCGTCGGGCCGGACACGGGCGGCGGGGGCGGAGCCCCGGGCGCGTACGTGATGCCCGGCGGGTCCGCCGGGCCCGCCAGTGGTCCCGGGGGCGCGGCGGGCGCGGTCCGCTGCCGCTGCCCGTGCCGCGCCTCGATCAGCTGATGGAGTGCGTCTGCAGCCATATCTCCAGCAACGCTACCTGCCACAGGGCGTTGGCTCCCCGGTTGGTCCGGTGGGTGTCGGGCGCCGCCAGCAGCTCGGCGACGTACGACTCGCGGAAGATCCCGCGCCGGCGGGCCTCCGGCGCGCACAGTGCCTCGCGCACCCGGTCGAGGACGGGCCCCGCCATGTGCCGGATCGCCGGGACCGGGAAGTACCCCTTCGGACGGTCGACGACCGTGTGCGGCAGCACCTGGCGCCCGACGTCCTTGAGCACTCCCTTGCCCCCTTGCGCGAGCTTGAGCTCGGGCGGACAGGCGGCGGCCAGCTCGACCAGCTCGTGGTCGAGGAACGGCACCCGGGCCTCCAGGCCCCAGTCCATGGTCATGTTGTCGACGCGCTTGACCGGGTCGTCGATCATCATGACGTGGGTGTCCAGCCGCAGCGCCGCGTCGAGCGCGGTCTCCGCGCCGGGCACCGCCATGTGGTCACGTACGAAGTCACCCGAGACGTCGTGGTCCGCCAGCATGTGCGGTCGCAGCATCCGCGCGAGGTCGGCGTGCGGCCGGTCGAAGTACACGTCGGCGTACGTCCCGGGCTCCTGCTCCCGCTCCGCGGCCGCCATCCGCGCGTACCAGTGGTAGCCCGCGAAGACCTCGTCCGCGCCCTGGCCGCTCTGCACGACGCTCAGCTGCTTGGCGACCTGCTCCGACAGCAGGTGGAAGGCGACCGTGTCATGGCTGACCATGGGCTCGCTCATGGCCTCGACCGCCCCGTCGAGCCCGGCCGACACCCGGTCGGAGGGGACCATGAGCTGGTGGTGGTCCGTGGCGAACTCCTTCGCCACGATGTCCGAGTAGGCGAACTCGTCGCCCTCCTCGCCGTTCTCGGACTCGAATCCGATGCTGAACGTGGCCAGGTCCGTCTGACCTTCCTCGGCCAGCAGCGCCACGATGAGGCTCGAGTCCAGGCCGCCCGACAGGAGTACGCCGACGGGGACGTCCGCGACCATCCGGCGGCGTACCGCCGTGCGCAGGGCGTCCCGCACCGCGTCCCGCCAGTCCGCCGCGTCCATGCCGGCGAAAGCGGGTCTGCGGGTGTACGACGGCTGCCAGTAGCAGCGGTCGTGGTGCCTGCCGTCGCGTTCCACGACCCGGACGGTGGCCGGGGGGAGCTTGCGGACCCCGGCGAGCACGGTGCGCGGTGCGGCCACGGTGGCGTGCCAGCTCAGGTACTGGTGCAGGGCCTGTGGGTCGAGGGAGGTGTCCACCCCGCCGCCCGCGAGCAGGGCCGGGAGCGACGAGGCGAACCGCAGCCGGTTGGCGTCCTCGGCCAGGTACAGCGGCTTGATGCCCAGGCGGTCGCGGGCCAGCACGACGCGCCCGCTCTCGTGTTCGACCACGGCGAAGGCGAACATGCCGAGGAGGTGGTCGACACAGCTGGTGCCCCACTGGCGGTACGCCTTGAGCAGCACCTCGGTGTCCGAGGTGGAGAAGAAGCGGTGCCCGAGGCCCTCCAGCTCCTTGCGCAGCTCCCGGTAGTTGTAGACGCAACCGTTGAAGACACCGGTGAGCCGGCTCTCCGCGTCGATCATGGGCTGCGCGCCGTGCTCGGACAGGTCGATGATCTTGAGTCTTCGGTGGCCGAGAGCCACCGCTCCCTGCGACCACAGCCCCCGCCCGTCCGGACCGCGCGCGGCCAGCCTGTCCGTCATACGTTCGACCCCCGCGATGTCGGGGCGCCCACCGTCGAACCGGATCTCTCCGCTCAGCCCGCACATACGGCACCACCCGGGTCGGCGACGGGCCATGGATCAGAAGTACTCAAGGTCCTCTCCTCACAGATGCGCCGGACTGCCCCCTACGGGTTCCCCAAGACTGACCACACATGTCACACACGCAACATTCTGGGGTCGGCCGGCGGTGTCCGCGCGGTCGCGGCGGCAGCGGGACGGGGAGCCCGTGCGCGCCGAGCCGCGGGACCTCCGTCGGTGAAGGATCACCGCCGGGCGGACGCGTCGCCGGCGTTCTCCTCGCACACGGGGCAACGCTCCCGGCCGTCCCACGCGGTCCAGCCGAAGACGGCGGGGGACAGCGACCGGCCCTCCAGTTCGTCACGGACCGCGACGCGGTAGGCCCACACCGCGTCGAGGTAGGGGTGGTAGACGTCGTGGAACGCGGGCGACGTGTCGCGCGCGCCCCCGGCGACCACACCGCGCAGCGCACGCAGTTGCTCGAACATCGACTGGCCCGCACCGGCGACCGTGGCGGCGGCGTCGATGTACAGCCGCTCACGTATCTCGTAGAGCCCGGCGTCGACCAGGGCGGCACGGCTGGCCGCTTCCAGGTCCGCGACGCCCTCGGGCGAGTGCGCGAGCCCGCGCAACCGGGTGTGGGCGGTGCCGGCGGCGGTGATGAACTCGATGTACACCTCGCGCCGCCGCGATCCCAGGCCGCGGTCGTCCTCGTGGCGCGTACGCAGCTGGTCGGCCAGTACGGTGCCGGATATCGCGATCACCGCGCCGCCGAGCGTCGCGACCAGCGTCCCCCACTCCACGAGAACCCCCCAATTGCCCGCCGGTGGAGGGACCGTAGCATCAGCCGGCCTCGGTCCGGCCGCGCGGGCGGTGCCGACCGCTGCCGGCTGCCGCACCGCTGAGGCCGTTCGGCCCGCCTGCTCGAGGCCCCGGTGCGCCCGGTCTTCACCCGTGCGGTCGCCGACGTCTCGCCGGTGGGGAGCAGGCATGGGACGTTGGCCGAGGCAAGGCAACGCGTTGCAAGGGAGCAGGCATGTCATCGAAGCGACGTCGTAAGAAGAGGGCTCGTCGTAAGCACGGGGCCAATCACGGCAAGCGGCCCCAGTGCTGACCGGGGGCTGCCCGGATTCCGCCCCACGGCATCCCCGCCGGCGCCCCGTCGGCTGACCGGGGGCCGGCGGCGGAAGCCGGGCAGCCCTCCGCCTCGAGCGCCCGTGCCGCCTTGACGGCGGCGGCCGACGAGGCCGGGGCAGGGCGCTTCTTTCGCATGCGGCGGGCATGATGAATATGACCGGCGAGATGGAAAGAAGCGGCGGCCGAGTCCCATCGCGTGACCAGGCCGCGATGGGGGTCGAAAGCGGTGCGGAAAGTGGCGGCGCAGAAGTTCAGGATTCCGGCGGCGGTGGACGGAGCTCCTCGTCCACACGCTGCTCACCGTGCGTGATGTCGGGTGTCAACGGTCATGGTTCGCGAACGTCCCGACGCCGAGGCTCTCGTTTCGCCGGTCAGCTCGCACAACGAGTGGGATCCGCTGGAGGAGATCATCGTAGGGCGGCTCGAAGGAGCGACGTTCCCGTCGAGTCATCCGGTTGTCTCCTGCAACATTCCGCCCTGGGCGGCTCGGATAGAAGGGCTGGCCGCCGGTCTTCGGTATCCCCGCACGCTGATCGAACCAGCGCGGTACGAGCTCGATCGGTTCATCGCTCTCCTGCGATCCCTCGGCGTCACGGTCACGCGCCCGGAGGCGGTCGACCACAGGAGACGCTTCGCGACCCCCGACTGGTCGTCGCGCGGATTCTGCAATTCCTGCCCGCGCGACAGCATGCTCGTGATCGGTGACGAGATCATCGAGACCCCGATGGCATGGCCGTCCCGCTACTTCGAGACGCATTCCTACCGCGCGCTCCTCAAGGACTACTTCCGGCGCGGGGCACGCTGGACGGCGGCGCCGAAGCCGCAGCTCACGGACGCGCTGTTCGAGACGGACTTCCGCGTCCCCGAAGCCGGTGAGCCCATGCGCTACATCCTCACCGAGTTCGAGCCCGTGTTCGACGCGGCGGATTTCGCGCGAGCGGGACGCGACCTCTTCGTCACGCGGAGCAACGTCACCAATCGCATGGGCATCGAGTGGCTCCGCCGGCACCTCGGTCCCGGCTATCGCATCCACGAGATCGAGAGCCGTTGCCGCACCCCGATGCACATCGACACCACGTTCGTCCTGCTGGCCCCCGGCAAGGTGCTGGTCAATCCCGAATACGTCGACGTCGACCGCCTGCCCGGCATCCTGAATTCATGGGACGCTCTTGTCGCGCCCGAGCCCACGCCGATCGATGAGCGCCTGCTGAGAATCACCTCCATGTGCGGGAAGTGGCTCAGCATGAACGTTCTCATGATCGACGAAAAAAGGGTCATCGCGGAGCGGCATCACACCAACCTGCTGCGCGCGCTCGAACAATGGGGCTTCGAGCCGATCCCCTGCGATCTGCTCCATTACGCGCCGTTCGGCGGTTCATTCCACTGCGCGACGCTCGACATCCGGCGCCGAGGCGCGCTGGAGTGCTACTTCCCGTGAGCCTCGTACCGGTCTCGCCGCGGGTGCGCGGTGGGTTTGGGTGACGTCCCCGGGGAACTCGCGTGGCGTGTGGTGACGGTGACAACCGCGGACCTCGCGGGGCGGCGTCGGCCGGAGTTCCCGGCTCCTCTCCGCATCCGCACCCGGGAGAGCGGCCAGGGAGTGACAGCGGTATGACCCTTTCGATCGCGGAACAGAGCATTCAGGATCTCGGCGGCGAAGCCAGCGTGCTGGCACGTCAGCGGCGTGACCACGCCGAGCTCGATCGCCTCATGAACCGCTACGAGTCCGGCACGCGGTCACGGGCCGAGCGCGCGCAGACGCTGAAGGAGATCGTCCAGTTGACCTTCAGCCATGCCTTCGCCGAAGAAGTCGTGCTGTGGCCCGCCCTGCGGCGTCTAGCCCCTGACGGGGAAGAACTCACTTCCCGGGTGGAGGAGGAGCACCAGGAGATCAACGATCTCTTTGCCGAGATCGGGCGTACGGATCCCGCTGATCCCCGGCACGACCGGCTGGTCGGCCAGGCGTTCGCGCTGATCCGGCAGGACATACGCGACGAGGAGGACCTCCTGCTGCCTCGCCTGCAGGAGGCGCTGGACCGCGCGGGCCTGCGCAGGCTGGGATCGACATGGGAGACCGTACGCCGTACGGCTCCCACCCACCCCCATCCTGGTGTGCCGCGCCGGCCCCCCGGCAACGCTGTGGCCGGTGTGCCGCTCAGTGCCGTCGACCGGGCCCGTGACCTCCTGCCCTCCGACACCCGCGCGCCGAACGGCAGGAGGGTGGCGGGAGCGGCGGCCGCGGTGCTCGCCGCCTGGCTGATCGCCGCGGCGGCCCGGCGCCGGCACTGAACCGGCGCGCGGTGCCCTCGCCGGCCGCTGAACCGTGCTCGGCGTGCGGTTCGAGACGCGTGACCTGCCCCGGACACAGGCGGCGAAGGCGTGTCGGATGGTGCTTTAACACCGCCCGGCCTTACGGCTGTTGTGCCGGCGTCAGGCGTCAGGGGGCCGCTGTGCCGGTACGGGCCGAAGGGCGGGCCAGCGCCTGAGCAGGGCCTGGCGCATGCCGGCCGCCAGCCCGCTCACACCGTTCATGGCGGGGTGGCCGGCGGCCGTCCCACTGACGACGCCCAGCCGGTGGACGAGCCGTTGCCGGGCGGTCGCGGTGCCCCACGTCCAGTCCTGGTCCGGGATCCGGGCCAGGTGGTCGGTGCTTTCGCGGCGTGCCCGCTCGACCAGCGCGTCACCGCGGATCAGCCAGCCCGCGCACGAGTCGGCGAGGCCCTCCTCGAGGTCGGATCCGGTCGCGCCGCGCCACGCGGCGCGGTAGGCGCGTTCCGCCCGTTCCAGCAGCGGCACGGACGCCGACGTGACACACCAGCAGGTCGGGAAGCCGATGCGCAGATAGGCCAGCTCCATCAAGCCGCTGCCCAGCGACGCCTGTTCGAAGTCGATGAACCTGACGCCCCTGTCGGTGTGGAGGTCGTTCCCCGGGCAGGGGTCTCCGTGGAGAAGGGCGTGGCCGGGGGCCCGGGCGAGACGGTCCACGAGGTCACCGAGTTCGCCGGGAACGCCGGGCGGGACAGGGACGTGGAGGTCCGCCGCCAGCTTGAGGAAAGAAGCGATGTCGGCCTGGTCCGGGCCCTGCCACCGGGGGAGTGCTCCGGTGTCCTGCGGACGGGCGGTGGCATGCAGCCGGGCCAGCGAGGCGGCGTAGGCGACGATCCAGTCGGGGGAGGGGCGCCGGTGTTCCAGATGCTCCAGTACGAGCACCCGTTCACCGGGGTCGGTGGCCAGCAGGGCGGGTACCACGGGCGTTTCGGCTCGGGCCGCGATCCGCAGGGCGGCCACCTCGCGGGCGTACCGCTCGTCGGCGTCCGGGCCGTCCACGAGCTGCTTCACCACCGCCAGGGTCCGCGGCAGTTCGACACGCCATACCCGCGAGCGGGGGCTGCTTTCCAGCACGCGAGCGCTCCTGGGGGATCCCAGCCCGGCCCATAACCCGTTCCCGAACGTCATTCCCGGCACCATGCGCTCATCCTCGCACGCGCCCGAAACGCCCAGGCGGGCCACGGCGGCCCGCCCCGGCCCGCCTCTCCTCGGTGGAGGAGGGCCGGCGGGGCGGGGGCGTTCTCGCACGGAAGAATCATGCTACCGACCAGTAGATAGAAGGCGGCCGACCGCTCATTCTGGGTCGTGGACATGTCACTCAAAGGCTTGTGGCCCCACAAGGGCGAGCCTCCCGTGAACCGTGATCCCAAGGAGCGAAACCCCCCATGCGTGTATGCAGATGGAGAAGCAGAGCCGCCGCGTCCGTGACCGCGGTGGTCCTCACGGCGGCCACGATGATCGCGTCAACCGCCCCCTCGGCCGCTTCGGCTCCCGCTCAGAGCCCCGCGGTCCGCACCCACTCCGCCGCCGCCCCGCCCCAACGCCCGGACGCAGAAGCGCGGTTGTCGAGCGTGGACTACGCCACCTGGCAGCGCGATGTGGCCGCTGTCGTCGCCACGGCCCGCCCGTACATCGAGCAGCGCACCTCGGGCTCCTCCGACGAGAAGCGCGCCCTCGTCCTCGACATCGACAACACCTCCCTGGAGACGGACTTCCACGCCTTCTGGCAGTACCCGACTCCGGCGGTCAAGCCGATCCTCGACCTCGCTCGTTTCGCGGCCTCGCGGGACGTGGACGTGTTCTTCGTGACCGCTCGGCCCGGCATCATCGAGTCGCTCACCGAGTACAACCTGCGCAAGGTCGGCTATCCGGTCTCCGAGGTGCACACGCGCAGCCTTCCCGACCTCTTCGAGGAGGTCAGCGCGTACAAGACCGACATGCGGGCGGACATCGAGGAAGACGGCTACACCATCATCGCCAACATCGGCAACCGCAGCAGCGACCTGGTGGGCGGGCACGCCGAGAGGACGTTCAAACTGCCCGACTACGGCGGCCAGTTGTCGTGATCCCACCGGGCGGCGGCTTCGCCGCGTGACCGGCCGGGCCCGCCGCCGTACAGGTGTGCGGGCCCGTGCCGACCGCCGCGGGGCTCCGGGGTGCGGTCGGGCGCGCAGGCTTCATCCGGGCTGCCGGGTGTCCTTCAGGGCGCCCCAGCCGTGCCAGCGGTCGATCTCGATCCAGGCGCTGACCCGGCGGCGGTCGCGCGACGTGTACGGCCTGCCGAGGTAGTGCCGCGACAGGCGGTCGATGTCCGCGAGCCCCTCGTCCCCGGCGAGTTCGGTGACGCGTCCGACGATGCTGATGTGGGTGTACCAGTCGCCCTCGGCCAGCACCGTGAGGGACACCCGCGGGTCGTTGCGCACGTGCTCCAGACGCTTGCGCCCCTCGTCCATGTTGACCAGGACCCGGCCGTCGTCCCAGAGGTACCAGGTGGCCGTCGACACCGGTTGCCCGTCCGGGCGCAGGGTCGAGATCACGGCCGGATTGGGCTTCGTCAGCATCGCGATCACCTCGCCGGGCAGCGGCGGTTTCGACACGGGCTCCTCCTGACGCGAAAGACGTGACCTCTGCGGCTGATCGCGGAGTGCGGAAGTGCTCACACGTACGCACTGTTGCACGTTCCGGCGGGCGACGCCCGGTCAGCCGTGACCGGCCTGCTCGACGGCGTCGGCGTACAGGCTGAACAGGCGCAGCCGGTGGTGTCCGTCAGTGGCGGACGCCGCCTGGTGGCCGAGGAGCCGGGCCCAGCAGCGGGCGGCCAGGTCGCGTGCCTGGGCGCCGGCCCAGGGCCGGGGGAGGAGTTGGGGTGGCAGGAGCGGGTCCGGTTCCATGGCGCGGGTGAACGCGGCGGCGAGCTCGACGGCGATGGTCAGCTGTTCGATCCCGGCCGGTTCGGTCACGGCGTCGAGTCGCCCGAGGCGGGCCCGCGCGAGCGCGGCCAGTGCCTCGTAGCGCCCGGCGATCTCCTCCAGGGGCCAGAGCCCGGCGGCCAGCTCGGTGGCGTCACGGCGCTCTCCGACGCGCAGGTCGCGGCTGGTGAAGGTCGTGAGGGCGTCCAGGATGCCGAGGTGCCGCGCCTGGGCCTCGACGTGTGCCCCGATCGGGTTGGCGCTGACGTACAAGCCGCCCTGGACGGCGGCGGCGCCGAGCCCGAGGAGGGTGTCGCGCAGTGTGTCGCGCGCCGCTCTGGCCGATTCGGGGACGGCGAACGCGAAGAGGTGCCATACGCCGTCCCACGGCGCCTGCCCGTGATCCTGCGCGTAGGCGTGGCGGACGTACTCCACCTCCGGGGCCAGGGAACCGGTGACGTCGGCGGTGGTGTGCAGCAGGGCTTTACGGCCCCGTCCTTCGTGGGTGAAGCGGCCCTCGGCGACGAGCCGCTTGATGCACAGGCGTACTTGCTGGTCGCTCATGCCGAGCGCGCCCGCGACGGTGTAGAGCTCGCCCGTGTCGACCGTGCCGTCCTCGCGGACCAGGGCGTGCACGAGCAGGCGGGTGGGGATCTCGGGGACGTTCTCGGCCATGGACCGAGCATAGGCGCGAGGCGCGGGGGGCCCGGTGTGGCTCACTGCTGCCCACCGGCCCGCGGAGGGACGGGGCGGTGCATGGTGGTGACCGCGCCGAACCCCATCAGGCGGCGCAGGTAGGGCGTTCCCTCGGTGTGGACCGCGGTGAAGCCGTGGCGTTCGTAGAGGGACCGGGCGCGGGGATTGACGTCGATGACGTCCAGCCGGACCTGCCGGCAGCGGTTCTCGGCGGCGACGCGGAAGACCTCGCCGAGCAGCAGACCGCCGATGCCGCGCCCGCGGAACTCCGCGGAGACGGCGATGCCGTCCATGACCAGTTGCCCCGCGGTCGCGGTGCGTTCGAGCAGCGCGAGCAGCGCGAGTCGCGGCATGCCCTGGAACAGTCCGTACGTGTCCAGGACGTCGCTCACGCCGCCGCCGGTGAGCCCTCGGCCGTCGAGCTGGTAGCCGGCCACCGCCACCACCTCGTCACCGGCGAGCGCCACCACCGCCCGGTCCCGGTGCAGGTGTTCGGCGATGAAGCGCTGCCCGGTGGCCGGCGGGTTGAGCGCCGCGCCCAGCTTGCGGCCGAACGCCTCCCAGTACAGCGCGGCCACCGTGTCCTCAGCGCCCTCCGGGACCCCGCGCCGAAGGGTCACCGGTCCGGATCCGGCACGGGGGTCGTCCCTGTTCTCCGCCTGCGGCATGTCAGGTCTCCTCATCGCTCTCGGGCTGGGTCGGGGTCTCGGACGTCGTCCTCGCCGACCACCATACTCTCATCTCTGATACGCTCGTAGAAGAAACGAGCGTTGTTGTAGCGATAGATCGGAGCGCGGTGTGGTGTGGACGAGGCAGCGCGAAGACGTGCCCGCGGGCGGGCGCCGGAGGAGTCGCGGGAAACGAGTGGTGCTCTGGTTCGTGGTCGGCGTGGTCCTGGCGGCCGCGGGGCTCGTGGGAGTGGTGATCCGGCAGAACACGTACGACCTCCGGGAGGAGCGGGTCACAGTGCGCCACGGCGGGCACAGCCTCGACGGCGTACTGGCCACACCGAAGGATCGGCGCGGGCCGTACGGGCTGGTCGTCTTCGTCCACGGGGACGGGGCGATCGACGCCACCCACGACGGCTTCTACCGGCCGCTGTGGGAGTCCTTCGCCGCGGCCGGCTACGCCTCACTGTCGCTGAGCAAGCCGGGGGTGGGCGGTTCGTCGGGGAACTGGCTCGACCAGAGCATGGACGACCGGGCCGACGAGACGGTGGCGGCCATCGCCTGGGCGCACCGGAGGCCGGATGTCGACAGCCGCCGCATCGGGCTGTGGGGAGCGAGCCAGGCGGGATGGGTACTGCCCAAAGTCGCGGCCCGCGTCCCTGACGTGCGCTTCCTCATCGCCGTGTCCCCGGCCGTGAACTGGCGGCAGCAGGGCCGCTACAACCTCCTGGCCCAGATGCGCGAGGACGGCGCGTCCGCGCGACAGACAGCGGCGGCGCTGCGGCGCAGGGACACCACACTGCGTCTGCTGCGCCGCGATGCCCCGTTCTCCGCGTACCGGGACGCGGTCGACGACGCGCCGGGCTCACCACGGATGACGGCCGACCGCTGGCGGTTCGTGAAGAAGAACCACACCGCCGACGCCACGGCCGACCTTCGGGCCGTACGAGGCACGCGCGTCCTGCTCGTCCTGGCCGGCCACGACGTCAACGTCGACGTGGCCGACACCGAAGCCGCGTACCGCAAGCTGCTGCCCGCCCGGCTCCTGCGGGTCGAGCACTATCCGGACGCCACCCACTCCCTGGTGCGCCACGACGTCGAGAAGTCGGAACTCAAACTCACGCTCACGGCGGTCGTCGCGCCCCGGGCCCTGTTCGCGAGCCAGTTCCTCGCCGGTCAGCGCCAGTTCGTCGAGCAGGCCGTCGCCCGTACGGACCAGGGCGGGCGGACATGACCGGCACGGTGGCGACGTGAGAAAGGCTGCCGCGAGCGGCGACCAACGCGGCCCGGCCGCACCGGTCGCGCGGGAGGGGCGGACTCGGACGACGCCGTGCGCGCGGTTGCTCCCGCCGGCGCGGGTCGACCTGTGGCGGGGCTTCGACGACGAGGACGACCGCACCTGTTCCACCCTCTGGGCCGCGGAGTGGGACAGCTGGCCCGACCGGGGAGGAATCGAGAGCGCGGAGGACCGTCCGTGCCTAGCATGATCGTCATGGACATCACCATTCACACCAGCTTCCTCCCGCACGACGACCCGGACGCGTCCCTGGCCTTCTACCGCGACGCCCTCGGCTTCGAGGTCCGCAGCGACGTCGGACAGGGCAAGATGCGCTGGATCACGGTCGGCCCCGTCGGCCGGCCCGGCACGTCGATCCTCCTGGCGCCGCCGGCCGCCGACCCCGGGGTCACCGAGGACGAGCGCCGCACCATCGTCGAGATGATGGCCAAGGGCACGTACGGCTGGATCCTGCTGGCCACCCGGGACCTCGACGGCACGTTCGAGAAGGTGCTGGCCGCCGGCGACGCCGAGGTCGTCCAGGAACCCACCGAGCAGCCGTACGGCATCCGCGACTGCGCCTTCCGCGATCCCGCCGGCAACATGGTCCGCATCCAGGAGATCCGCTGAGCGCTCCGGCCACCTGAGCGACCTCGCGCGACTGCGCCGCGTCCGCGACCGGATCGACCGGGAGTACCCGCGGCCGCTGGACGTCGAGGCGCTCGCCCGTGGCGCGGAGATGCCCGCCGGGCAGCTCAGCCGCCAGTTCCGGCTGGCGTACGGCAAGTCGCCGTACGCGTACGTGATGGCGCGTCGCACAGCGGGCGCGACGACGCGATGGGCCGGCATGCCGTCGTGCGCGGCGAAGCCGGTGACCGGACCGGTCAGGAATGGAGAAGCACCGGCCCCCGAGCCCCAACTAGCGTGAGGGGCATGGCAGACATCGCATCCGTAACCCTCGACGTGGCCGACCCCGCGGCCGCCCACCGCTTCTGCACCGCCGCCTTCGGTCTGGACACGCAGATACGCCTGCGGGCCTCCGAGGCACCCACCACCGGCTTCCGTGGCTTCGTCCTGGCGCTCACGGTGTCCCAGCCGGCCGACGTCGACCGGCTCATCGACGCGGCCCTCGAAGCCGGCGCCTCGTCGCTGAAGCCCGCCGCCAAGTCGCTCTGGGGCTACGGCGGCGTCGTCCAGGCACCGGACGGCACCGTCTGGAAGGTCGCCACCTCGGCGAAGAAGAACACCGGCCCGGCCACCCGGCAGATCGACGAGATCGTGCTGCTGCTGGGGGTGGCGGACGTGGCCGCGAGCAAGCGGTTCTACGTCGAGCGCGGTCTCACCGTGGGCAAGAGCTTCGGCCGCGTGTACGTCGAGTTCGCCGCCGGGCCGGGTCCCGTCAAGCTGGCGCTGTACAGGCGCCGCGCCCTGGCCAAGGACGTCGGCCTCACGCCCGACGGCACCGGATCGCACCGGCTCCTGATCGGCGGCGGCGCCGCACCTTTCACCGACCCGGACGGGTTCACCTGGGAGGCAGCGTCGCCGGCTCCCGCGAGTGCGGCCGCGTCCGCACCGGCACCCGCACCCTGAGGGAGCAACCCGTGCTGGAAGGGGCCCTGACGACCAGGGCCCCTCGGTGCGCGGCCGATGACCGCGGAGCCCGTCCGGTGACCGACGTACGACCCCACCGGCGGTCAGCCTCGCGCGGCCCGCAGGGCGAGCAGTCGCTCGGCTTCGCCCGGCGGCAGGCGGCGCACCGCTTCACGGAGCGTCACGGTCGACATGTGCTCGATGTGGGCGGCGCTCCACGTCCGCACGAAGTCGGCGTGCCGGTGCGACGCGAGCTCGCGCAGAACCCAGCCGAGGGCCTTGCGGATGAAGAACTCCGTGTCCGTGACGGTCCGGCGGCCGTACCTGTCGACCCGGTCGAGGTCCGGCGTGCCCCTGCGGATGCCCGCGACAAGCGACAGCAGGGTGGTGCGCCGCACCCAGAAATCGTCGTCGGTGATCCACCGGTCGAGCACCGGTCCGGACGCGTCCGGGTGCTGGAGGCGCAGTGGGCCGGTCACATGTACGGCGAGGGTGTCCACCAGGGCCCAGGTGCCGGCCTGGCGGGCCAGGCGCTCGACGAGCTCCAGATGGCGGGGGCCGAGCCGGTCGGCGTGGAAGCGCAGGACTTCCACCGCTGCCCATCGGTACTCGTACACCTCTCGCGCCCAGGCGGCCTCGGCGATGGCGAGGATGTCGTCGAGCGGTGGGCCGGCGAGGGTGCGGTGCCAGTTCCTGACCGCGGTACGCAGCTGCGGAACGGGAACGCCGAGGTGTTCGAGAGGGCTGCGGAGGTAGTCGCGGTCCCGGGCGGCCCGCTCGGGCGTGCCGAGGCCCGACAGCGCCCGGTCGAGGGCGGCCAGGGCGAGGCGGGTCTGCGTCGGGGGTGTCATGCGCCGGTGCCTTCCAGGACCTGATCGCGGTGAGGTTGTGTGGTGGCCATCGGGTCGGTCCCCTCCTCGACGACCTCATCGGCAGGGTACTGGTGGCCGTGGCCGCCGGGCCGTCGCTCGCCCGCTCGCTGTGCGACGGTGTGGGTATGGGCGAGTACGGCCTCATCACCTTCGGCCACAGTACGGCGGAGCGTGAGCGGCTGGTCGAGCTGCTGAGCGCCGTCGGCGTGGAGGCGGTGGTCGACGTGCGCATCGGGCCGGGAAGCCGCCGCAACCCCGACGTCGTCCGTGGCCGGCTGGCGCGATGGTTGCCCGACGCCGGCATCGACTACCGCTGGGAACGGGATCTGGGCGGTTTCCGCAAGGCCCCGCCGGACTCGCCCGACGTCGTCTGGCGCAACGCCTCCTTTCGCGGGTACGCCGCTCACACCCGGGACCCGGACTTCGTGGCCGCCATGGACCGGCTCCTCGAAGAGGCCGCCCGCCGCCCGACGGCGGTGATGTGCGGCGAGGCCCTCTGGTGGCGCTGCCACCGGCGTCTGATCGCCGACTTCGCCGCCGTGGCCCGAAGGGCCCCCGTACACCACCTGATGCACAACGGGCGGTTGGTCCCGCATCCGCCCACGCCGGGAGTACGCCTGCGCCCCGACGGACTGCTGGTCTACGACGACACTGCGGCGGCCGCGCACCCCGACCGGTCCCGGTGAGCGCCCCGCCGACACCGCTCCCCGGGGGAGGCCAGGGCCCCGGCGCTCCCCTCCATCGGCGCCGGGGCCGGTCGGTCGCCGCAGACGTCAGCGGGCGGCCCGTGCGTGCCGGCCGCCGCCGTCGGCGATCAGCGGCTGGTCCGTACGTACCTGGCGAGCCGCGCGGACTCCGAGCCGGTGAACGTGCGGTCGGGGCTCACGGGAGTCACCGTGACGTGCCCCCGCTGCAGCAGCGTGAAGTCCGCGTCGCGCTTGGTCTCGGGCCGGCACTCCGCCGCCCCCGGCGCGCAGATCGCCCCGCCGACCGCGAAGGTGTCGCCGCTGCTCCGGTACACACTGCGCACCACCTTCCGCGTCCCCACGGACGTCCAGGCGGTGCCGCGAGGGCGCTGCCCTTCCGCGAGATGCGGGTAGTTGACGTTCACGACGAACGTGGCGGTCAGCAGGCCACGCCGGTGCAGCCGGCCGATGAAGCCGGCCCCGAACTCGCCGGTCCGGCGATAGGTGCGGTCGGCCACGTGGAGCGAGGTCGTGACGGCCGGGTCGTACGAGCTGTTGAGCGCGACCGCGGGGACACCCTCGTCGATCGCGGCGAGCGCGGCTCCGACCGTGCCCGACTCGTTGACCACGGAGGCCACGTTGGGACCGTAGTTGCTTCCGGAGACGACGAGATCCGGGCCGTCCGCCCAGCCCGCCTTCGCGGCCAGCGCACCGCCGAGTCCCAGGCGTACGGTGTCTGCGGGTGTGGCACTCGCGGACTGCGGGCTGCAGGCCGACGCGCCCTTGCACACGCCGTACACCGCACCGCGCGACGGTGCGCCGGAACAGTCGTTCGCGTAGTCGCCGGGCAGGACGGCCCGGCGCTGGACGGTCAGGTGGCCGCCGCTGGTGGCGCTGGTGCCCGCGCCGCTCTGATTGGCCCAAGGAGCCATCACGACGACGTCCGCTCCCGCCGCGCACAGCGCGCGCCGTGCCTCGTACAGGCCCTTTCCGTCGGAGGCGTCGGGACGCGCCATCTGCATGGAATCGTCGTTGCTCATCAGGACGCGCAGACCGGCGAGCGGCTGTGTCCCGCCGCCCTGCCGCTGGTCACGGTCCGGCGGCCGTGTGACCTCGGCCCGGGCGCCCGCGGTCACGGCGAGCAGGAGTGCGGCCGTGGCGGCGAGGACGGCCGTGGCGCTCCGTCCGGTGGTGTCGGTCATCGTTCTCCTCGTGCGGTACGAAGGGACAGGGGAGGTCTTGCGTGCGGGTACCGGCCCGGATCGTGCGGCGCGGTGCCGGAACGGGCCGTGGGGGTCAGCGGACACCGCGTACGCGCAGTACGACGAGCGCGCCGACGAGGGAGACCAGGGCGGCTGTGGGGAACAGCGCCTCGTAACCGCCCGCGGCGACGATCCAGCCGGCGACGGTCGGTGCGAGGATCTGCGGCCCGGCGTTGGCGATGTTGATGACGCCCATGTCCTTGCCGGCGTCCGCCGTGCGCGGCAGCACCTTGGTGATCAGGGCCATGTCGACGGCGAGATAGGCGCCGAAGGCCACGCCGCCGACGATGTTGTACGCCAGCATCCCGCCCTCCGTGGGCGAGATCATCGGGAGTGTCAGCGCGAGCGCGGCGAGGACTCCGGACGCCAGCACGAACGGCTTCACGCGGCCCACCCGGTCCGCGAGCGGCCCGATGAGGACCGAGGCGGCGACCGTGCACAGCGCGTTGACGATCATCAGAAAGCCGACAGTCGGTAGCAAATTTTGCTGCGGGATCCTGATGTGGTCCGCCAGCAGGAACATGTTGTACGTGAGGACGACGAAGTAGCCGAGCATCACGCCGAGCCGGGAGACGAACGCCCAGCAGAAGTCCGGGTGCTGCCGGGGGCTGACCCAGAAGTTCCCGAAGAAGGCCCTGAGTTCGAAGCGCTCGCGGGGGAGTCGCCGTGCGTCCCGGTCGGGCGAGAGGGCCGTGAAGAAGACCGCGGCGACGACCACGATCGCGGCGATCAGGTAGTAGCCGTTCTCACCGGCGAACCGGCCGCCGAAACCGCCGATGACGCCGTCCATGCCGAACTTGGTACCGGGTACGCCGCCGATGACGAGGGCGGCGACGATCGTGCCGAGCGGTACGCCGAGGCCGACGAGGGCGGAGAACGTGCCGTAACGGGAGGCGGGCACCCGGTCGGGCATCGCGGCGGTCAGGGCGGCCTGGTAGCCGTTCATGATGAACTGCACGACACCCCAGCTCAGCCCCAGCGCGGCGATGCTCGCCGCCTGGGCCTGGGCCACGAGGGCGAGCGCGCCGAGCAGCGCGCACAGGAGGATCCACGGCGCCCGGCGCCCGTAGCGGGAGCGCGTGCGGTCCGACAACTGGCCGAAGACGGGGTTGCCGACCGTGGCGAGGATCGCGCCGATGGTGCTGGCGGCGGACAGCGCGGCGGTGTCGTTGGTACCGGTGATCCGCGCGACCTGGATCGGCAGCAGGAAGCTGCCGACGCCGAGCCAGAGCAGGTAGAGCGCGACGTTCGCGACCGGCAGGGTGACGTGCAGCAGACGAAGTGAGCTTTCGTCGGGCGCGACGGACGGGGCGCCAGTGCCGGGAGCAGCAGCTGCTACCGGTCTTGCGCCTTCAGGAAGTGAATGAGTCATGGGTGGGCCCCCTGGAGAGCGTGCCGGGCAATGAGGCAGGTGGAAGCAGCGCGTGCTGCGGGGTGGGACGGGCGCACTCCGGCAGCCGCGGGATCGGGCCACGAAGCGTGCTGAAGGGGAGAGTAGGTGACACGTGTCATCTCGGGAAGGGGTGCGGCAGGGCGCGACTGTTTCGTGACCCGGGATGTGACACGTGAGCCAGCCGGGACATGCTCCGGTTACGTGAACCGCGCGCCCCGAGGCGTGCGTTGAAAGGTTGAACGCGACGCGGGCCGCGCCCGGGTACCTGCGCGGCGCGCGGCGACGGGAGCCCGCGCCACGGCGCGCCCCCACAACGGACCGCGCCCGCCACGACTGTCGATCGTGACGGGCGGGGGGGGGTGACTCCTGCCGGGTACTGCGTGAGCACGGCCACGGCGTTGGGGGATCGTGGGCCGACTGCTCGTCCTCAGGACCCTTCAGTGCCTCGGCTGCGCATGCCGCACAGCCGGGAAGCGGGGCGGCCGGGGCCAGGAGGCCGCCCCGCTTCGAGGGTGGGGTTCGGCGGCGGACCGCGCCGCACCGCCCTGCGAGCCGTTCCCGCGCGCTCAGCCCACAGGGGCGCCGAACCACGCCGGAAGCCGGCTGAGCAGATCCTGCTGGTCTTCGCCGACCCACACCACGTGCCCGTCCGGCCGCAGCAGCACCGCCGGTACGTCCAGTTCCTCGCTGACGTCGACGACGTGGTCGACCCGGTCCGCCCAGCCCTCGGCCGAGAGCCGGCCGGTCTGGTCGAGCAGCAGCCCGCGGCCCTCGCGCATCAGCTCGTACAGGCGCCCCTGCTTCAGTCTCACGTCCCGCAACCGCCGGCCGAGCAGTTCGTGGCCCTCGCCGAAGTCGTAGCGCACGTCGACCGCAGTGATCATCCCGGTGACGTACCGGTTCGCCTCCTCGAAGTCCATCAGCTTCGCGAACAGCTCCCGCAGCGCCGTCGCGCCCGGGTCGGTCCCCAGGAGGGTGATCTGTGCCCGGGTGTTGTCCAGGACACGGGCGCCCACCGGGTGGCGTTCGACGTGGTAGCTGTCCAACAGCCCTTGCGGCGCCCAGCCGTTCACCGCGCCGGCCAGCTTCCAGCCGAGGTTGAACGCGTCCTGCACGCCGAGGTTGAGCCCCTGCCCGCCGGTCGGCGGGTGGATGTGCGCCGCGTCGCCGGCGAGGAACACCCGGCCGACCCGGTAGCGCTCGGCCTGCCGGGTGGCGTCGCCGAACCGGGAGAGCCAGCGCGGCGAGTGCACGCCGAAGTCGGTGCCGGCGACCGCCCGCAGCCGCTGCTTGAACTCCTCGAGGGTCGGCTCGGCTGTACGGTCCTCGCTCACGCCGTCGGCGGGCACGACAACGCGGCACACCCCGTCCTCGCCGGGGGAGACGCCGAACCGCAGTTGGGTCTTGCGGACCTCCTCGACGACGGCGGCGATCGTCGCCGGGTCCTCGGTCGCCTCCATGTCGCCGAGCAGCGTCTCGACCGTGGCGGGCTCACCGGGGAAATCGACGCCGATCAGCTTGCGCACCGCACTGCGGCCGCCGTCGCACCCGACGACGTAACGGGAGCGCAGCCGGGTGCAGTCCGCCAGTTCGATGTCCACCCCGTCGTCGTCCTGGCTCACTCCGACCACTTCGCAGCCGCGCCGGATCTCGGTACCGAGTTCGAGCGCACGCTCGTTGAGCAGCCGCTCGGTGACCGGCTGCGAGGCGGCGACACCGAACGGGTGAGCCGTGTCCAACCGATCCGGCCACGGTTTCATGATGCCGCCGAACAGGCCGCCGACCTGGAACTTCTCGCTGACCGCCAGGAACCGTTCGAGGAGGCCGCGTTGATCCATCACCTCGGCACTGCGCGTGTGCAGGCCCTGGCCACGGGACTGCTGGGTCGGCTCGGTCAGCTTCTCCAGCACGACCACGTTCACGTCGTGCAGTCGCAGCTCACTGGCCAGCATCAAGCCGGTCGGTCCGCCGCCGACCACGATCACGTCAATCATCGAAAGCCCGTTCAAGAGAGTGGATGTCGGCCAGTCACTCCGCGCGGTCCGGCGGACGGCACCCGCGCCGTCACGCCGAGTCCCCGCGACCGCGACGCGAGCCCTGCCAACGGTTCGACGTCCCCGCGCGCGCCGCACGTCGAAAAAGACGCGTGCACACCCGGGTTCGCCGTTTCCGCTGGTCCTGGCCTTGGACGAGCATTCTGCGGTACGACCGGGGTCTTGCCGCAAGGCCCCCGGTGCGCTATAGGTTGTAAGTGGCAAGGAGCGCGTGAGTTCCTTGCCTTTGCCATGTGCCGTCCGTCGCGGACGGGCACGTCACCCGCGCGGCCCCGTCACCCGCGTCGTACACCGAGCGCGTGCCGGACGGAAGCCGCCGTCGTGCCGAGCAGGGAAGCGCCCGCGCCAAGGCGGTGGCCCGGTGGTGCGGTTGCCCGGCAGTGGCACCGGTGCACGCGGTGGCGCGGAGGAGGGGGAGCGGGTCAGACGGCCACGACGACCTTTCCGTGCACGTGCCCGGACTGGCTCAACGCGAAAGCGTCCGCGAGCTCCTCCAAAGGGAAGACACGGGCCACCGGCACCGTCAGCTTCCCCGCGTCGGCCAGAGATCCGAGCTCGGCCAGGTCGTCGCCGTTCGGCCGAACCCACATCCACTGCCCGCCGGCTCCGACGACGGAGGGGTCCGCGATCGACGCGTGCCGGCCGCCTTCGCGCAGGACGGCCAGCGTCGTGTCCAGGACGCCGCCGACGAAGTCCGCGACGACGTCGACCCCCTCCGGTGCGAGCTTCCGGACGCGCTCGACGACTCCCTCGCCGTACGCCGTGGGCTCCGCGCCGAGCTCGCGGAGCCGGTCGTGGTTGGCGGGGGAGGCGGTGCCGATGACCCTGGCGCCGAGCGCGCGGGCAATCTGCACGCCCAGCGAACCCACTCCGCCGGCGGCCCCGTGGACGAGTACGGTGTCGCCCGGACCGGTGCCCAGGCGCTTGAGCACCTGGTACGCCGTGAGACCCACCAGCGGCAGGCCCGCCGCCTGGTCCCAGGTCAGCGACGCGGGCCTACGGGCGAGGGCCCGCACCGGGACGGTGACGAACTCGGCGAAGGTGCCCCCGTGCACGTAGTCCTTGCGCGCGTACGCGACGACCTCGTCGCCCACCGCGAACTCGGGCACGTCGATACCCACGTGTTCGACGACCCCGGCGACGTCCCAGCCGGGGATCACCGGGAAGACCGTGTCCATCAGGCCCTCCAGCCCTCCGGCCATGATCTTCCAGTCGACCGGGTTGACCGCCGCGCGCCGTACGCGCACGAGGACCTCTCCGGGGCCGAACCTGGGTCGCGGCTGCCGGGTCTCCGAGAGCACTTCCGGACCCCCGAAGGCCGAGTACGTCATCGCCCGCATGTCACGTCCGCCGTCGGGGCCGGCAGCGTCCTCGCGTCCCATGATGCGCCCTTCCTCCGTGGTTCCCGGGTCGCGCCCGGCTGATCGCTTGTCTATGGGTTGCCGGGGAGGGCGGGTGCGAAACCGGCAGCGGCGAACACAGGCGTTCCACGCCGCACGGCAGCCCATCGGCGCCGCCGCCTCGTGCGTCGTCCGCTCCGCCCGCAACCCCGGCTCGTGGGGCACGGAATCCTTTTGGCCGCCCGGCGCCTCTTATCACCGTGTCGGCAGAACGCCGGGACGTGAAATGGAGGTTGCCGTGATCGTCACCATCGCCGTCGCCGTCGGAGCCGTGCTGCTCTGCGCCTGTGGCCACGTCGCACTGCGCAGAAGGGGCCGCGCCCGTGGCTGAGTCGTCCTGGCCCGGTGAACTGCTGGTCGTCGCCGCGCAGCGCGGTGATGTGGACGCGATCACCGCGCTGGTGTCGGGTTCGCATCCGAACGTGCGGCGGTTCGCCCGCTCCCTCTGCGCCACCCCCGAGGACGCCGAGGACGCGGCGCAGGAAGCACTGATCATCCTCTACCGGAAGATCGGGACGCTGCGGGCGTCCGGCGCTCTCGCGTCGTGGATGTTCCGCATCGTCCGCAACGAGTGCCTGCGGCGCGCACGGACGACGGCGCGGGACCGCACACCGCCTCGGGACGACTTCGTGCCGTCGGCCGAGGAGGAGGTTCTGCAGCGCCTGGAGGCGGGCAGGGTGGCGGCGGCGGTCGCCGCCCTGCCCGCCGACCAGCGCCGCGTGCTGATCATGCGCGACATCCAGGGCCTCAGCGGACGGATGGTCGCCGACGCCCTGGGACTGAGTACGGCCGCGATGAAGTCGCGTCTGCACCGGGCCCGCGCCGCCGTCCGCCACCTGCTCGGTGCCGAACCCGACCCGACTGCCGAAGGGAACGCCGATGGCGACGAAAGCTGAGAGCCCCGACTTCGCGAGCGCGTCCCTGCGCGGACATCTCGCCCGGGGCGTGGTGGGGTTCGGCGGGCTGATCGGTTCCGTGGCGCTGATTCCGGTGGTCGGACCGGTCAGCCTGCTGCTCCTCCCCGTCGGCGCGATGGCGCTGCGCGGGTGCCCGATGTGCTGGACGATCGGACTGGTGCAGACCGTTTCGAGGGGACGGCTGCGGCGCTCCTGCGAGGAGGGGCGGTGCGTGCTGACGGCGGCCGGTCACGAGGGGCACACGGGCGAGCCGGCCGCCCGCCGGATGCGGGGAGCGGCCGAGCGGGTCACCCGGCCCGAGCGGTTCACCTGAGCGAATGGTGTGGTCCGGCGGTGTACGGGCGGGGTTGCCGGGCAGCCGTGCAAGCATGCGAGCTCTCCTGATCAATTGCACTCTCAAGCCGTCCCCGCAGCCGTCGAACACCGAGGCCCTGGCCCAGGTGGTCACCGCCGAACTCGTGTCACGGGGGGTGAGCGTGGAGTCGGTACGGGCGGTGGACCTCAACCTGCTGCCCGGAGTGAAGTCCGACATGGGCGAGGGCGACGACTGGCCGCGCGTCCACGCGCAGCTGCTGAACTCCGAGATCCTCGTCATCGCGTCCCCGACCTGGCTCGGCCGGCCGTCCTCGGTCGCGCAGCGGGTGCTGGAGCGGATGGACGCCATGCTCTCCGAGACCGACGACGACGGCCGGCCGGTCGCGTACAACCGGGTCGCCGGCGTCGTGGTGACCGGGAACGAGGACGGCGCCCACCACGTCATCAGCGAGATCGGCGGAGCCCTCGGCGACATCGGCTACACCATCCCCGGCCAGGCGTGGACGTACTGGCACCTCGGCCCGGGCGCCGGCCCGGACTACCTCGACGACGAACGCGGACACGACTGGGCCCACAGGACCGGCCGGGCCATGGCCGCCAACCTGCACACCACCGCCCAGGCGCTCGCCGCGCACCCCTTGCAGGCTCCGCCGTCCTGACCCGGCCGGCCGGCACCCGCCCGGACCGCCCCGCCGCGCCGCGAGGCCGTCGGGGGCGGCCGCGGGCATCCGCCGCGCTCCGGGCGGGTGACGTGCGGACCGTCGGCGTGTCACCGGTCCGGTGGGCCGGCAGCGGGTGACGCGTCACCGGGACGCCCCCAGGAGCTGCTGAAGACCGTCCGGGCCGCGGGAGCCGCCCGGGCCGGGTGAGCGGGCACGAACCGGGTACCCGCACCGCGTGCAGGCGTACGACAGCCCCGTACGGACGGAGGGCCCATGCCGTGGAACGCACCGACTGGCTCCTGACGGCCGGCGAGCGCGGCAATTCCGCGACCCGCCTGGACAGCCGCAGACCGGACCGCGTGGCCTGGTCGGACGGCAACGACGCCCGCCCCCTGGTCCACGGTGCGACGTACTTCGCGGAGCTCCTCGCGGGGATCCGCGCACAGCGCGTCGGTGACCTCCTGCTGTTCACCGACTGGCGCGGCGACCCCGACCAGCGCCTCGACGGCCCGGGCACCGAAGTCGGCGCCGTCCTGAGCGAGGCGGCGCAGCGCGGCGTGATCGTCAAAGGGCTGGTGTGGCGCTCCCACCTGGACCGGCTCCAGTACAGCGAGACCGAGAACCGCCATCTCGGCGAGGAGATCGAAGCGGGTGGCGGTGAGTGCCTGCTCGACATGCGGGTGCGCCCGGGCGGCTCCCACCATCAGAAGCTCGTCGTACTCCGGCATCCCGGCCGCCCCGAGCTCGACGTGGTGTACGTCGGCGGGACCGACCTGTGCCACAACCGCAACGACGACGCCGCCCACCGTGGTGACCCGCAGGCGCAGCCCATCTCTGCCGCGTACGGACCGCGACCGCCGTGGCACGACATCCAGCTGGCCCTGCGCGGTCCCGTCGTCGGTGACATCGAGGCGTGCTTCCGCGAACGGTGGGACGACCCGGCACCGCTCAGCCGCAGCCCCCTGACCCGTCTGCGGGAGCGGATGCACCGGGAGGACACCGAAGCCGACACGCTGCCGCCCCAGCTGCCCGATCCCGGGCCGCGCGGCAGGCACACCGTCCAAGTGCTGCGGACGTACCCCAACCGCCTGCTGCGGGGCTACGACTTCGCTCCCGACGGTGAGCGCAGCATCGCGCGCGGGTACCTCAAGGCGCTGCGGCGTGCTCGTGCGCTCATCTACCTGGAGGACCAGTACCTGTGGTCTCCGCATGTGGTGAAGTTCTTCGCCGAGGCGCTGGCCGCGAACCCCGGCCTGCGTCTCGTCGCGGTCATCCCCACCGTCCCCGAGCAGGACGGCCGGATCAGCCTGCCGATGAACCTGGTCGGCCGGATCACGGCCCTGGAGAAGCTGCGTCGCGGGGGCAAGGGGCGCGTGGCGGTGTACGGGCTGGAGAACCATGCCGGGACACCGGTGTACGTGCACGCGAAGGTGTGCGTGATCGACGACGTGTGGGCCTCCGTGGGGTCCGACAACATCAACCTCCGCTCCTGGACGCACGACTCGGAACTCGACTGCGCCGTCCTGGACGAGAGCACCGACCCGCGTGAGCCGCGTGATCCCGGCGGCCTCGGTGACGGTGCGCGCACCTTCGCGAGGAACCTGCGGCTGGAACTCTCGCGCGAGCACCTGGACCAGGAGGAACCCGAGGCGCCGGACGCGCCGGACGCCCTGTGCGACCCGGTGGGCGCCTACGACGCCTTCGCGGCGAGCGCGGCCGCCCTGGACGCCTGGCACGACGGCGGCTGCCGGGGGCCACGGCCGCCCGGACGTCTGCGTACGTACCGTCCGCCGGACCTCTCCCACCCGGAGAAGGCGCTCGCCATGCCGCTGTACCGGATCCTCGTCGACCCCGACGGCAGGCCCTTCAGCCGCCGCCGTGACAACACGTTCTGAGGAGCGGCGTTCCCGGGCCCGGACCGGAAGCCGTCCGGCACGGCGCCACCGGCGATCTCCCGTGCCGGCCGGCCGTGGAGGAGCAGTCCGGCACGTCGTACTGTCGGCGCACGGGCTCCCCGGCCCCACCCGCCGCGCGCCTTGGGCGCGGCCGGTCGCCGACGCACGGAAGGAAGGCCGCGTGACCGAGGAGAACCCCGCCGGCGATCACCCGGGCGGGGACGAGCACCAGCGTTTCGCCCGCTACCTCCGGGAGCTCGCCGAGGGGGCGGCCGAGGACGAAACGGCCCTGGTGGCGGCCGTCCTGCGCGACCCGGACGAGACGATGGCCGTGTCAGCGGTGGTCCGCCACATCGACCGGCGGGCCAACGGTCTGCTGTCCGGTCCGCGGTTCGAGGACTGGGCCCGGGGCCTGGCCGCGGTGATCGGTGATCGCGAGTTCCCCGTACGACGCCTGCGCGAATGGGCGCTGCTGCGGGCGATCGTCAGGGGCGAGCCGTGGACGGCCGAAGAAGTCGCCGCCGCCTCCGACTGGTTCCAGCGCGAGGCGGCCGGGACCGTCACCTCGCCCGAAGCCCTCGCCCACCTCGCCCGGGCGGGCCGGACGCGACGCGTCCGTGCCGCCGCCGCCCATCGGCTGCGCGGCCACCGCGGCGAGGTCGGGCGCGACGTCCCACGGAGCGGGGCGCCCGGCAGGCGCTGAGCGGGCCGCCGCTCCTCGCCGGCGGCCGGCGGTCGCCGAGGCGGCCGCTACGGGACGCGCTGGGCGGGGAACGGCGCGCTCAGGCTGTCGTCGCCCGGTCTCTCGGCCGTCTCCGGGGCGCGGGCGCCGGTGCGGGTGGCGCCGATGCCGGCGATCACGACGCACACGATGCCGAGCGCGGGCAGCACGCCGGGTATCTGGCCGAGCACCAGGAGCCCCGCCAGGAGCGCGATGCCGGGCTCCAGGCTCATCAGGGTGCCGAACGCGGAGGTGGTCAGGCGGCGCAGGGCGAGGAATTCGAGGATGAACGGCAGGACGACGCTCAGTACGGCCAGTCCGAGCATGAGGCCGAGCAGCTTCCACGTCACGTGGACCAGGTCGGACGGCGCGGCGAGGAGCAGGCCGAGGACACCGGCCACGGGCATCGAGAGGGCCAGGCCGCTCAGGCCGGTGACGCTGTCGCCGACGCGCTGGGTCAGCAGGATGTACCCGGCCCAGCAGGCCGCCGCGGCCAGCGCGTAACCCGCGCCGGCGGCGTCGATGCCGCCGGCCCACGGCTCGGTCAGCAGCACCACCCCGACAGCCGCCGCGGCGGTCCAGCGCTTGCGTCCGCCTCCCGACCCGAACAAGGACACCGCCAGCGGGCCGAGGAACTCCAGCGCGCTGGCGGTGCCGAGCGGCAGTCGCGAGACGGCGAGCATGAAGAACACCATCATCCCGGCGGTCACCGCGCCCAGCACGGTGCAGGCCAGCAGGTCCCGGCCGGTGAAGTCGCGGGGACGCGGACGCACCAGTACGAGCAGGAGCAGGCCCGCCCAGGCGAGACGGAGGCCGGTCGTGCCCAGCGCGCCGAGCTGGTCGAGCAGGGTGACCGACAGCGCCAGCCCGAGCTGGATGCTCGACATGGACGCGAGCGTCATGAGGGCGCCGCCCTCGGCACCGCGCAGGCGCGGACGGACGGCGCCGGAGTTGTTCAGGGAGGTCAGCGGGCTCATGGGCCCCAGTAGAGGGCCTGGCCATCGTCCGTGTCCACGTGCCGATCATGGACACTCTGTTCGGGAATCCTGAACAATGGGGGGATGGAGACACGACGCTTGCACCTGCTGGTGGAGTTGTCCCGGCTGGGGTCGATGCGCGCGGTGGCCGAGGCGCAGAACACCACGACCTCGACGGTGTCCCAGCAGATCGCCGTGCTGGCGCGGGAGATGGGTACGGCGCTGACTGAGCCCCACGGGCGCCGGGTCCGGCTCACGCCCGCGGGCCGGCGGCTGGCCGAACACGCCGTGACGATCCTCGCCGCCGTCGAGGCGGCGTACCTCGACCTCACGCCCGGGGCGGAGCCCAACGGCACCCTGCGGGTCTCCGGCTTCGGCACCGCCATCCGCTCCTACCTGCTGCCGCTGGTCGGCGACCTGGCCGTGAGCCATCCGCGGCTCCACGTGCTGATCCGGGAGCACGAACCCGCCGAAGCGCTGTCCCTGCTGGCGGCGGACGAGACGGATCTGGCGCTCACCTACGACTACAACCTCGCGCCGGCCGCCGAGGACCCCGCCGTGCGCAGCACCCCGCTGTGGACGGCCCGGTGGGGCCTGGGCGTGCCCGCGCGGACCGACGCCGGGGAAGGGACGGCGCTGGACATCGTCCACCGCTTCCGTGAACACGCGTGGATCGTCAATTCGCGCAACACCGCCGACGAGGCCGTCATCCGTACGCTCGGCTCCATGGCGGGGTTCGTCCCGCGCGTCACGCACCAGGCCGACAGCCTGAACCTGGTGCAGGGCATGATCACCGCGGGCCTCGGCGTGGGCCTGCTGCCGCTGGACACCGCCGTGCTCCCCGACGTGCGGATCGTCCCGCTCACGGCGCCCGACATCGAGCTGCGGGCGTACGCCGTCGCCAGACGCGGCCGCCTGAACTGGCCCCCGCTCGCCCTGGTGACCGACCGGCTGACGCGGGCGGCGCGCGGTACGGCGACCGCGCGGACGCGCGCCGCCCCGCCCACCGGGTGACGTACGTGAGCGTCGGTCCCCGTACGTACGAGCCGTTGGCCGGTCAGCGTTCCGACAGGTCGGACGGGGCCTCCTGGACCACCCAGCCGTTGCCGTCCGGGTCCTCGAAGGACATGAACGAGTTCCAGGTGTCGCCCTTGCCGTCCTCCCAGCCCGTCGCACCGACGTGCCGGATCGGGGAGGCGTCCACGCCGCGGCCCACCAGCTCCTCCCGGGCCGCCTCGATGTCGGTGACACAGACCTGGAGGCCCTGGAGCGTGCCGGGAGCCATCGTCTTCGTGCCGGGCGCGGCCGGCATGCCCTCCAGCATCGCGATCGAGCATCGCGAACCGGGGGGCGTCAGCTGGACGATGCGCATGCCGGGGGCGACCTCGTCGTCGAGATCGACGCGGAAGCCGGCCTTCTCTGCGTAGAACTTCTTGGCGCGGTCCATGTCGGTGACAGGGACCGGGACGACTTCGAGTGTCCAGTTCATGGGGAGTCTCCTCAGAAACGCGGCGAGTCCGGCCGGAACGACGCCCCCGACGTGGCGCACGGACGTGCGCGGCCCAGGGCTGGTCCACCGTCGCCCACCATGGACCGCTCACGCACGCCGAAACGCCAGTCTTGTCCCGATTTTGTCACGGCACGCCCGAGGAAATGACGACCCGTCACCCGACGGCGGGGTGCGGCGGCTCCTCCCCTCGGGGTGCCGTGCCGAGGAGGGGGGACGGCTTGAACCCCTTGGCGATGAGCCACACGGCGAGGCTCACCTCCCAGGTGAAGACGGGGATCGCCGCCACCGACCCCGGCACGGAGACCTGCTCGTACAGGCCGAACATCACGGCGGTCGCCGACACGCAGATCAGCGCGCCCCCGGTCAGCCCCAGCACGGCGATGAACCGTGGGACGAGCCCGGAGCGGTGCATCAGCCACGCCAGGACCAGCGAGTTCGCTCCCAGGGCGAAGTTGGGCCCGACGAGGAACGTCCAGTCGTGGACGGCCACCAGCGTCCTGCCGGCCGTGACGAGCGAGGCGGCGTCGCCGCCGGCCGCTCCGGCGAAGTCCCTCCGCAGTGTCACGACGGACAGGACGCTGATGATGCCGACGACGATGACGGCCGCTTCGAGCAGGCGGGCGCACGCGTAGCCCAGCGCGGCTCCCTCGTCCCGCTTCCTGAGGACCGGGTACAGCACGACGCCCGTGCCGACGACGGCTGCCGCCAGAACCATCTCGGACAGTGCGCCGAGGAACACCCGGGTGTCCGCGCCGGAACCGACGACGTAGTCCGCGTCCCGCAGCACGGGTCCGTACAGCGCGAGCCCGCCGATCGCGGCGACCTCGGTGACGAGGAACAGTACACCTGCGACGACCGCGGTTCTTCTGGTCGAAAGCACCAGGACCTACCCCCATATGAAAGGTGTACGGCGTACACCGAAGGCTCACGGTAGGTGTACGTCGTACACTCGTCAACCCGGGACGCTGACAATGACGGATCACGAGGGAGCTGGTGGCGAGATGGCGGAGCAGGCGAAGGCGGTGCGCCGCACCCCGCTGACCAGGGACCGGGTGCTGCGGGCGGCCGTCGTGCTCGCCGATGACATCGGCATCGAGGCGCTCAGCATGCGCAAGCTCGCGCAGGAGCTGGGCGTCGTGCCCATGGCGCTCTACAAACACGTCGCCAACAAGGAACAACTCCTGGACGGCATGGTGGACGTCGTCGTGGGCGAGATCGAACCGCCGGTCGCGGGCGCCGACTGGCAGAAGGCGGTACGCCGGAGGATCCTCTCGGCGCGCCGCGCTCTCGTCGGACACTCTTGGGCGGCCCAAGTGATCCGGTCGCGAAGCGGCCCGACGCCGGCCGTGCTCGCGTACATGGACTCCGTGATCGGCATGTTCCGCACCGGCGGCTTCTCCGTCGACCTGACCCACCATGTGATGCACGCGCTGGGCAGCCGCATGATGGGCTTCACACAGGAGTTGTTCGACGCCCCGCCGGGCCCCGACCCGCGCACGCGGCCGGCCCCGCCCCAGGAGGACGCGGGGCAGTACCCCTACGTCAGGGAGCTGGCCGGCGCGGTGGCTCACGACGAGGGGTCCGTGTTGGGCCAGGGGTGCGACGACCAGTTCGAGTTCGAGTTCGCGCTGGATCTCCTCCTGGACGGGTTCGAGCGACTGCGGCGCCAGGGATGGTCCTCCGCCGGTCGCTAGCAGCGCCGGACCACAGGACGCCGGACCACAGGACACGGACCCGGGACGCGGACCCGGGGCGTGTGCCCGGAGCGCGGACAGGTGCCGAGCGCTTACGGATACGGGACCCGTGGGGCGGGCGGGGTCCAGCGACGGCTTCGCGGGACGGTGGAGGCGACGTCGTAGTCCTTCTTCAGGTGCTCGGGAACGGCGTAGTGCATGACACGGCCCCGGGTCAGCGAACTGAGCTCGAAGAGAGTGGTGAGGTGGCCGAGACGGTCCAGGGCCCAGGCCCCGAGCGGGGAGCTGTCCTCGATCGTCTCGAGAATGCCGAGCAGCGCCGGTGCGGCCTTGACAGCGGTGTCCCACGGCGAGCGGGGGACCTGGAGCCAGTCGGCGCAGGTGTCGCCGATGAGATGGCGGATGAGCGCGCCGACCAGGGGGTCGAAGAAGGTGCCGGGGACGACCTCTTCGAAGAGGTCGATCAACTGGCGGGTGAGATGGGCGCCTTCCTCGGACGGGCCCATGTGGCGGGTCATGTAGAGGTCGGAGAACTCGCGGGCCTGTTCCAGGTCGGCCGGGGCGTGGTCCTGGTCGATGCCGAGCATGGCGCCCACGACCCGCCAGGCGTAGTAGTACGACTCGGCGCCCTCGGTGCTCATGTGGATGCCGAGCCGGTGCAGGGCGTCGAGGACCTGGATGGAGAACATCATCTGCCCGCCGATCATGTCCTCCTGGCAGATCGGTGTCCCGAGGCTCGCGGTGTCCCAACGGTCTTCGCGGCGCAGGTGGTGGCGGATGGACGCGTGCAGCAGGCGGACCTTCTGGGCGGCCGGGACGAAGCGGCTGCCCGCCTCGAAGGCGCCCGGCTGCATGAGGTAGACGGTGAACTGCCCGGTCTCCGCCATGCGTTTGGAGGGGTACTTCAGCGAATGCGTCGCGGACAGGAGTTTCGCCACGTGCGGCAGGACGTAGCAGGCGGGCATGGAGGCGAAGGAGAGGGCGGTGGAGATGTGCACGTTGTTGTCGATGAAGAACAGCCGGGCCTGCTCCATCGCGTCCCAGTCGACCCAGGCCGGCGGGGCGCTGGTGGCCCGCAGGTACTCACGGGCCACCTCCGGCAGCCCGTCGGGCAGCGGCGCGCCCGCGGTGGAGACGAAACGCATGAGGGTGTTGAACTTTCCGACCTCACCGCGTTCGAACATGGTCGCCACGGTGGCATCGGCCAACTCGTCGCCCACGGTGCGCAGGGCGTCGAGGGACTGCTCGGTACAGGCCATCTGCGGGACTCCTTTCGGGAAGCGGTACGCCGTACGGACAGCGGTACGCCGCACGGGAAGCGGTGCGCCGTACGGGACGGCGTACCGGTGGTGTGGGGGCGTCAGTGGCGGCGGACCGTGGCCGTCCGCGCCAGGCCGGCCAGCGCCCGGGCCGCCTCGGCGGGGAGTGCCGGACGTCCGAGGACGCCGGTGGCCGTCTCGATCCGCTCGCTGATCATGTGCTCGATGCGGGCCGGAGCTCCGGTGCGACGCATGATCTCCCGTATCCGTCGCACACCGTCCTCGGCGAGCCCGCGCCGGCCCAGCAGCCGTTCGAGCTCACCACGCTCGTCGGCCGTGGCCTGCTGCCAGGTCTGCGCCAGGAGCGCCGTGGGCCGGTGCGCGACGATGTCGTCGGCGTTCGCCTTTCCGGTGCGGGAAGGGTCGCCGAACAGCCCGAGCAGGTCGTCCCGCAGCTGGAACGCCTCTCCCAGCGGCAGCCCGTAGTCGGAGAAGGCCTGCCGCAGCTCGCCGGAGGCACCGGCCAGGGCGCCGCCGATGAGCAGCGGGTGCTCGACGGTGTACTTCGCCGTCTTGTAGCGGATCACCTTCAGCGACGTGTCCGTGTCCGGGCGCGCGCCGGTGCGCAGGATCTCCAGGCACTCCCCGGCCACCAGCTCGCGGGCCAGCACGGCCCACAACGGCCGTGCCCGGGTCAGGTAGGCGGCCGGCAGGCCCGAGGTGGTGAACAGCTGCCCGGCCCAGGACATCAGCAGATCGCCCACCAGCATGGCCAGCGACCGGGCAGCGGCCTTCGGGCGCGGGCCGGCGGCCGTGGCGCCGCGCAGGGCCATGTGGACGGTGGGCAGCCCGTGCCGGACCTCGCTCCGGTCGACGAGGTCGTCGTGCACGACGGCCGCCGCGTGCACCAGTTCCATCGAGGCCGCCGCCCGCACCACGGCGTCGCCGTCCGGCTGACCGGCCGCCCGCCACCCCCAGTAGCAGAACGCCGCACGCAGCCGCTTCCCGTGCGCCGTGGCGACCTGGAGCTGCTCGGCGACCGGGGCGAGCTCCGCGTCGATGTCGGCCAGGCGGTCGGCCTCGCGCTCGACGAACTGGTGCAGCACCTGGTCCACGCGGGCCTTGAAGGCGGCCTGATCAGCCCTGTCGGACATCGCCGGCGCCCCCGCGTCGGGCGGTCACATGGCGGGCCAGTACCTCGAGGTGCGCGGGCGGTCCGGAAGCGTAACGGTCCAGGGCCAGGCGGCCGCGGGCCTTGATCTCCTGCTGCCCCTCAACGGCCAGCTCGCCGACGTCCGAACGGCGGAGCAGTCCGCGCAGCCCGCTCATCACGCCGCCCACTGCTCCGGTCGCCAGATCCGCCACTCCGGCCGCCAGCAGCACCGCGTCGCTGTGCCGCGGCCGGCCCCACTCCGGTCCCGTGTCCCAGCTCATGCCGTTCTCCCCCTCCACTTCGGCCCCCGCCTCCGGCACGACCGGTATCCGGCTGCCGAGGGTGGACGGCGTGGCTCACCCCTGTCTCATCGGAAGCCTGACCGGAGCCGTCCGGCGACACGCTGCGGATCACCGATCGAGCGACCTGCCGGACTGGCGTGCCACCGGCGTCGCACGGGTGGCCGGAGAGGGCCCGGCGGGGGAACGCGCCTATGCGTCAGGGCCCGGCGGAGGGGTTGCCGGGCCCTGGCAGACGTCATGCGTCGAGAGTCAGTGCTTGAAGGTGTCCTTGATCTTTTCCTTCGCCTGGCGCGCGTCGCCCTTGGTCTGCTCGGCGCGGCCTTCGGCTTCCACGGACTCGTTGCCGACGGCTCGCCCGGCGGCCTCCTTGGCCTTGCCCTTGGCCTGCTCGGCCTTCGACTTCGCCTTCTGGTCCCCAGCCACAGCGTTCACGTCCTTCCGTTCGAGCTTCCGTTCAAGCAAGTGGACGCCCTACGTCTGACCGCTGAGGCGCCGGTCAAACGTGGCCGCGGCCCGCCGGTCACGAACGGGTGTCCTCCCTGGGCCGCTTTGCCGTGGACTCGCCGCAAGGGTGCGCCTGCGGGCCGTCCCGGGGGAGTACGTCCAAAGTGACTGGGAAGGCGCGGGTACGACCCGAAGAGAGCACGCGCGGAGAACGAGGCAGGAGGGTGCGATGGTGAGCGGGCCGTTCGACGACGGCGGCATCTCTCCGTGGTCCAAGACCGTGACCGCCCGCTTCCGCGGTGATGTCGGCGACGTCACCGCCGCACGTCTGACAGCGGAGCGTTTCCTCGACGAGCTGACCGGTCAGCATCCGCCTTCGGAGCGCGAAAGCCGGGACGACATCCTGTTGACGGTCTCGGAGCTGGCGGCCAACGCGGTGCAGTACGCCCCCGGCCCCTTCGTCCTGCGCCTGCGCGGTACCTTCGACGGCATACATGTGTGTGTCGGCGACACCAATCCCGCTCCGCCCGTGCCACGCTCCTGCGATCCGGCACGCGGGGCCGGCGGGATCGGCTGGCACCTCATTCAGGCGCTGTCCCGCGAGGTCGGCGTGCTGCGGGAGCCGGGCGGAAAGGAAATCCACGTATTCCTGGCATGGTGAGACCACCAGGGAGTTCCGGTCTCGCGGCGGTGTCCGTGCACCACGGTCCCGACGAGGCGCCCAGGCCCGGGTTCCTCCGCAGCCGAACAGGGAAGGCGACTGACATGACCACCCCCCATACCGCGCGACCGGACGACACCCCGCTCGTCGGCGTACGCACCCACACGGACATCGAGCTGGCGCTCAAGGACCAGGCGGGCCACGGCGGGCCTCCCCCGTTCGCCGCAGGGGCTGCCGCCGCCTACGGCTGGGCCCTCGGACGCTCCGACCGCTCCCCGATCACCGGGACGGGCGCCGCCCAGGGTTTCCCCGGGCTGCCGCTGCTGACCGCCGAGGTGGACGCTTCGGTGGTCCAGTTGGACGACGCCACCACCCAGGGCGACGCCCGGGAATACATCCGGGGCGTGCACGACGCCCTGGCCTGGATCTGCGGATACAGCGACCAGCCCGCCTGACCTCCCCGGCGCGGTGTGCTCCCGGCGCCCATGGTCCCGCCGGACTACCGGGCGGCCACGGGCGAGTGGTAGGCGCCCAGCTCGTCGAGGTAGCGGGTGCTGCTGGTGTCCTGGTCGTGCTCGAAGGCGGGGGCCTGCTTGATGTCGTCCTTGGTCCTGGCCACCCGGATGACACGAGCGGACCTGTCGATCGAGGTTACGAGGCCGGCGGGGATGACGACGCTCCTGCCGAACACCCAGACGCCGGTGTCGACGACCAGGTGGTCGTACCCGGGGACTTCCGACTGCCTGTCCACGCTGCCCACACTGCCGTCCACGGCCTCCACGGCGTAGCCGGTCAGGTCCTCGTCGGCCATCCGCTCAAGCCCCGGCAGGTAGTTCCAGATCCCGGTCATGCCCAGCCTCCCAGTCACCGCCACCCCAATGGTCGCGTCATGTGCCCCCACTTGCCCCTGAAGCGGGCGCACATGCGTGAAGAATCGTGCGACGGCCTTGCGGCTTCGGCCGGCGACCAGAACGGAACCCGGCGCCCCACGCGCGTGCCGCCCGCTACGACAGCGTTTCGGCGACCACCGACGCCGCTTCCGCGATCAGCCTGTCGTCGTGCCCGGCGTCCTCCTCGTCGCGGTTCGACATGATCGCCACGACGATCGGAGCGGAGCCCGGCGGCCACACCACGGCGATGTCGTTGCGGCCCCGTAGCCGCTTCCGGTCCCCGTCTTGTCGCCGACCACCCAGCCCTCGGGCATCCCGGCCCTGATGGTCCGGTCCCCGGTGGTGTTGGTGCGCAGCCACTGCGTGAGCTGTGCCCGCTCCTCCTCGCCGAGGACGTCGCCGAGTACGAACGCGCGCAGGTCCTCGGCCATCGCGCGAGGCGTACTCGTGTCGCGGGTGTCGCCCGGGGCCCAGCGGCTCAGCTCGGGCTCCCGGCGTTCCACCCGGATCACGTCGTCGCCCATCCGCGCGAGGTGGGCGTCCAGGCCCTTCGGCCCGCCGAGCGCGTCCAGCAACAGGTTCGCCGCCGCGTTGTCACTGAACCGGACGGCCGCGTCGCACAGCTCGCACAGGGTCATCCCGGTGCCGACGTGCTTCTCGGTCACGGGGGAGTGGGCGACCAGATCCGCCTCGGAGTACCTGACCACCCGGTTCGTCCCGCTCAAGGAGTACGTGCGCAACACGGCGCCGGCGGCCAGCGCCTTGAACGTCGAGGCGTAGGCGAAACGCTCCCGGTCGTTGTGGGTCACCTCGCGCCCGGTGCCCGTGTCGACGGCGTACACCCCCAGCCGTGCGTCGAACTTCCGCTCAAGCGCCTTCAGTTCGCGGGCGAACGGCTTCGCCGGCGCGCTCGGCCCCGCCGCCGCCGAAGTGGGGGACGGGGGTGCGGGCGAGGCCGAGGGGGCGCCCTGGCCGCAGGCCGCCAGCGGGACGAGGGAGAGCGTCGCGAGCGCGCCGAGGAGGGCGCGCCGGGCACGGACGCGCCGCACGGGAGGCGCGGGCTGCTTGCACTGCCGGGGCTGCGCGGGCTGCATGGTCCGAACCTCCGAGGTACGCCCCGCGTGCGGGGTGTGCGGCGGGACGGGGCGAGCGGCACGGCCCCGTCCCGGTGCGTGGTCATGATTGCCGCACCCGCCCACCTTCGCCCTCGGGCGCCATGCGGTCCAATGCGCTCCCGAGCTGTTCCCCGCCGAACCGGCTCACCCTGTCGCCACCGGCCGTGAC
>NZ_VBVX01000190.1 GCF_005981925.1 Streptomyces albidochromogenes
CCCCCAAGCCGGTCGCGCTCCCCGTGTACCGCAAAGCCACCCGTCAGGAGCCGCAGAACGGGCCGTCCCTGGTTTCCCTCACCCTCCTGATCACGGCCCCGGCGGTGTTCGCCGCCGCCGTACTGCGTCCACGGTCCCGCTAGCCGACGGAGAATCCCATGTCGGAATGGCTCGTTCTGAGCATCGCGATGGCGTCCGCCTGCGCGGTCGTCCTCACCATCACGGTCATCAACCACCGCCGCGTCGGTGAGGACGACGACCCGTCCGAGACCCCGGACGTCATCGAGTACATGACGATGATGATCGGCGTGGTCTACGCGATCGTCCTCGGCCTGGCCATCGCGGGCGTCTGGGAGGGCCGCAGCGCCGCCCAGGACTCCGTACGGCAGGAGGCCCAGGCCCTGTACGAGGTCAGCGCCCGCTCCGAGGTCTACCCCGCCGAGGTCCGGGCCCGGATCCGCGGCGACGTCGACGCGTACGTCTCGCACGTCGTCAACACCGAGTGGAAGCACATGGCCGAGCACGGCAGCCTGACCGAACGCGGCACCGAGCTGCTCGAACAGGTGCGCCGCGACGTCACCGACTACGTGCCCAGGACCGACCACGAGGGCCAGGCGTACCAGCCGCTGGTGGACCAGGTCGCCACCGCGGACGACGCCCGGGGCGCACGCGGCGCGGGGGCGGAGGCCACCATGCCCGGCGTCGTCTGGTTCGGCCTGATCATCGGGGCCCTGGTCGCCGTCGGGCTCATCTTCACCCTCCAGATCCGCCGCACCGGACGCGAACTGCTCCTGGCCGGTCTCTACAGCGCCCTGATCGCCTTCCTGCTCTTCCTCATCTGGGACTTCGACGCCCCCTTCGGACGCGGGCTGTCCGCCACGGCCGGGCCGTTCCTCGACCTGTTCCCGGAGGCCACCCGGTAGCCACCCGCGGCCGCCGTCCCCCGAAGCCCCTGGAGCCAGGGGCCGGCAGGGGGGGCGGCGGCCGCGTCCGGAGCGGCCCGCCGGACCGGTGCGGCGGGCCGCGGCGGTGCACCGGGTGGCGTACGCCGATACCCCATTTGCGCGACTGTGATCGCGCGCCGCCGCCACCGCTCCTAGCGTTCGGGATATCGAGGCGCATTTCCTGCCATGTGTGGATAAAAATTCCGCCGCTGCTCCTCGAGGACCCGGAGGATTGTCCATGCGCGCGATACGTGTGACATCGGCCGCCGCGCTCGGCCTCGCCGCTCTCTCACTCACCGTCCCGGCCGCCTCGGCGGTCGACACCAAAGTGCCCGCGGTGGTCGGCACCGCCACGCCGTCCACCATCGCCGCCGGCGGACAGATCACACTGTTCGTCTCGGGGTGCACCGGTGGTGCTGACGCATCCTCGGCCGTGTTCGACACCGTCAACATCCCGCAGGGCGGCACGGCGACCGCGACGGTCGACTGGGACGCGAAACGCGGGGCCCTGTACACCATTACGTACGTCTGCCACGACGACGGCCGCCAGGGCACTTCGCAGCTCACCATCGCCGGCGACGCCCGGCCGACGCCCACCTTCACCACGCCCGCCCCGACCGTGACCACCACGGCCACGGCGACCCGTTCCCCCGCCGGCCCCGCCAGGGGTGGCGTGGGCGGCAGCCAGGGCGGGATGGACGCCGGGGAGATCGCCGCCGGTGCGGCGCTGGTCCTCGCGGCCACCGGTGGCGTCGTCTTCGTCCTGCGCCGGCGCTCCGGCAGCCGCCAGCACTGACGGCGGCGGGAGCCCGGACCGCACCCGACAAGCCCGTTGCCCCGCGTCCTCGTAAGGACGCGGGGCGACGGGCGTTCACGCGAGTACGGGCCACGGGCGGCCGGACGCTCAGACCTCGCCGCGGTTCAGGCGCCGCCTGCGCGCGATGAAGAGGCCGCCGCCGATGGCCGAGGCGGCGACGAGGCCGGCGCCGACCTTCATCTCGGTGTCGGAAGGGCCGAGCGACCCGCCGATGCCGCCGCGCGCGCCCCGTCCCGAGAGGACAGTGAACTGGTGGGTCGCCACCAGCGGGTTGTCGTTGCACTTGACGGCCAGGTTGTAGTGGCCGGGGGTGGCGTTGTGCTTGATCTTGGCGGTGGCGAACGACGTGGTGTCGCTGGCCGGCAGGTGGGCGGGACGCTGGAAGGCGTTGGACGTCACGGTTCCGCCGTGGCCGCACCCCGAGGCGCTGACCGTCAGCACGCCGCCCTGGTGGACCGAGAACGGGTTGACGTTGACATTGCGAGGGCCGTTGGTGGCGGTGGCGGTGGGGGCGACGAGTCCGACCGCCGCAAGGGCGGTCGCGGTCACCAGACAGGCGCGTGAGACACGCATCGTAGAACCTCCACGGGACGGCGCCCCGGAGCGGTGCCCCGGGAAGATCGACGAGAACGCCTCCCATGACGAACACTCACCGGGCGGGATGATTACCGCATTTCGGGCTGGTCCACCCCGGTGAGGCGACACGCCGGTGCGGCGCGTCCCGATCTGACGGAGCCGCAGGTCACAGACCGTCAGATATCTTGTACGACCAGTTACCCGGATGGGTCACCGCGCGCGGACCGCGCCACCCGTTCGCCCCTCACGTATCGCCGCCCCCACCCCGCGCGCTTAGCGTCCGTACAGACGCGTCGAAGGGAGAACAATGGGCCAGGAGTACAACGGCTCCGAGCCGAGAAAACGCTCGCCCTGGGGGGTCCTGGCGCTCGTCATGCTCACTGGCCTCGCGCTGATGCGCAACGGCGCCGACGTGTCCATCGGCCCCCCGCAGCCCGCGTCCGCCGCGGCTCTCGACAGCCCCTCCGAGGTCAGCGGCGCCCGGACCTCGCGCACCTCCGTGCGGCCGCTGCCGTACGCCCCCGCCTCCCGCATCCGCCTGCCCGACATCCGCGTCAACGCGCCCATCGTGGACGTGGGGCTCGACGACGAGGGCTGGATCGACGCACCGTCGCCGCAGGACCCCAACCTCGCCGGCTGGTACCAGAACGGCATCTCCCCAGGCCAGCTCGGCACCTCGGTGATCGTCGGCCATGTCGACAACGCGGTCGGCCCCGCCGTCTTCTACAACCTGGGGTCGCTCCGGAAGGGGCACCGCATCGAGGTCGAGCGCTACGACGGCCGCGCCGCCGTGTTCGAGGTCTACGGCGTCGAAGTCTTCTCGAAGGAGGAGTTCCCCGGCCCCCGCGTGTACGGGGACATCGGCAGGCCCGAGCTGCGCGTGATCACCTGCGGCGGCGGCTACTCGAAGACGAGCGGCTACGCCGGCAACGTCGTGGTCTTCGCCCGCATGGTCGCCACCCGCTGAGCGGGTGGCGACCGGGGCGCGCGCGGGGTAGCGCGCTCACCCCCGCGCGGCGGTTCCCGGCACCGTGAGCCGGTAGCCCCGGTCGAGCAGTTCCGGCAGGTACGTCCGCAGCGCCTCGACGCTCTGCCGCCGGTCGCCCCCCGCGTCGTGCGACAGCACCACCACACCGGGCCCCGCCCCCGCCCGCACCCGGCGGACGATGAACCCCGTACCGGGCTCGCGCCAGTCGAGCGTGTCGACGGTCCAGCCGAGCGGCTCCATGCCCAGCTCCGCGCCGATCTCGAACGAGCGGCGGTTCCAGGCTCCGTACGGCGCGCGGTACCAGTCGGGCGCCCGCCCGACGGTCCGCTCGACGACATCGCTCGTACGCCCCAGCTCGGCGCGGATCCCCGCGGGTGACAGCCGCGTGACCAACGGGTGCGACCAGGTGTGGTTGCCCACGACGTGGCCGTCCTCGGCCATCTCCCGCAGCAGGTCCCGGTTCTCCGCCGCCATCTCGCCGCACACGAAGAACATCGCGCGGACGTCGTAGCGCCGCAGCGTCCGCAGGATGTCGGGCGTGTAGCGCGGGTCGGGCCCGTCGTCGAAGGTCAGCACCATGCTGCGGCCGGCCCCCGCCATGCGGAGGAAGGGCCTGCGGCGCACCGGCGGCCGGGCGGGCCGGTACCGGGGCGGCGTGTAGGCCGTCATGGGCCGCAGCCGGTACGCCGAGGGTCTGACCGGCGCACCGGCCTGCGGCCCGGCGGCCGGCGGCGGTCCCGACGGAAGTCGTCCGGGCGTCTGGGCGGGGTCCGGTCCGAGGAGGCGTACGGCGGTGGCGGCCCCCAGGCAGGCGGCCAGGCGCAGCATCGCCCGCCGCCCCGGAGGCATCTGATCGTTTTTCATGACTAATAGCTCGCACGGCCGAAGGCCCCGGGGCCCGACCCACACCGGCGGTGGGGGCCGAAGTACCCGATGGGACGAGCCGGTCGGCGCCGGACAGCCGCGCCGCTGCGGCAGAGCAGCAGCGCCATCGATTCGAACGCGGCACCGACGGCCCGGAGTGATCGTCGCCGGCCCGGACGGCTCGGATTCCTCGTCGCGGGCCGCGGCCGGCGCGGCGGGCCCGGCGTGACGGGGAGAGCGCCACTTGGCGTACACCGCCTTTCACCACGCCCGCGCCTGGTCCATCATGAGCCGCCATCAGCCGACAGTCGTCTGCGGAGGAATCATTCATGGCCGGACTCCGGGCGGGACAAGGCGTTCTGCGCCGCAAGCCGATCGAACAGGTCGAAGAAGGTGACACCAGCGAGCGCCTGACCAGAACGCTCGGGCTCTGGCAGCTCACCGCGATCGGCGTCGGCGGCATCATCGGCGCGGGCATCTTCACTCTTGCCGGTACGGTCGCGAACGGCACGGCGGGCCCGGCCGTCCTGATCTCCTTCCTGATCGCCGGTGTCGCGAGCGCGGCGGCGGCCTTCTCGTACGCCGAGTTCGCGGGCCTGATCCCGAAGGCCGGTTCGGCGTACACCTACGGCTATGTGGTGCTCGGTGAGCTCGCCGGCTGGTTCATCGGCTGGGACCTGCTGCTGGAGTACACGGCGATCGTGGCGGTGGTGGCGATCGGCATCTCCGGCTACTTCAACTTCCTGCTGGACGACCTGGGCGCCGAGCTGCCCACCTGGATGCTGGGCGCGCCCGGGACCGGGAGCGGCCACCGGGTCGATCTGATCGCGGCCGTGCTGTGCCTGTTCATCGCATACCTGCTGACGCTGGGCATCAAGAGCGCGGCGCGCTTCGAGACGGTCGTGGTGGTGCTGAAGGTCCTCGTCGTGCTCGTCGTGATCGTGGTCGGCTTCTTCCACATCAGCACCAGCAACTACAGTCCCTTCTTCCCCTTCGGGGTCGGCGGCGCGTTCACCGGTGCGGCGACGGTGTTCTTCGCGGTCTTCGGGTACGACGCCATGTCGACGGCGGCCGAGGAGTCGAAGGACGCGCAGCGCCACATGCCCAAGGCGATCCTGTACTCGCTCGCCATCTCGATGGCGCTGTACGTGCTGGCCACCCTGGTGCTCACCGGCATGCAGAACTACAAGGAGATCGACCCCGAGAGCGGCTTCTCGACGGCGTTCCAGTCGGTGGGACTCGACGCCCTCGCGGACGTGATCGCGGTGGGAGCCATCATCGGCATCCTCACCGTCATGTTCACCTTCATGCTGGGCGTGACGCGGGTGTGGTTCTCCATGAGCCGCGACGGGCTGCTGCCGCGCTGGTTCGCCAAAACGCACCCGACGCGGCACGTGCCGGTGCGGGTGACGTGGATCGTGGGCGTCGCGTCGGCGCTGATCGCCGGGTTCCTGCCGATCGGCGAGGCGGCGGAACTGACCAATATCGGCATCCTGCTGGCGTTCGCCGTGGTGTGCACCGCGGTGATCGTGCTGCGCTACCGGCGGCCGGAGCTGCCGCGCAGCTTCCGCACACCGGGCATGCCGCTGGTGCCGGCGATCGGGGTGGTGTCCTCGATCTGGCTGATCACCTATCTGGCCTGGGAGACCTGGTTCCGGTTCGCGCTGTGGTTCGCGCTCGGGCTGGTGATCTACTTCGGTTACTCGTACCGGAAGTCGGCGCTGGCGCAGCAGCCGAGGGCCGACGCCGGCGGCAAGGAATAGGCGGGGGGGGCGGACACCGGGGTTGCCACCGCGAGGGAGGCGTTCCCGTGCGGCGGCGGCCCCGCCCGTGTCCGACAGGGCGGCCCCGATCAGCCCCTGGGCCCTACCGGCCCATCCGCAGGCCCGCCTTCGCCGCGCCCCGGCTCAGCACGACCTCCCGGATCCGGTCGCGTACGTCCGTGTGGTCCGCGCCCCCCTTGATGGCGGCGTTCAGGTCCACCACGCGCCCCGCGTCCGGGTCGAACCACTGCGGCAGGAACTCCGCCTTGCGCACCTCCCACCGCTGCCCCTCCCGTTTCGGCGGCGCGAAGGTGAAGCGGCCGATCGTGCCCTGGTTGCCCCGCGGGTCGAACGCGCCCGAGTGGTTCACCATCGCGCCGGCGACCTGGTCGCCCATGCCGTAGATGACCCAGGTGCCGTTGATCTTCTCGTACGCCTGGGGGACGTGCGCGTGCGTGCCGAGGATCAGGTCGATGTCGGGGCGGCCGTCCGTCTTCGACGCGGTGAGCGCCTTGCCCAGCCGCACCTGCTGCGCGTCCGGCTCGTCCTGCCACTCCGTGCCCCAGTGGATCGAGACGACCACCACGTCGGCGCCCGCCTTCCTGGCCGCCCGCGCGTCGGCGACGATCCGGTCCTCGTCGATCATGTTCACCGCCCACGGCCGGCCCTCGGGCATCGGGTAGCCGTTCGTGCCGTACGTGTAGGCGAGCTGGGCCACCTTCGCGCTGCCGCCCTTCAGCCAGGCCGGCTCCTTCGACTCGGCCTCGGTCCGGGCCGAGCCCACGTGCCGCACGCCGGCCTTGTCGAGCGCGGCGAGCGTCCGGTCGATCCCCTCGGCCCCCGCGTCGAGGCTGTGGTTCGAGGCGGTGGAGCACGCGTCGTACCCCGTGGCGCTCAGGCCCTTGGCCACCTCGGGAGGCGACTTGAAGTCGGGGTAGCCGGTGTACGGGCCGCCGTCCTTGCCGTACACCGTCTCCATGTGGCAGATCGCCAGGTCGGCCGCCGAGACCACCGACTTCGCCCCGGCCAGCATCGGCGCGAAGTCGTACCCCTCGCCGCCCGCGTCGGCGGCGGCCCGCCGGATGATCGACGCGTGCGGCAGTACGTCGCCCGAGGCGACCAGGGTGAAGCCCCGCTGGTCGCGGCCCGCGCCCGCCGCCAGGTGGCCCGGCGGCGAGGACTTCGCGGGCGGCCCGGTGCACGCGGTGACGCCGCCGATCAACAGCGCGGCCATGGCCGTCGCCCCCTGCAGTGTTCGCTTCACCATCAGACCGACTTTCATCTTGTATTACTTATGGTGAAACAAACCGATATGGGTGTCTTCCGCAAGTCAAGGGACACGGCCGTCCGGGTCACCGCAACGGTTCCCGGTCCCTGGGCCGCCCCTCACCGCCGGTCGTCACGGCGCGTCGTCACGGCTGGTCGTCGCGGGCGTTCGCCACGACCGTTCGTCGTGCCATTCACCGCACCGTTCGACCGCTCACCGCACGGCCCCTGCCGCCCGTTCGGCCGCCGCCTTCCGCACGGCGGCGCCCCGGGCGGAGGGCGGTTATCTTCGCCGCCTTCAGGCCATCGGCCACCCGGTCTCCCGAAGGGGCGTCAACGGTGACTTCCTCCGCTTCCTCCCTCCAGCAGCACACCGACGAACGAGCCATCGCCGACCTCCAGCGCGAACACGGCAAGGCGCTCTTCTGCTTCCTCCTGGGCCTCACCTACGGGGACAGGCAGCGCGCGGAGGATCTCCTCCAGGAGACGCTGGTCCGGGCCTGGCAGCACCCGGAGGCGCTGGCGAGCGACCACGAATCGCTGCGCCCCTGGCTCTTCACCGTGGGCCGCAGGCTGGCGATCGACGCCCGGCGGGCCCGCCGGTCACGTCCGTACGAGGTCGGCGTCGACGTGCTGGAGCACTCCGCGCTCCCCGACGACCACGTGGAACGCTCCGTCACCGCGCTCGACGTCCGCCAGGCGGTCGGGGCGCTGCGCGGGGAGCACCGCGAGGTGCTGGCCCAGGTCTACTTCCGGGGCCGTTCCGTGGCCGAGGCGTCGCAGGCGCTCGGCATACCGGCGGGCACGGTCAAGTCCCGTACGTACTATGCTCTGCGCGCGCTGCGGAAGGTGCTTCCGGGGTACGGCCGCGACGCCGCCTGAGGCACGTTCGCACCACCCGCCCCGCAGGTCAGATCTTCACCTTCCGTACCCGTGCAGAGCAGGCCGATTTCGAAACAGCAGCGTCAAGTTGAGTAAAGACCGCACGCTGTGCGTGTCTGAGAGTGAAGGCTCGGCGGTGCCCCCGCAGGAACAGAGAACAGATCAGTCCGGGAGAAGGTGAAGTGCTGTGCTGCCCGAGAGTACGAACGGCACCAGCGGAGACAGACTCACGGTACCGATGGCTTGGCTGTACGCCGAGTACATCGCCGACGAGCTGCTCCGCACGGGCAACCTGATCCCACCCGGCACCATCGAGTTCCGGGCGGGCCGGGAGACCCTGGCGCTCACCGTCTACCTGTCCGACAGCTCCGACGAGCTGTCCGGCATCCGCGTCGTCTCCAGCCTCGACGAGTGGCTCTCGCTCACGACGTACGGCCATCCCTGGGAGACCTGGGTACGGGAGAGGCTCGACGAGCGCACCGCCGCGGCCCGCCGCGACGCGTCCGCCGGCCCCGACCTCGAACTGGCCCTGGCCTCGTGGCGCTGGCTCAGCGGCACGCAGCTCCTCGCCGCCGACCTCGGCGGCGCGATCCCCCGGCACCCGGCGGCGGATCTCGCGGTGGACGAGAGCGAGCAGGTGTGGATGCCGGCCTGGCAGCTGGGTCTGCCCCTGGGGCATCTGGCCATCCACCTCTTCTGATCACGGCCCCGGCCGCCTGCCCTGTCCGGCGGACGGTGAGGGGTGCACTCCCGCGCGGTACTTGGGAAAGCGCAGCGTGATCTTCATTCCCGCGCCGACGCCCGTCTCGATCACGAGGCCGTAGTCGTCGCCGTACACCTGGCGCAACCGGTCGTCGACGTTGGACAGACCGATGCCGGACGAGGCGGTGTGCTCGCCCGCGAGGATGCGCCGCAGGCGCTCCGGGTCCATGCCGACGCCGTTGTCCTCGATGACGACGGTGGCCTCCGCGCCCGCGTCACGGGCGGAGATGGTGACCTTGAACTCGTCGGTGGAGTCCTCCAGCCCGTGCTTGACGGCGTTCTCCACGAGCGGCTGGAGGCAGAGGAACGGCAGCGCGACGGGCAGCACCTCGGGGGCGACCTGGAGGGTCACCTTCAGCCGGTCGCCGAAGCGCGCTCCGGCCAGGGCCAGGTACTGCTCGATGGAGCGCAGTTCGTCGGCGAGGTGGGTGAAGTCGCCGTGGCGGCGGAAGGAGTAGCGGGTGAAGTCCGCGAACTCCAGCAGCAGTTCCCGGGCGCGCTCGGGGTCGGTGCGGACGAACGAGGCGATCGCGGCGAGCGAGTTGAAGATGAAGTGCGGCGATATCTGGGCGCGCAGGGCACGGATCTCGGCCTCGACGACACGGGTGCGGGAACGGTCCAGCTCGGCCAGTTCCAGCTGTACGGACACCCAGCGGGCCACCTCGGTGGCCGCCCTGACCAGGACCGCCGACTCCCGCGACCCGTAGGCGACGAGCGCGCCCAGCACCCCCTCCTCGCCGGTCAGCGGCGCGATCACCGCCCACCGCAGCGGGCACTGGAGGTCGTCGCAGTCGGTGCGTACGCTCTGGCTCCGCCCGGAGTCGAGCATCTCCCGTACGCGGCGCATCACCGGCTCGCGGTGGTGGTCGCCGCCGGGCCCGTCCCACGCGAGCACGCTCTCGCGGTCGGTCAGGCACAGGGCCTCGGTGCCGAGCAGCGAACGCAGCCGGCGGGCGGCCTTGCGGGCGGTGTCCTCGGTCAGGCCGGCGCGCAGCGGGGGCGCGGCGAGCGAGGCGGTGTGCAGGGTGTGGAAGGTGGCGTGCTCGACGGGCGTACCGAGGTCGAGGTCGCCCCGTCCGTGGCGGGCGGTGACGCGGCCCAGCACGATCCCGGCGGCGAGGAGCACCGCGCCGGCGGCGGCCACCGCCGCGATCTCGATGCCGGTCATCGTCCCGCTCCCCCGCCCACGCCCGTACCGTCCCTCGCGATCAGGTCCTCCGGGAGGTGGAGCCGGGCCAGCGTCGCGGCGGTCGTCGACGGCACCCGGTGCGGGGTCGCCAGCGACACCAGCACCATCGTGAGGAAGCCGAGCGGTACCGACCACACGGCGGGCCAGGCGAGGAGCGAGTGCGACCAGCCGCCCGCCGGCAGACCGGCCCGGGTCGCCATGACGGCGGTCAGCGCCGCCCCGCCGCCCACGACGAGCCCGGCCACCGCGCCCGGCGGGGTGAGCCCCCGCCACCAGATGCCGAGCACGAGCAGCGGGCAGAAGGAGGAGGCGGACACGGCGAAGGCGAGCCCCACGGCGTCGGCGACCGGCACGTTGGCGGTCACGATGCTCAGACCCAGCGGTACGGCCATGGCGAGGACGGTGGCGAGTCTGAAGGGCCGTACGCCCCGGGACGGCAGGACGTCCTGGCTGAGCACGCCCGCGACCGACATGGTCAGTCCCGACGCGGTCGACAGGAACGCCGCGAACGCGCCGCCGGCGAGCAGCGCCCCCAGCAGGTCGCCGCCGACGCCGCCGATCATCCGGTCCGGCAGGACGAGTACGGCGGCGTCCGCCTCCCCGGTGAGGGACAGTTCGGGGGCGTAGATCCGGCCGAGCGCCCCGTACACCGGCGGCAGCAGGTAGAACGCGCCGATCAGGCCGAGCACGACCAGGGTCGTGCGGCGGGCGGCGGTGCCGTTGGGGCTGGTGTAGAAGCGCACGGCGACGTGCGGCAGGCCCATGGTGCCGAGGAAGGTGGCGAGGATCAGGCCGTACGTCGCGTACAGCGGGTGCTCCTCGCGGCTGCTGGCGAGCGGCTGGGACCAGCTCGACGCGCCCGCCCGGTCGGTGCCCGCCTTCTCCGGGACCCGGGCGTGCGCGGGGAAGGCGAGCGAGGTGCCCGCGCCGATGCGGTGGACGCCCGCGTCGAGGGCGACCGGCTCGCGGTCGTGGCGGCGGTCGTCGACGGTGCCGGTCACAGTGACGCGCAGCGGCCGGTCGAGGTCGATACGCACGGTGTCGTCGACCGTCACGACCGTGTGCTCGCGGAAGGTGGCGGGCTCGGCGAACCGGGCGCGCGGCGCGTCGTCCCCCAGCCAGGCGACGGTGAGGAAGAGCGCGGGCACGAGCAGCGCGGTGAGCTTGAGCCAGTACTGGAACGCCTGCACGAAGGTGATGCTCCGCATCCCGCCCGCCGCCACCGCCCCCGTCACGACGAGCGCCACGACGAGGCCGCCGACCCAGTCGGGCGCTCCGGTGAGTATCTCCAGCGTCAGGCCCGCGCCTTGCAGCTGCGGCAGCAGGTAGAGCCACCCGATCCCCACGACGAAGAGGCTGGCGAGCCTGCGGACCTGCGGCGATTCGAGCCGGGCCTCGGCGAAGTCGGAGAGGGTGTAGGCGCCCGAGCGGCGCAGCGGGGCCGCGACGAGGACGAGGAGTACGAGGTATCCGGCGGTGTAGCCGACCGGGTACCAGAGCATCTCGGGGCCCTGGAGGAGGACGAGCCCGGCGACTCCGAGGAAGGAGGCGGCGGACAGGTACTCGCCGCTGATGGCGGCGGCGTTCAGGCCGGGCTTGACGCTGCGTGAGGCGACGTAGAAGTCGGAGGTGGTACGGGATATGCGCAGGCCGAGCGCGCCGATGAGGACGGTGGCGAGCACGACGGCGGTGACGGCGGCCACCGCGTACGCCTGGTTCACTCAGCGTCCTTCGACGAGCTTGCCGAAGGCGCGTTCGTTGCGCTCCGCGCGCCGGACGTACCAGCGGGCGATCAGCCACATGACCGGGTAGACGGCCACACCGAGCGCCGCCCAGACGAAGGGCGCGGGCGACGGCAGGTCGGACGCGGTGAAGACCTCCGGAAGCGAGAACAGCAGCGGCAGCGAACCGACGAGCAGCGCGAGCGCGCCCAGCGAGACCATCGCCGCCCGCAGCTGGCTGCGCATCAGGGAGCGCACGTACGTCGCTCCCAGGGTCGTCTGCTCGGTGATCTCGGACCGCGCCGGGGCGTGGCCCGGTGGCCGTCGGGCGCCCCGGGGCACACCGGTGACGGTTTCGCGGCGTGGTGGTCGCTGTGAGGGCGGCTGATCTGCGGACATCGGCGCGAGTCTACGCAGCGCCGATCGCGCCGGACAGGGGTCAGCGGCCGGGCTTTCGGCCGCCGGCGCCGCAGTCGTCGAGGGCGAATTCGAGCTCGACGTACGACTCCTCCGCCCTGCGGAAAGCGATCTCCAGGGCGGCGGCGGTGCGCGGCCCGGCGAGGTCGCGGGCGGACTCCCGTACTTCGTCGAGCACGTCGGCCCACCGGCCCGCCGCGCTCTTGACCCTCGTGAGCAGCGCTTCGAGGTCGCGCGCGTCGGACGGCCTGGTCGGCGGCAGCCCGCGGAGCTCCTCCAGCAGCGCGTCGAGTTCGGTCATCCGGTCTCCTCGTGACGGTGGCCCGACCGAGCGTAGGCGGTGACCGGGGACCGCATGGCCCGTCCGCCGGCCGGGTGCGGCGAGCGGCGGGTGTACGGCGGTGAACGGTGCCCCGGGGCGGCCGGCGGTCGGGGGGGCCGCCGGGGCGGGTCAGCCGTGGGCGCGGCGCATGAGGAGGTCACGCAGCTCGCGCGCGTGGCGGCGGCTCACCGCCAGCTCGGCGTCGCCCACGCGCACGGTGGTCGCGCCCGCGTCCAGCCGCAGTTCGTCGATGCGGCCGAGGGCGACGAGGTGGCGTCGGTGGATGCGGACGAAGCCGCGTGCGGCCCAGCGCTCCTCCAGCGTGGACAGGGGGATGCGGACGAGGTGGCTGCCGGCGTGCGTGTGGAGGCGGGCGTAGTCGCCCTGCGCCTCGACGTACGCGATGTCGTCGATCGGGACGAAGCGTGTGACGCCGCCCAGTTCCACGGCGATCTGGTCGGCGGCGCTCTGCTGTGCCACGGGGTCCACGCGCCGGCGCCGCCGGCGTCCGGGCAGCAGGACGGCGGCGAGCAGGAGCAGGACGCCGCCGCCGAGGGCCAGCGCGACGCCCACGTCGAGTCCGGTGCCGTCGGTGTCGACCGTCAGGC
>NZ_VBVX01000191.1 GCF_005981925.1 Streptomyces albidochromogenes
CCCCAGTACGCCGTCGCCCACTTCGCCTGCCACGCCGAGAGCGACCGCACCGACCCATCCCAGAGCCGGCTGCTCCTGGGCGACCACGCCACCACCCCGCTGACCGTCGCCGCGCTGGCCCGGATCAACCTCACCGACGCACGACTGGCCTACCTCTCGGCCTGCAGTACCGCGGACCCGGGCAGCCCCGACCTGCTGGACGAGGCCATCCACCTCACCAGCGCGTTCCAGCTCGCGGGCTTCCCCCACGTCATCGGAACGCTCTGGCCGATCAACGACCGCCTGGCCGCCGACATCGCCGAGTCCTTCTACACTCACCTGACCCCGGGCCCACCCGGCGGCGCGCTCGACCCCGCCCGGTCCGCCACCGCCCTGCACCACACCATCCGGGCGATCCGCGACCGCTATCCGGCGACCCCGTCCCTCTGGGCGGGTTACCTCCACTCAGGCGCGTAGTCATCGGCCAGCGGAACCGCGTACGCCGGCCGGCGTCTCCCTGATACCTGCTCTTGCTTGCGCTTGTGTTCGCTCCCCGTCTCCTCAGTCACACGGTCTCTTCCCGAGGGACGCGGAAGGCGCCTGCGACTGCTGCCAGCACTGCCGCCGTCGCGGCCCGTTCCGGGAGGTGGGGGTCCGGATCGGCGCGCAGGAGCACCAGTTGGTGGTAGAGCGGCGCCGTGGCGGCGATCAGCAGGCTCCGTGCGTCCGTGCGCTGTGCGGGGAGTTCGCCGCGCTCGACGGCGCGTTCGACGAGGATCTCGCACTGGGCATAGCGGTCCGCCCACAGGTGCGTCTGGGCCCGTGCGGCCTGCTCGGAGTGGAACGAGGCGGCCATCAGGGCGACAGCGAACGACGGCCGTACGATCAGGGACTCCTGAATCTCCTGGTTGAGGGCCGTCAGATCGCCGCGCAGGGAGCCGGTGTCCGGTGGCCGCCAGTCGGTCTCGCCGGCGGCGTCGATGACGTCGACGAGCAGGCCGCTCACGTCGCGCCACCGCCGGTAGACCGTGGCGCGGTGCACTCCCGCGCGGGTCGCGACGCTCTCCATCGTGAGTCCTTCGTGGCCGCTTTCGGCGAGTTCGGCGCGCACCGCGTCGAGAACCTGGGCGCGGATGCGAGCGGTGCGACCGCCCGGACGGCGGTCCGGCCTCGTGGCTGTCGGGTCTGTCATCGGCGATCCCATATCCGGTTGATCAACGTACCTGGGCTGTGCCAGCATCCTAAAACGACAGTTGTCGCACTAGTGGTCCACCCGAGAGGAACTGCCTCCACGATGCAGCCCGTTCCCGCCGACCCCACCGTGCTCCACCCCATGCCCGAGCACCCGCGCGTGGTCCTGCTCAAGCCGCTGGTGAAGTCGCCACTGATCGAGGTCGGTGACTACTCGTACTACGACGATCCCGACGAGGCGACGGCGTTCGAGACGCGCAACGTTCTGTACCACTACGGGCCCGAGCGGCTCGTCATCGGCAAGTACTGCGCGCTGGGCACGGGCACGCGGTTCATCATGAACGGCGCCAACCACCGCATGGACGGCCCGTCCACGTTCCCCTTCCCCACCATGGGCGGCTCCTGGGCCGAGCACTTCGACCTGATCACCGGCCTGCCGGGCCGGGGCGACACCGTCGTCGGCAACGACGTCTGGTTCGGGCACGGCGCCACGGTCATGCCGGGTGTGCGGATCGGCCACGGTGCGATCATCGCCGCCGGCGCCGTGGTCACCGGCGACGTACCCGACTACGGCATCGTCGGCGGCAACCCGGCCCGTCTCATCCGTACCCGCTACGACGCCGCGGACGTCGCCCGGCTCCTCGCCGTGGCGTGGTGGGACTGGCCCGTGCGGCACATCACCGAGCACGTACGGACGATCATGTCGGGGACCGTCGCCGACCTGGAGGAGGCTGCCGCGCAGACCGGCCGGCCCTGACACCGCGGCCTCGTCGATCCGGGCGAGCGCCTGACTCATGGTGATCCGCAGATCGGCGGCGGACGTGCCGTCAGTGACGCCCAGTTTCTTCGGCGGCGCGGCGAACGTCGCCAACATGGGGGGCCGTGGCGCGTCTCCGTACTACGGACTTCCCGTTAAGGGACTGCGCACTCTTGACGCTGGAGCCCACGGATGCGGTCACCGGCTCAAGGAGGTCAGCCGGCCTATTTCCCCATCCGCCGTGGCGGCCTGTTCGGGCAGCGGCCCGCTCACCCGTGGTGACCACTCGTCAGAACCGACATCGCTGTCCGCGAGCGCAGGGCCTCGGCGTGCCCGTGGTCATCTCCTGGTGTTCGATCCGGCGGCAGCAGGGGCGGGGAGGCTGAGCACGGCGGTCAGGCGTGCGACGCAGGTGGTGTCGCCTTCGACGCGTACGTCCCCCGCAGCGACCGCGTCGGCCAACTGTCGTCCGCCGTACACGACACCTGCGAGCGCGGGGGGTCGCGCGGTGATGACGGCTTCCGGCTGCTGCTGGTAGCCGCGCTCGGCGTGCAGGGTGCCGTCGGCGATGAGGACGCGGAAGACCTCGTCGCCGAGGTGAAGTTCGTACCGCCCGTGCACTCCCTGGGCGCGGCCGGCGTCGAAGTTGGCGCGGAGGGAGAGAACGAACGAGGTGGCACTCAGGTGGGCGGTGCGATCGTGAGCCGGCGAGCGTACCGCCCAGCGGCCCAGGCCCCGTACGACGGGTTCGAGTTCGAGGCCCCAGTCGGTGAGCTCGTAAGCCTCTGCGACGGCGGGGGCAGGGAGACGGTGCTTGCGGACGATGCCGGAGGCCTCCAGTTCGGCGAGGCGCTGGGCGAGCACGTTGGTGCTGATGCCGGGTAGGTCGGTGCGCAGTTGACCGTACCGCTTGGGGCCCAACAGCAGTTCGCGGACCACCAGGAGTGCCCAGCGCTCGCCGACGAGGTCGAGCGCGTGGCCCGTCCCGCACGCGTCGTTGTAGCTCCGTTTCGTTGCCATGCCGACAAGTCTACCCCCCTTTGGTTTTTCTTTGGAAGCAGGTGCTTGTTCTTTGCAAGTGGCGTGGCTATGATGATCGCACCGACGGCAGGGAGCGCGCTGTGCGCCGCAGGCCGGACCAGACCCGACCGGCTCGACGAGAACCGGACACGAGACACCGAGGACCTCAGATGCGTACTCTGATCAGCTCCGCATTCATCTCGCTCGACGGCGTCGTGGAAGGCCCGGGAGGTGAGCCCGGCTACCGCAACTCCGGGTGGACCTTCAAGGACATCGAGTTCCTCCCCGAAGCGTTCGACATCAAGGGCCGCGAGCAGCAGGAGGCCACCGCCGTACTCCTCGGCCGGACCAGCTACGAAGCGTTCAGCCCGGTGTGGCCGGACATGGCGGACTTCGCCGACTACAAGGTGATGCCGAAGTACGTCGTCTCCACCACCCTCACCGAGGACCAGCTGGTGTCGAACTGGGGCGAGACGACGATCCTGCGCTCGCTGGACGATGTCGCCGCACTGAAGGAGACCGAGGGCGGCCCGATCATCATGCACGGCAGCGCTTCTCTGAACCAGGCCCTGTCCGACGCCGGCCTGATCGACCGATACCACCTGCTCGTCTTCCCCCTCCTGCTCGGCGCGGGCAAGCGCCTGTTCAGCGCCACGGACAAGGACACCCAGAAGCTCAAGCTGATCGAGCACGAGGCATACGCCAACGGTCTGCAGAAGAACGTCTTCGACGTCATCCGCTGACCAGGCTCCTGCGCTCGCCCTGCCGTCGCGCTCCGGACGTCGCACTCATCGGGGCCTGCTCGGCGGACCTTGGTCCTTCGAGCAGGCCGGAGGAGAGGACCTGCGGCACTCAAGCGCTCCATGTCCGTTCACCGTCGCCACACGAGAACAGGGCCGCCTGAGGTATGCCGTACTGTTCCCGGAGTTTGCCTGCTCTGGGAGGTCCGCATGTCTGCTCGTGCTCGGCTCTGTGCCACGATCCCCGCTCCCCTGTCCTCGCCACAGGCCGGTCCGCCGGAGATCGCCGGGCTGCCAGGGCGCAGGATCCTCGTCCAGCGGAGCGACACCGAAGTGGTGGCCCAGCCTCTGGACGACTCCTTCGTCACACACCCCGAGGCGAGTGTCCGATTCCCCGCGCCCTGGCCGCGACGACGCGGGGCGTGCGAGGTGGCGCCGGACGCAAGTGTGGCCGTCTTCGCCGGGGTCCATGCCGTGCGGGCGGTGGAGCCGTCAGGTGCGACACGCTGGGAGGTCCGTCATGGTTGCTGGACCGGCGCGTGCGAGGAGATACACGCGTCGTACGACGAGTACGCGGATCGCCAGGACCATCGGTACCCGGACGGCGGCTCAGTCGGATTCTCGGCGGACGGCAAGCTCGTCTGGGCTCACGTGCGCGGCCCGTTGCCCGAGGGCGAGCTGAACCCGGACACGGTCGACGAATGGCTCGTCCTCGACGCGGCGAACGGTCGCGTGCTCGCGCGGGTCAACGCCGAGGCAGCGGCGGCCGGCAGTGTCCACCTTTCCCACCCGACAGATCCGCAGCAGATGGGGCTGAGCATCGGCGAAGGGCAGGACGGGGCGCCCCTGCGCTGGGGTCGGTGGGACGGGCAGGCACTGGACGTGGACCACCTGGAGGGCGACCTCTGCCTGCTGAGTGTGAGTCCCTCAGGGGGGCGGCTCATGACCGTCTCCCATGACCAGGACTCGCTCGCGGTTCGCGACCCCCGTGGCACCGTCGTGGAAGGGCTGGAGTGGGACGCCGAGTCAGTGATCCCCAGGCACCCCGACGCTCCTTCCGGCGATGACGACGAGATCGCTGTCTGCTGGGACTGGGCGGGGGGCTTCGTCGATGAGACGACTCTGCTCGTGTCGACAGTCGAGAGCGACGAGGAGTGGGGGCAGAGCCGGCACTGGCTGGTCGACAGCTCGGGGACGGGCGGACTTGTGCCGGTCGCCTATCCAACGCCGGTCTCCTGCCAGCCGACCGCACTGGGGAACGGCACCTGGTCGACCCTGTCCGGGTCCCATGACGCCCTGCACGTCTGGTCCCTGCACACTCCGCACCATTGATCTCGGCCACCCGTTGGCGCCGTCACCGTCCGCCGGGGGCGGGAGCTCTGCACGGCCCGCCTCCTCGCCAGCGGGCACCCACCGCTGGTGCTGTGACCGCATAGGTTCACCGGGTTGGAGTCAGAGCGCTTGAACGTGCCGTGACGTCCGGTGCAGCGGCGTGAACGGCACCTCACCGCACAGCCCCTGGCAGAATCGCCACGTGATTCAGAAGAAGCTCGACGCGCTCTCGCAGATGATGGACGAGTACAGGGCCATGCCGTTTCCAAACGGCTTCCGCGGCCTGGACATTGAGGACCAGGACATGGTCATGCTCGACGCGGACACCGCCGGCTACGCCTCCCGCGTCCTCAAAGGCCCCCTCCCCGAACCCTCCCGAGGAGGCTTGATCAGGTTGGTGGGTGTGTTCGAGAAGGTTCTTCCGGCAATCAGCGACGAGTACGCGAGCAAGTACTACACGCAGGCACGCGGCGTGGCCGCGCTGGCCGCCGAGATCGAAGCCGAACGCGACAAGTAGGCCCCTCGCGGCAAACGTTCGCCGGGCTGGCGGTCGTGACGGTTGGATGTGCGGTGACGTCCAATCCGACCGCTGAGGGCGGCGCCGACCACCACGATGCTCGGGTCACACGGCTGGCGATCCCGGGCCAGATGGTCGAGTTTGAGGGCACCGCCGTCGCATGATGCGGCTCGTCTGAAAGTCCGGGTGGCGGTGTACGCGGACGTACGCCGCCCACCCGGCCGTTGTGGGCGGAGAGGTTTCCAGGGTCGCGTAGCCCCTGGGTCGCCCGTGAGCGTTGCCCCCGGGCACTGGATGTCGTGCGGTGGGATTCCGCCTCAGCGACGGAGCCCCATCAATAACTCCGCGCCTCCGAAGGCGAGTTGTGGAAGCCTGCCGTCATGCCAGCAGAGCTGCGAGAACATGCCGGTCGTCACTACGCCGTCCAGTTTCACTACGCCTTGCCCGACGACTCCTGGGCCGTGGAGCTGAGCGAGGCTGTTGCCACGCCGTACCCGTGGGCCGAGGCCCCCAACGCGTCGGACTGTCTGCCCGGGGCTGCCTTCCTGGTGGCTCTCGTCCCCGACGAGGACCCTCACCTGGAACCGACCGTCCGCGTCTACAGCCCTGACGAGCGCGTCATCCCGTACGACGTCATGCAATGGTTCATGGAACTGGTGGCTGACCAGGTGGAACGCTGTCGCATCGCGTTCGAGCAGGGTGAGCCCGAGGCAGTGGAATGATGACGCAGCGGCGAATATCGCCGCCCCGAGTCGAGACACGTCTGCCTATGGCCGGCGGTGACGCCGGTCGCGTGAAGACCGCCGTGACACTGCAACGGTTCGTGCGGTGATGGCGCCTGTGGCACGGCTGGTCCGGCGGCAGCAGGTGGATGCTTACGTGGGGTACTTCGCGTTCGGGTTGCAGGACTCCGACGACGCGGCCCTGCCCGTTCCCTTCCCCGACGACTTCGATCGCGGCGTCTTCCTCGGCATCCGTCCGGGACGTCTGGACATCACCAGGGGCGGCCACACCCACACCGCTGCCGTGGACATCGAGGTGTGGGACGCGGCCGCGCCGCCGCAGGATCCGGCGGACTGGGACGAGCAGGCCGAAGCCCGTATCGAGTCGACGAGCGGGCAGTTGGCGGTGTGGTCCCTGCACACGGGCCGAACGGACGACGTGATCACGCTGGCGGAGCGCGGTGGTACGTGGCGGGTTCGGGTCAGCTGCAGCGGCCGGGCCGAGGCAGCTGCCCTGTCGGAAGGCGAAGGAACCGGGGCAGGGGTGGAGCGCTACCTCATACAGTTCTGGCCAACCGGCGCATAGAGCGATGTGCGGTGCGGTGGGAACACTCGGGTTCTCCGGCTGCCCGAGAAACGGGCAGGCCGAACCTCAATCGGTCTGTCGTACGTCGTGCTCCTGCTCCTCCTCCTTGCCGCCGCGGACGTCGCCTCGTCCTCGAACCAGGCGACGCAGAGCCCATTGAGCGGGAGCGGCGTACGCCGCGAGAGCGACGGCCGGCCCCTCGATCCGCAAAGTCGAGGCCGACCCGGCCGGCCGGGCGAAGACCGCGTGGTGCAGCCGCAGGCGTACCGGCCCGAGTGCGACCCGCCACACCCACCGCCGCCGTCGCTCGTCAACGGATTCCACGACGAAGTCCGCAGTGACACCGAACAGTGAGACGACCTCGCCCCGCATGCCGGGCGTGATCCGCTCACCCGCGCCCCGTACCGCTGTGATCTGCGGCGACCACGTCGGCCAGCAGGCGGGTACGGCGTAGCACGACCAGACGTCCTCGGCGGGAGCCGGGCCGGCTGCCCGCAACGTCATGACCGCCATCGAGCTGTCGCCGTCTCAGTCGATGCGGTCGTGGACGAACGCGTTGAGGGCCCTGCCCGGGCGCAGGCCCGCCTCGCCGTCCTGGTCATGAAAGCTGCCGAAGCCGACGAGGGTGACGGCGTGGCCCGCCTTGAGCGCCTCTGCGATCGCACCCGGCTCGTCGACGGTGCCGAACAGGGCGTCGATGACCCGGCCGACCTGTTCGGGCGACAGATCACCTCCGTCCGCCATCTTGTGCGTGACTGCCTCGATCAGTCCGGATCTGTCCATGCGGCGTACCCGCTCCTCGACCACGAAGACCACCGAGGCGGCGGCCGTCCCACCTATCGGCCACCGCCGTCCGACATCACCATCGTGACACCGTCCGGACAACCTCGCACACGACCGCGCGGCCGAACGGTCGCACGGCCGTACGCTGCCCGGGTGCACGCGCGCATCGAGGCGCAGCCGACAGCGAGCTCAGGCACGGTCATCCACTGGTACGGCGAGTACGAGACGAGCCGGCGGTTGGGCTGGGTCGTGGCGCGCTACCCGGCATCGTCGGTGTGGAACCCGACGAGCCGACCAACTGATCAACCTTCCCGGTAAACGGGCAACGAATCAGAGCATCATTGACCGCATGGCTGGATTGCGACCGGGCAGATGACTGCTCGGAGGTTGATAATCATGGTTCCCCTGCTTCTCGTTCTACTGCTCGCACTGATCCTGTTCGGCGCCGGTTTCGCCTTGAAGGCACTGTGGTGGATTGCCGTCATCGTGTTGGTGATCTGGCTGCTCGGCTTCGTGATGCGGTCGGCCGGTACTGGCGGACGAAAGGGCCGTTGGTACCGCTGGTAGACCAGCACGGAGAAGCAGCGGGGCCCGCACCGGCGTACGTCGGTCGGGCCCCACTGCTGTGTCTGCTCGTCCGTCGGCCACGCCACGTGCTGTTGGCTGGATCACGGCGCGTCGTACGCAACGCCGCCGACTCCCCGCACCGGGTCGAGTGTCAGCCCGTTACCGCGCTGACGAGTTGCCCGACGGGCGGACCGTGGCACTGACGGAGGCGGGCCGGGTGCTCCTCGACCACGCCGACCGGATCCTCGCCGCCGTCCAGGAGGCCGAGAGCGCCGTCGCCTCGGTCAAGGGCACGGTCGGCACCACCGCGACGCTCGCCGCGCTGCCGTCGACCGTCGCCACCATCGCGATCCCGGCGCTGACCGCATTGCGGTCCCACCACCCACAACTCACTGTGACCTGTCTGGTCACCGACCAGGCGCAACTGCGGGAACTCACGCTCGGCACCGTCGACGTGGTCGTCGGGCAGCGGTACCACCACCTGCCGGACACGGCACCCCAGGGCATCAGCGTCTCGCCGCTGCTCGACGATCCGCTCGTCGTCGTCACCGCGGCCGGCCGAGCCGACGGTCGGCCCGTCGCCCTACGGGAACTGGCCACACACAGCCTCGCCGTACCGCCCGCGACCACGGACTGCGGGCAGGCCATCCTGCACGCCTGCCACCAGGCCGGCTTCACACCCACGACCCGCTACGTCACCGCCGACATCGCCGCACAGCTCGCCCTCGCACGGGCCGGCCTCGCCACCGCGCTCGTCCCCCGCATGGCCATCGACCCGGCCACACCAGGCATTCGCACCGTACCCATCGGGGATCACCCGATCCAGCGCCTGTTGTTCGCCGCGACGCTTCACACCGAGACCGCCAACCCGACGACCACCGCCGTGATCGCGGCGCTGCGCACGGCCGCGCGGCAGGGCCGCCGGGCCACGCACCTTCCGGCGGCCTAAGCCGGGCCGTCGAGCGGCCGGAGGAAGCGGCGCTCGTACCGCTTGATGCAGCGGGTGTCACGAGCCAGTTCGAACGCCGCCCGGCACTCCGGGTCGGACATGCTGTCCTTGCGGTACTGCTCGTACGCGGCAAGGCTGGGGAAAGAGAACAGCGCGTACGCGATGTCGCTGTCGCCCTCGCTCGGCAGGAAGTAGCCGTGGTGCGTCCCGCCGAAACGATTGACGAGCCGGACCCAGCGGCGACCGTACTCTTCGAAAGCCTCAAGCTGTTCGGCGTCGATCTCGTACTTCAGATGAATGGTGATCATGCCTTCATGATGCCGTGCGGCTCGGAAGCAGCCCTGCGAGCGCGCGACTCAGCGACGCGGCGTTCCATCAGGAGTTCAAAAGGGGAATAGCCAGCGCGGTTACGCGGGTCGGGGCCGGCCGCCGCTGCGGCCGGCCCCGGGAGGCGGCTCTGCTCCGAACCAGTCCCACTCACGGGAGGCGAGTGCCCACAGCGCGCGCTTCGTAACAAACCGAAACCCGTCCCCGCCCCGAGACGGACCGCGGCGCGCGGGCAGTCGCTCAACGGTCGGGGCGCAGGGAGACATCACCCCGTCCGCCGCCTCTTACGGTGGGGGCGGTGTGGACGGACGAGGGTGTCGAGCCCGCCCACGGCCGCACGGATGTGGGCCCGGCCGTGCCGCGACCGCTCCCCCGCGCACCACCAGGACAACTGCCCGTCCGCATCCCGCGGATGCATCCCCAGGCCGTGCTCGGCGCACAAAGGCCACGCCTGCCACAGACGCTCGGTGACTGTCTCCTGTGCGGCATCGGCGACGATCGCCAGCGCAGAGGCAAACACCAGCGCCGACTCCGGGTACAGGTGATTGCCGTGCCACTCGCCATTGGCCAGAGCGACGTAGACGTTCTCCGGCTCGTCGGCCTCGTGGGGTGGAAGGGCCAGCAGTCGCAGAGGTTCTGCTCGGGAAGGGTTGCCGCCAGGTCGCGGTTGAGGAGGGCGAGAGCCTGCTCCCACATCGGGTGCTCACCCGGCGAGACGCGACGGGGCTCGGGGCGGTCGTCATGAGCGCGCATGGGCACCATTCTCCGCCACGCGGCAACGGCCTTCGTCGCGCAGACGGTCGAAGTGCCTTCATCGTCGGCCGGGGTGACTGCTCCTTGTCTGTGTCCGGCCGAACTGGTGGAGCCGACACACCCCTGCGAGCGGGGATCCAGGAGACTCGTCGCGACGAGACGTATCGTCTTGCCAAACCCGCCGCCGTGTCGTACCGTCCTGCGCATGGGTTCCCTGTGAGAAAGCCGGCGCCGACGGCGTAGAGCACCGCTCCGCCATCGCCGCGCCCCGTCGTGCCCTCATCCACCCGATCCGGCCCGGGCCGAAGCCCGCGGCCAGGAGGGACCCGCTCTCGTGCGCAGCTCACAACTCACCCTTCACCACGTCACCAAGCGCTATCCCGGCCGCACGGTACTCGACCAGGTCTCCTTCACCCTGAAGCCGGGCGAGAAGGCCGGCCTCATCGGTGACAACGGCTCCGGCAAGTCCACCCTCCTGCGGCTCATCGCGGGCCAGGAACGCCCGGACAGCGGCGAGTTGACCGTGACCGCCGCCGGCGGCATCGGCTACCTCCCGCAGACCATCCCCCTGCCCCCGACCGCCACCGTCCAGGACGTCGTCGACCTGGCCCTTTCGGACCTGCGCGCACTGGAGGCGGAGTTGCGCCGGGCCGAGCAGGCGCTCGGCGACGGCGCCGACCCGGCCGCTCTCGCCGCGTACGCCGTCCTCCTCGAACGCTACGAGGCGCGCAGCGGCTACACCGCCGACCACCGCGTCGACCTCGCCCTGCACCACCTCGGCCTGCCCGCCCTCCCCCGCGACCGGAAACTCGGCACGCTCTCCGGCGGCGAGCGCTCCCGGCTGGCCCTGGCCGCCGTCCTCGCCGGCCGCCCGGAGCTGCTGCTCCTGGACGAGCCGACGAACGACCTGGACGACCAGGCCGTTCGGTGGCTGGAAGAACAGTTGCGGGCACACCGCGGCACGGTGCTCGCGGTGACCCACGACCGCGTCTTCCTGGAGCGCCTGGCCTCGACGGTCCTGGAGGCCGACGCGGGAAAGGTCACCCGGTACGGAGACGGCTACGCCGGCTACCGCACCGCCAAAGCCGCGGAACGCCGCCGCCGGCTCCAGGAGTACGAGGAGTGGCGGGCCGAGCTGGCCCGCAACGAGCGGCTGGCCGCCGGCCACGCGGTCCGCCTCGACGGCATCCCGCGCAAGGCCCCGCTGGCCAACTTCGGCCACGGCGGCTTCCGGGCGCGTGGCCGGGCGCACGGCACGATGGCCCGTATCCGCCATGCCCGCGAGCGGGTCGACCGGCTCACGGCGAGTCCGGTGGCGCCGCCACCCGAACCGCTGCACTTCACCGCGCGCGTGCGGACGGCGGAGTGCGGCACAGATGCGTCAACGACACAGCACCCCTCGGTACAGCTGTCACACGTGCGTGTCGGGCAGCGCCTGCACCTCGAAGCCCTCACCCTCGCCTCTTCCGGCCGGCTGCTGGTCACCGGCCCCAACGGCGCGGGCAAGACCACCCTGTTGAAGCTGCTCGCCGGCGAGGTACTGCCCGACGAGGGCTCAGTGCGGGTACGGGGCCGAGTGGGCCACCTGCGCCAGGACGAGACGCCGTGGCCGCCGGGCATGACGGTGGCCCAGGCGTTCGCGCTGAGCCGGGTCGGATCCGCCGACGAGCACGCGGACGCCCTGCTGGCCCTCGGCCTCTTCCGCCCGGCGGAGCTCCGACTGCGCATCGGCGAGACGTCGTACGGCCAGCGCCGCCGCGTGGACCTGGCACGCCTGGTCTCGGAGCCCGCGGACCTGCTGCTCCTCGACGAGCCGACGAACCACCTCTCCCCCGCGCTCGTCGAGGAACTGGAGGCGGGTCTGGCCGACTACCCGGGCGCCATCGTCCTGGTCACGCATGATCGGGCGCTGCGGACACGGTTCCAGGGCGAGCATCTGGAAATGTCCGAGCGTGCCAGGGTCCGCTCGGGATGACGGCCGGGCGACAGGCGGCTCGGCAGCGGACCGTGACGGCAACGTCGCCACCGCGCCGGCCGCCACCAGCGGCGGTCACGCCCTGCTCAGCCCCGGACCGCGCCATGCCCCTCGAGTAACCCGTTCGCCGCAACCACCGCGCACAGGTGAGAATTGACGCCGCCACCCCCTCGATCGGGAGATTGATGTACCACCGCCTGCCCGTCCTCATTCTGTGCCTGACCGTCGCCTGCCTTGGCACCTCGGCGTGCGACAACTCCGGCAACAACAACCCGGGCACCTCGGCCCCCTCGGCATCGGTCGTCCCCACGCCCTCGAAAACCCCGCACCGGGGCACGCCGACCGGCCCTGCCGAGGACCACGCCGAACCGCTTCAACTGACAGGCACTCTGGCCAAGCTCTACCTCAAGACCATCCGGGACAACTATCCGGACATGGCGAGCCTCAGCGACGAAACGCTCCTCGTTCACGGCAACGCCTTCTGCGCCGCCCGGGGCACCGCGCTCGCCGACCAGGCCAAGAAGACGATGAAGGAACTCGGCACTACAGCGAAGCAAACCGCGCAGATCATGGGCATCGCACACGGGTACTGCCGCTGACCGGAAACCGGGCCGGCGGGCGAGTGGCCGGCGTGGGACCGGCCGGTGCGGCACACGTCGCAGGGGGCGGGGCGGCGCGCGCTTCCGCTTCCGAGGGGCCTCGCGGCTCCTCGGCCGAGACCGCGTCACTTGCGCATCGCCCGGCGGTGCGTGGTGACGGAACGGCTGAGTACGACGCCGCCGAACTCCACCGTCCCGGGAGCTTTGGGGCCTACGCTAGGACTCCTGGGCGGCCCCGCGGCCGCCGCACCCCGGGAGGGCCGCATGGCATCGCGTACCAACATCGACGGCGACCACAAGCCGGACTACCCGCCGA
>NZ_VBVX01000192.1 GCF_005981925.1 Streptomyces albidochromogenes
GCGCGGGGCGGGGCGGTGCCGGGCAAGGAGCGGACGCGGAAGGTGCGGAGCGTGCCGGGCGGAGGCACGCGCCCGGCACCCGCGGGAACAGGGGGCCTAGCGCCGCAGTCCCGTCCACGCGGGGTGGCGTGGGTCGTCTGCCCGTACCACCACGTCGGCGGCCTCACCCGGAGCGGCCTCCTGCTCGTAGCGCGCGAAGGCGGGGAGGGTCCACCGCGCCTCCGGTGCGGTCCTGCGCTCCAACGCCGCGGCCGACAGGCGCACGTGCACGGTGAGGTCGAAGGGGAACCAGTGCCGCAGGAGCATCGGGCCGTGCAGCAGCAGCACACCGCCGGGCGGCAGGGGGACGTACGGGCTGCGCGTCGCCCGGTCGGTGGCCGGATCCCACAGGTCGGGCAGCACGCGTCCGCTGCCCCCGGGCTCCAGCGGTGTGAAGACCTCGCGCCACAGGGCACCGGTGTCGAACCAGCCCTCGTAGTAGGAGTGCGGGTCCTGCCTGCCGAACTCGTAGCGCAGCGACGCCGGCCGCAGGAAGTCCTCCGCCGCGACGACGAGGACCGTTCGCCCCCGCAGGCGCAGGGCCCGGGACAACCGCTCCGCCAGCTCGCCGGTACCGGCGGCGGGTGCGCCGTCCAGAGCGGCTCTGAGCCAGGGTGACGGCCGCTCGTCCGCGCCGGTGAGGCGGTCGGCGAGGGCGGCGGCGAGGCGGTCCCAGGTGATCGCTTCGAACCGCACGGTCAGGCAGCGGGATCCGGCCGGGCGCCGAGCGCCGCACCCCGCTCCGCGACCAGGTCCTGGCAGGCGCGCAGGCCCGGCCGCGGCTCGACGCCCGAGGAGCGGACGGCGAAGACGGCCTGGACCGATCGCCCCTCGGCCAGGAGTTCGTCCACCTTGTCGCGTACGGCGGCGGGAAGCGCGGCCCACAGATCGGAAGTCATACGGCCGACCCTAGTCGCTCGCGCGGCGGCGCCCGCCGGACGAGCCGGTCTACTCCCCCGACGCGCAGGCCGGTGCCTCGGCGTCGACGGAGAGCGGACTGCCGGCGGGCAGCATGTAGGTCACGTACAGCACGACCGGCTCAGTGCCCAGGTTGCGGCCTATGTGGCGGTGCTTGGGTCCGGACGGCTCGATGAAGGACTGGCCGGCGCTCGTCGTCTCGACGGAGCAGTCGCCGAGCGTCCGCGACAGCGTGCCCTTCTGTACGACGGCGATGAGCTGACCGGGATGGTGGTGCCAGCCGGTCGAGCCGCCCGGGGCGATGGTGATCGTGCGGACGACGACATCGGTGACCCCCTCGGCCTCCACCTTCATGCTCCCGGAGGAGGTGCCGCTGGCCAGCACCGTTCCGGTCACGCCGCTGCCGGGTGTGGCGAGCGCGGCGGACGGTACGACGCCGAGCGCCGCGACGCACCCGCCGAGGACCATTCCTTTGGGCCCCCACCGCCGCTCGCCGCCGCGCACACGTCGCAGCAATCCCCTGAACCTCATCCGTCCCCCTCCAACTCCTGAGCACGGGGACGGTGTTCGACCGGAAATCCCCTCGCCCGCACCGCCGAATCGGGGCTCACCGTATCCGAGAGTCGATCCTCACCCCAGAGGGTGCGCGCGACGGAAGCGGGCCCGGGGGCGTAGCCGGCCCCCGGGCCCTGTCGGTTGCCGCCCTGTGGCACGCCGTCCAGTAAGGGGACCAGGTCAGTCGTGATGTCGCCGTGTCATGCCTTTAGACCACCGCGGACCGAGCTCCGCGGGCCGGAATTGAACCGGCATCTCGACGCGCATGGGCCTGGGCCCGGTTGAACCGGCGATCGGCGGCGAATGCTGAGTCTGGAGCAAGAGTCTGAGATTGATCGCGGGCACATCCGGTTCCGGTTGCGCGCCGCGGCAGTCACGACGAACTTCAGTTTCAGCTTGCGCTCCTCGCGCACCCCGGCCGCACGATGGCGGCCGGGGAGTCAGTGAGGCTACCCGAACAGGTAGCCGAAAACAGCGTCACCCACGCGCTGGTCCGTGACCTCGGCGCCGTTCGCCTCTTCCCGCGCGAACTTCACGGCCTGCTGGAGCTTCTCCACCCGCTCGAGCAGCTCGTTCACGCGGCGGGCGGTCAGCGCGCCGGAGAACTTCACGGTCGTCCAGTAGCCGACCGGGATGTCCTCGTAGTACACCTCGACCTGCGCCGGGTGCTTGTCGGTCGCCTCCGCCTTGACGTGGTTGCGCGGCACCTTCTTCGTACGGAGCGTCCGTACCGCGTCGGTCTTCCAGTCGTCGGTCGAAGGGTCCAGGGTCCACGCCTCGGAGGCGTCCAGCACCGGCAGCTTGCGGACGAAGGCGTTGATGTCCGCCAACTGCTTCTCCAGGAAGAGCAGATAGGAGACCGGCGCCTCGCTCACCAGCACCCGTCCGTCGACGGTCACGTCGGCGCGGGCGGTGCAGTTGGCCCAGTCCTTGGTGGCGGTCACGTCGAACAGCCGCGTCAGCGACTTCGCGGTCTCGCGCAGCACGTCGCCGGCCCGCACCTGCACCCGCGTGGACTCGGGCGGCAGCTGCTCGCCCTCCTCGTCCTTCGCCTGGTACGTACGCGAGATGCCCGCGAGCAGCGCAGGCTTCTGGAGGCTGTGCTGGGCTGCCGTCAGGTCCTGCTGCGCCTTGGACTTGACGCCTTTCTCGACTGCGATGATCTGATTGAGTTTCGCCACGTCCGTGACGCTAGCAACATCAACTGCCCGATCTCGAACGATTATTCGCGAGGCCCGCGGAACGGCCGTGGGCACCGCTGGGCCGAGGCGGCGGCCGCGAGCGTACGGCGACTGCTTCGGTACTGCCGCTGGGTACGCTCCCCGTATGGACCTGGTGGTGATCGAACCAGAACCTCGCCGGCGCAGGCACTGCGCCGAGTGCCGTCAAGGCCCGCTCCGATTCCACACCCTCGAATTCAACGCCGTCATCTGCCTGAACTGCGCGGATCTGGCGCACCTGGTCCACCTCCCCCGGGGCGACGCGGCCCTGACGCGCAGGGCGCGTGAGGCGAGCTCGCTGTGGGCGGTGGTCGTCCGCCGCAACCGGCGGCGTCGGCGCTACGAACGCCAGGGCCTCCTCGTCGAGGCACCGGCCCTGGCCCGCGCCGAGGCCGCCTGCCTGGCCGACGCGGACGCCCGGGCCCGCCGCCGGGCACGCGACGCGGCCCGCCGCGAGGCCGAGGACGTACGCTTCACCGCCGCCCTGAGCGCCGCAATCCTCCGGCTCTTCCCCGCCTCCCGCACTCCTCCAGTGCCTCGGCCAGCACCCGGTCGTGCAGCGCCGGGTCCAGCTGCTCCGCCTCGGGGACGGGATTCGCTACGATCAGCGCCGCTTCCGGCCCGGCCAGCGCGTCCTGGGCCCGCATGACCGCGGCCACTTCGTCGGGCGTCCGCACGGTCCAGTCGACCGGCTCCCCGGAACTGCTCAGGTAGAACCCCGGGAAGTTCCCCGTGCCGTACCCGAGGACTCCCACTCCGAGCGTCTCCAGCCGCTGCAACGTCGCCGGCACGTCGAGTATCGACTTGACCCCCGCGCACACCACCGTGATCCGCGTCCGCGCCAGCAGTCCCAGATCAGCCGACTCGTCCTGCGTCTCGGTCCACTCCCGGTGCACGCCGCCGAGCCCTCCGGTGGCGAAGACGCGCAGACCCGCCCGCGCGGCCAGGAACGCCGTGGCCGACACGGTCGTCGCACCGCTCGCACCCGCCGCCAGCGCCGGCGCGAGGTCACGGTGGCCCAGCTTCCGCACGGAGTCATCGTTCGCGACCCGGTCCAACTGGGCCTTGTCCAGCCCGATATGGGCCCGGCCGTCGAGCACGGCGATGGTGGCGGGAACGGCCCCCTCGGTACGTACCACCTCCTCCAGCTCCTCGGCGACCCGCAGATTGCGTGGGCGCGGCAGACCGTGCGCGATGATCGTCGATTCGAGAGCTACGACGGGGCGGCGCTGCTCCAGCGCCTCCCGGACCTCCCCGGACATCTGCGGTGCGGCGGTGTCAGACATGCCCCCATCCCTGGCGCGCCGGGGGGCGCCTCAAACGTCACGCGGCGCGCCCCTTGTGCACGGCGACGATCACCCAGGAGCCTGTCCGCATGACAGGAACACATCTTGATCACGTCGTACTGTGGGTCAACGACCCTCTCGCTTCAGTGGAGTTCTACGAGAACACCGTCGGTCTGACCGGAGTGCGCACCGCCGAGTACGCGGAGGGCAAGGCGGCCTTCCCCTCCGTGCGGGTCTCCGCCGATTCCCTCCTCGACCTCGCCCCGCTCACCATGACGGGCTCCATGGACGCCATCCCGGGGGCCGGGGGCACGGCCGGTCACCCCGTCAACCACGTGTGCATCGCCATGGACAAGCAGGACTTCGAGGCCCTGCACGCCCGGCTGGAGGCGAACGGCGTCGCGGTCTCGCCGTATTCCCACAACAGTTTCGGAGCGCACGGGGCGTCCCCACGCTCGTTCTACTTCCGCGACCCCGACGGCAACATCATCGAGGCCCGCCACTACGACGAATGACCGGACGCGACGCGCGCCGGGGCGGGGCTGCGTGCCTCGCCCCGGACCCGGGCCCCTGCCTCCCCACACATACGCGCGAGCAGGGTCCACCACGGACAACGCCCCTCGGTGAGCCACCGCGCACGCCCCCGCTAAGGTGACGCGCCATGACGACAATCGATCAGACGCCCCCTTCTTTCGTTGTGCACATCCCGGACGCCGAACTGGAGCCGGAGCCGCTCGACCCGGACCAGATCGTGTCCGGCGAACCGGTGGTGACCGGCAAGGTGCTGTGGGAGTCGCCCGACGGGAAGCAGCTGCGCGGGATCTGGCAGATCACGCCCGGCGTGGTGACCGACACCGAGGCCAACGAACTCTTCGTGGTGGTCAGCGGGCGCGCCACCGTCGCCGTCGAGGGCGGCGACACTCTGGAGATCGGTCCGGGTGACGCGTGCGTGCTGCGCGAGGGGGACCGTACGACCTGGACGGTGCACGAGACGCTGCGCAAGGCGTACCACATCAGCCTCTAGCGGCCGGTGCCCTCCGGGTCGCCGGGGCCGGCCGGGTCAGGACGGCCGGCGGGGCCGGAGAGGCCGTCGGCGGCGACGGGTCCCGCGGCGTCGACGGGTCCGGCGGAGGCGACTGCTTCGGCGGGAGTGACGGTTTCCGCGGGGACGACCGCTTCGGCCGCCGCGCTCTCGGCCCGCCCGCCTCTGGTGGCCATCAGGGCCAGCGCGGCCATCGGCAGCAGCAGGCAGGCGCCGATCGCGTTGAGCCAGCCGTAGCCCGCCTGCGCGACGACGAGGCCGGCGGCCGCGCCGCCGATGCCCGCCGCGGAGTTCATGGTCAGGTCCGACAGCCCCTGGACCGCGGCGCGGGCCGGCTGCGGTACCGAGTCGGTCAGCAGGGCGGAGCCCGACACGAGCCCCGCCGACCAGCCGAGGCCCAGTACGAAGAGCCCGGCGGCGGTCTGCGCGTGGCTGGGGCCCGCCGTACCGGCCAGCAGGGCGGCGAGGCAGAGGAGACCCGCCGCCAGGCCAATGACCGCGAGACGGCCGACCCGGTCGGACAGCCAGCCCATGACCGGTGAGAACGCGTACATCCCGGCGATGTGACCGCTGATGACCAGACCGACGAGTTCGAGATCGGCGCCGTGGTGGCCCAGGTCGACGGGGGTCATCACCATGATCGAGACCATTACGGTGTGACTGACGGCCACCGTCACCAGGGCGAGCCTGGCCCGCGACGAAGCGGCCACCGCTTCGAATCCGGCGCGCAGCGAGCGGCTCGCCGCCGACTGCGACTCCGCCGGGGCCAGGGCCCGGGCGGTGAGGAGCGGATCGGGCCGCAGCAGTACGGCGACGAGCAGACCCGTGACGAGGAAGATCCCGGCGGCCCACAGGAACGGGCCAGCCGTCCCCGGTATGGAGGTGCCGGTGAAGGCCCGGCCCGCCGGGGCCGCGATGTTGGGGCCGAGGACCGCGCCGATCGTCGTGGCCCAGACGACCGTCGAGATGGCCCGGGCGCGCCGGTCGGGCTCGGCCAGGTCGGCCGCGGCGAAACGCGCCTGCAGGTTGGCCGAGGACGCGGCGCCGAACCCCGCCATGCCGAGCAGGAGCAAGGGGAAGTTCCCGACGACGGCCGCGACGACCACGAGGCCCGCGCCGAGTGCGCCGATCAGGTAAGCGAGGACGAGGCCGGGCCGCCTGCCGCGCGAGGTCATCAGGGAGGCCAGCGGGATCGACAGCAGCGCGGTGCCCGCGACGGACGCGGTCGGCGCGAGCCCCGAGACCGCCTCGGTGCCGCTGACTTCGACCGCCAGCACGGGAGCGAGGGCGATGCCGATGGGCACGCCGAGCCCGCCGAGGATCTGGCTCACGACGAGCACCGCGGAGGTACGCCGCCGCAGGGCGCGCAGCGCCTCGGGCGCGGGGGCCGCCACGGCCGTCCGTCCGGCCGCCTTGTCGGTCGTGGTCACCGCGTGTACGCCTTTCCCCCGTCGGCGGCGGGCGCCGCCGCGATCCGGCGGCTCGTCCGGTGCCGCCCGTCGGGACCTGGGGGCAGCAGGGCACCCCGGATCGGCGGACGGCTGACGAAGGAGCCGGGTCCGGGCTCGCGCACGGCAGGGGTGGTAGTCACCGCCGCAGTGTGCCAGTCCTTACGCGGGCAGGGAACCGGGAATGCCCGGCCACGGTCGCCGGCCGGGCCCGCCTCAGAACAGCGGCTGGGGCAGCACCCCTTCGAGCGCCAGCAGCGCCCGCTTCGTCTCCAGGCCCCCGCCGAACCCGCCGAGTCCGCCGTCGCTCTCCACCACGCGGTGGCAGGGCACCACCACGGGCAGCGGATTCGACCCCATGGCGGCGCCCACCGCCTGCGCCGCCCCGGGCTGCCCGACCCGCCCCGCCAGATCGCCGTACCCGACGACCGTGCCGTACGGGACGGTCGTCAGCTCGCGCAGCACCTGCCGGTTGAATCCGGAGCTGAGCGACCAGTCCAGCGGCAGGGCGAAGTCACGCAGCTCGCCGGCGAAGTACGCCGCGAACTGCCGTATGGGCTCGGCCAGCCTGGGGGAGCCGGGCGCCTCGCCCACCTCGGCGCCCAGCCGTGTCCGCAGCTGGTCGAGGACCTTCTCCCGTACCGCCGGCCCGGCGTGGAAGACCACGCACACCAGACCCGCGTCGGTGGCCGCGAGGAGCAGCGGCCCTATGCCGCTGTCGCCGCTGCCGATGACCGCCCACTCCACGAACCGCCCGTCGCTGTCCATGCGCACCACCGTACGGCGGGGCACTGACAACGGCCGCCGAGGCCGCCGGAGGCTAGTCGCCGACGGCGTCCCGCACGATGTCGGGATGGTTGGTGATGATCCCGTCCACGCCGAAGTCGTCCACCCGGGCGGCGTCCGCGGCCGTGTTCACCGTCCACGTGTTGACCTTGAGCTGCCTGCCGTGCGCGCCCTTCAGCCGGTGGACCGCCGCCGTGTACGCGGCCGTGAGCGAGGTGTGGGGCGGATTGATCTGGTCCGTGAACCGCGCGTACTTCGGCAGCTCGGCGACCGGGGGCGCGCCGAGGAAACCGGTCGTGATGTCGGGCCGCTGCTCGTGCACGGCCTTCACGCTGTCCGCGCCGAAGCTCTGGATGACGAGCCGGTGCTTGACGTGGTGGAGGTTCAGCCAGCCCGCCCTGCGCAGGACGCGCAGCGTGTCCTTCTCGATGCCCGGGTAGAGCTCGGGCTTCTTGATCTCCAGCAGCAGCTTCTGGTGGTTGCGCTCGACCCGGTTCACGTACTGCCTCAGGGTCGGCACGCGCGCGCCCGCGAACTTCGGGCCGAACCAGCTGCCCGCGTCCAGCGTGGCGATCTCCGCCGCGGTGAAGTCCTTGATCTTCCAGGGCGACCGGCCGGGGAAGCGCTTCTCGACGTCGGTCGTCCTGGCCAGGCTGTCGTCGTGGACCACGACCAGTTCGCCGTCCTTGGTGCGCTGTACGTCGTTCTCCACCCAGTCGAAGCCCATCCGGTCAGCCAGGTCGACCGCCGCCAGCGTGTTCTCGGGCGCGTACGCGGACGCGCCACGGTGAGCGATGACGGACGGCCCCTCGGGGCGGGCGACGGGACCGGCCGCCCGGGTGACCGGGGCGGGCAGCAGCAGTGCGGCGGCGCCCAGAAGCGCGGCGGCGGAGGCGGTGCGTGCGTACACAAGGACTCCTCGCGTGGAGCGATCACGGACGGTCCGAGAGTGACAGCAGATAGTCAACATCGCACAGGCGGAGGATGGCCACGAAGTGAACGAAAACGTCGCGCGGGCGTCACGTGTCATCTCCCGGCCACTGAATTTGCCGGGAAAACGTGTACTGATCACTCGCCGCCGCCTACTCTCGCCAAAAACAGGCCTCGGTACCACGAGTGGGGCCTTCTCCACCTGGTGACGGCAGCTGAAGGGCGCAAAAGGCATGCAGGGCACTGGCACTGTCGACGGATTCAGCTACGGCCTCGTCACCCCGGTCGCGGCGTACCTCATGGCCTGCCTCGGCGGCGCGCTGGGACTGCGCTGCACCGCGAGAGCACTCACGAACGAGCGGCGCGGCCGGCGGGCCGGCTGGCTCTCGCTCGCCGCAGCCGCCATCGGCACCGGCATCTGGACCATGCACTTCGTCGCGATGACGGGGTTCGCGGTGAAGGAGACCGCGATCGGTTACGACGCGACCCTGACGTACGCCAGTCTCGGTGTCGCCGTCGTCATGGTCGGCATCGGCGTCTTCATCGTCGGACACCGGGGCGTCACCCCCATGGCCCTGGTCACCGGCGGCACGATAACCGGCCTCGGGATCGCGACCATGCACTACCTCGGCATGGCCGGAATGCGACTGCGCGGCCAGCTCCAGTACGACACGCTCACCGTCGCGCTGTCCGTGGTGATCGCGGTGGTGGCGGCGACGCTGGCGCTCTGGGCGGCCGTGTCGGTCCGCGGCTTCCTGCCGATTCTCGGCGCGAGCCTGGTCATGGGCCTCGCGGTGAGCGGCATGCACTACACCGGCATGGCGGCGCTCAGCGTCCATCTCCACGAGCCCGCGAGCGGAGGGGGCGAGTCGCCGGCCCCCGTCCTCGCGCCGATGCTGATCGGCCCGGTGATCCTCGTGATCGTGGCGGGCGTGGTGACGCTGTTCGATCCGCGGCTCGCCGGCGGCCGCCCGCGCCGGCGGGGGCGGGCCCCGGCCGGCATCCCGCGCCCGGCCGCGGAAGCCTCCTGGCGCCGGTGACCCGGGCGATCACCACGTGAGTGTCAGTGCCGGGTCGTACGGTTGATGCATGCGGCCCGTTTCAAGCATCGAACGTACGGTGGCGCCCTTCGAGGTCGTCAGTTCCTACCAGCCCAGCGGCGACCAGCCGGCGGCCATCGCCGACCTGGAGCGGCGTATTCGCGCAGGTGAGAAGGATGTCGTCCTGCTCGGCGCGACCGGCACCGGCAAGTCGGCGACCACCGCCTGGATGATCGAGAAGCTTCAGCGCCCCACCCTCGTCATGGCGCCGAACAAGACGCTCGCCGCCCAGCTGGCGAACGAGTTCCGCGAGCTGCTGCCCAACAACGCCGTCGAGTACTTCGTCTCGTACTACGACTACTACCAGCCCGAGGCGTACGTCCCTCAGTCGGACACCTACATCGAGAAGGACTCCTCGATCAACGAGGAGGTCGAGCGGCTGCGCCACTCCGCGACGAACTCGCTGCTCACCCGCCGTGACGTCGTCGTGGTCGCCTCCGTCTCCTGCATCTACGGCCTCGGCACGCCGCAGGAGTACGTGGACCGCATGGTGCCGCTGAAGGTCGGCGAGGAGATCGACCGCGACCAGCTGCTGCGGCGCTTCGTCGACATCCAGTACACGCGCAACGACATGGCCTTCGCCCGCGGCACCTTCCGGGTCCGCGGCGACACCATCGAGATCTTCCCGGTCTACGAGGAGCTGGCCGTCCGGATCGAGATGTTCGGCGACGAGATCGAGGCGCTCTCCACGCTGCACCCGCTCACCGGCGAGATCATCAGCGAGGACCAGCAGCTGTACGTCTTCCCCGCCAGCCACTACGTCGCCGGTCCCGAGCGCATGGAGAAGGCGGTCCGCGGCATCGAGAAGGAGCTGGAGGACCGGCTCGCCGAGATGGAGAAGCAGGGCAAGATGCTGGAGGCCCAGCGTCTGCGCATGCGCACCACGTACGACCTGGAGATGATGCGCCAGATCGGCAGCTGCTCCGGCATCGAGAACTACTCGATGCACATGGACGACCGCGCCCCCGGCACCGCGCCGCACACCCTCCTCGACTACTTCCCCGAGGACTTCCTGCTGGTCATCGACGAGTCGCACGTCACCGTCCCGCAGATCGGCGCGATGTACGAGGGCGACGCGTCCCGCAAGCGCACCCTGGTCGACCACGGCTTCCGGCTGCCGTCCGCGCTGGACAACCGCCCGCTGAAGTGGGAGGAGTTCCAGGAGCGCATCGGCCAGGCGGTGTACCTCTCCGCCACCCCCGGCGCGTACGAACTCTCCCGGTCCGACGGCTTCGTGGAGCAGATCATCCGCCCCACCGGCCTCATCGACCCCGAGGTCGTGGTCAAGCCCACCGAGGGCCAGATCGACGACCTGGTGCACGAGATCAGGAAGCGCACCGAGCGGGACGAACGCGTCCTGGTCACCACCCTCACCAAGAAGATGTCCGAGGACCTCACCGAGTACTTCCTCGAACTGGGCATCCAGGTCCGCTACCTGCACAGCGACGTCGACACGCTGCGCCGCGTGGAGCTGCTGCGGGAGCTGCGCTCCGGCGAGTACGACGTCCTGGTCGGCATCAATCTGCTGCGCGAGGGCCTCGACCTGCCCGAGGTCTCGCTGGTGGCCATCCTCGACGCCGACAAGCAGGGCTTCCTGCGCTCGGGCACGTCCCTGATCCAGACCATCGGCCGCGCGGCGCGCAACGTCTCGGGCCAGGTCCACATGTACGCCGACAAGGTCACCCCGGCGATGGAGAAGGCCATCGACGAGACCAACAGGCGCCGGGAGAAGCAGATCGCGTACAACACGAAGCACGGGGTCGATCCGCAGCCGCTGCGCAAGAAGATCAACGACATCGTCGCCTCGATCGCGCGCGAGCAGGTCGACACGGAGGAGCTCCTCGGCTCGGGCTTCCGGCAGCCCAAGGAGGGCAAGGGGGCCAAAGCCCCGGTGCCGGTCCTCGGCAACAAGGCGGCCAAGGGCGCCAAGGCGGGCAAGAAGGGCGACGTGCTCACCGACCGCCCCGCCGCGGAACTGGCGGCGCTCATCGAGGAGATGACGGAGCAGATGCGCGGCGCCGCCGCCGAGCTCCAGTTCGAGGTAGCCGCCCGACTGCGTGACGAGGTGGGCGAGCTGAAGAGGGAACTGCGACAGATGAGGGAGGCGGGGCAGGTCTGACGAGCCTGACACCTGGTGTGTTGCAAGACCGACACAAAGTACGCCGCGACTGTGGCGGCCCGGGTGTCACTGCGTAGGGTTCTCGACAGCCGCACGCACACGGGCGGGCCGCGGGGTAAGCATGGAGAGGGGACAGCGCGTGGTGGACGTATCCAAGGGCAGCGCGCCCGGGGGACCTGGCGTCAATCTGACCAAGGGTCAGGCCATCAGCCTGGAGAAGAAGGGCGGCGGCACGCTGACCGCCGTCCGGATGGGGCTCGGCTGGCAGGCGGCGCCGCGGCGCGGGCTGTTCGGCTCGCGCACCCGGGAGGTCGACCTCGACGCCTCGGCCGTCCTGTTCGCGGACAAGCAGCCGGTCGACGTCGTCTTCTTCCGTCACCTCGTCAGCGACGACGGCTCCGTGAAGCACACCGGTGACAACCTGGTCGGCGGCGCGGGGCAGGGCGGGGACGACGAGGCGATCCTCGTCGACCTCCAGCGCGTGCCGGTGCACATCGACCAGATCGTCTTCACGGTGAACTCCTTCACCGGCCAGACGTTCCAGGAAGTGCAGAACGCGTTCTGCCGCATCGTCGACGAGACCAACGGCCAGGAGATGGCCCGTTACACACTCGACGGCGGCGGCCAGTACACCGCCCAGATCATGGCCAAGGTGCACCGCGCCGGCGCCGGCTGGCAGATGACAGCCATCGGCACCCCTGCCAACGGCCGTACGTTCCAGGACCTGATGCCGTCGATCCTGCCGCACCTGTAGCGGGCGACCACCGAAGCACCCGCAGCTCCCGGAGGCATCGGCCGCCGGGAGCTGCACCACATGCGCTCCACATCTCACTGGACGCAAGCCACCACCGGCCACCTCTGTGGCCGTCGACAACGCGACACGGGGGAGACAGGCGATGACGGCCGAGCTGGTCCGGGGGCAGAACCACCCCCTGCCCCAGGCCCGTTTGGAGATCCGGGTGTCGGCCGGCACACCGGTCGTGGCCGGTGCCACGCTCTGCGACGAGCAGGGCGCCGTACGCGGCACGGAGTGGGTCGCCCACCCCGGCTCGCCGAACCTCCCCGGGCTCGAAGTGTCCAAACAGGCCGCGGCCGACCACCGGCTCGCCGTGGACCTCGAAGCCCTGCCCGAGACCGTGCACCGGCTGAACGTCCTGCTCGCCCTCCCCACGGGCGGGGGAGGCCCGGTCCGCTTCGGCGCCGTCGCCGCCCCGTTCGTCTCGGTCACGGGTCTCGACGGCGCCGAGGTCGCCACCTACACCGTGACCGGCCTGGACAGCGAGTCCGCCGTCGTCGCCTTGGAGATCTACCGCAGGCAGGGCGTCTGGAAAGTGCGCGCCGTGGGCCAGGGGTACGCGGGCGGCCTCGCCGACATGCTCGGCGACCAGGGCCTTCCGCAGGCACGTGAGCTCGCGGCGACCATCCAGGCCGCCGTCAGCAGCGGCATGACGCGCGCCGTCGCCCCGCCGCCGCCCCGGACCCAGAACGACGACCGGGCCCGGCGTACGACGTCCCGCGCGGCGAGCGCCGGACGCGACGCGCAGGGCGACGCGGCGCCGTCCCCCACGACCGCCTCAGCCGCGACCCCCGGCCC
>NZ_VBVX01000193.1 GCF_005981925.1 Streptomyces albidochromogenes
GCCGAGTGGCAGATGCTGCTGCTGCGCTGCCCGTCCCGGAGCTTCACCATCGTGGGAGACCGCGCCCAGGCCAGGCACGGATTCACCGAGTCGTGGCGCGAACGGCTGGAGCGGGCCGGGCTCGACCAGAAAGCAGGGCACCACTGTGCAGCTTCACACCCGTACCTGGGGCGAGGGCGACCGCCTCGCCCTCCTGATCCACGGCATCATGGCCGACCACCGCACCTGGCGGCGCGTCGGCCCCGCGCTGGCCGCGAGGGGCTACCGGGTCATCGCCGTCGACCTGCGCGGACACGGCGCCAGCGGCCGGGGCGCGTACACGCCGGAGATCTTCGCCGACGACGTCGTCGAGACGCTCCCGCCCGGGGCCGACCTCGCCATCGGCCACTCGCTCGGCGGCCTCACCCTCTCGCTCGCCGTCGACCGCCTGCGGCCGCGCCGGGCGGTCTTCTCCGACCCCGCGTGGCACCTCGCCACGGCCGAGGACTTCGGTCCCGCGGTGTTCGCCGAGTTCAAGGGCGCTTCCCGGGAGCGGATAGCGGCCATGAACCCGCGCTGGGAGGCGGCGGACGTCGACATCGAGCTGGAGACCCTGCGGGCCTGGGACGAGGCGTCGGCCTTCGGCCTGGCCGCGCTGTCCGGTGTCGATCTGCTGCCCGCCGGGCCCGTCGTGCCGTCCCTGGTGCAGCTCGCCGACCCGAGCTTCCTCGTCGACGCGGCGAAGGCGGCCGTGCTGGAGGAGCGCGGTTTCGAAGTCCGCACGGTCGAGGGAGCGGGCCACACCATCCACCGTGACGACTTCGAAGGGTTCATGACGTCGCTGGAGGGCTGGATCTGACCGCCGCGCGCGGGTACGGGCCGGACTCCCCCGGGCGGGCGGCCGGCCCGTACCGCGCGGCTGTTCAGCCCTTGGCCAGCACGGGCCACAGGTCCGGGTCCTCGAAGTTCAGCGCCCACAGGGCCGTGTGGGTGACGCCGTACTTGCGCAGCGCCGGCAGGTGCTCGGCGACGCCCCGCGCGTCCTGGTACCAGACCTCGCGCCGCTGGTCGCCGTCCAGGTAGCCGAAGTGCGGTGTCCGGGACTCCGGGTCGAGGGTGTAGGGCGCGCCCTCGGCGGCGCGCAGCGCCTCCGCCTCCTTCCAGGTGACGTGCTTCGCCCGGGAGGAGCCGTCGGCGGGCCAGTCCCAGCCGTACGCGGGGAGCCCGACCTCCAGCTTGGCGGCCGGTACCTCAGCGGTGGCGACGCGCAGGATCTCGTCGTACCACTGCGGTGTGGACAGCGGGCCCGGCTTGCCGCCCTTCCAGTGGTAGTCGTACGCCATGAGGCGCATCCGGTCGGCGGCGCGCCCGAGGGCCGCGTAGTCCCAGATCCGGCCGGTGGACGCCGTCTTGGGCGACACGGTGACGACACACTGCTTGCTCATCGCACGCAGGCCGCGGCACAGCTCCGCGACCAGCTCGGCGTATCCGGCGCGCACCCGCTCGTACGTGGCGTCGCCGGTCGAGGCGATGGACTCGTAGTCGAGGTCGAGCCCGTCGTAGTCGCGGCTGCGGGCGAGTTCGAGGAGGGTCCTGACGTGAGTGGCGCGCCGGGTGGGGCTGGTGAGGATCGAGGCGAGTACGCCGGGCTTCAACGTCTCGTTCACGGTCGGCACGACCTTGACGCCGGCGGCGCGCAGCCCGTCGACGACGCGCCGCTCGTCCGCGCCCGGGTGGCCGTCGACGCGCCCCGCCGAGACGGCGTGGTACCAGAACGGGCTGACGGTGTGCAGCTGGTCCGCGTGGCTGAGGGCGTCGCGGTACGCCCCGTCCTGGTCCCAGTAGGGAAGCCAGGCGGAGACGGTCCGGGGCGCGGGAGCGACGGCCGGCCCGGGGCGCGGTGGGGCGGCATGCGGGGACGGGTCCGCCGCGCCGACGAAGGCGGCGGCGACGAGGGCGATCAGGATGCGGGGGGCCATGGACCGAGCCTGGGGTCCGGTCCCGGGGCCCGCTCCGCGGACTGGGCCGTCCAGGCCCTAACCTCACCCGGGTGACGACATCTTCCGACGACCTCGCCGAGCTGCCCGGCCGGCGCGGCCCCGCCGCGACCACCGAGGCCGACCCCCGTACGACCGGTCCGGTGCGGACCTCGTACGCGCCGGACCGCGACGGTGATCCCGACCCGGGCGAGATCGTGTGGACGTGGGTGCCGTACGAGGAGAACGACGGCCGGGGCAAGGACCGGCCGGTGCTCGTGGTCGCCCGGGAGGCGGCCGGGACCCTGCTGGCCGTACGGCTGTCCAGCAAGCCCCACGGCCACGACCGCGAGTGGGCGGCGATCGGTGCCGGGCCGTGGGACGCGCGGGGGCGCGAGTCCTGGGTCGACCTCGACCGGGTCCTGCGCGTGCACGAGGACGGGATGCGCCGGGAGGCGTGCGCCCTGGACCGGCCGCGCTTCGACCGGGTCGTACGGCGCCTGCGGGAGCGCTACGGCTGGAGCTGACCGGCGTTGGCGGCCCCGGCGTGCGGGGCCGCCCCGGGCCCCGCGGTGGCCGGCGTCCGGTCCGCGAAGACCGTCCGGAACGCGCCCAGCACCGTCGCCGCGCGCGTGCGGTCCAGCACCCCGAAGACCACCTCGTCGAAGTGGCGGGAGAAACGGCCCGCGCCGGTGAGGTGGGCGTGGAACGCGCCTGCCACCGCGACGGGGTCGTTCATGAACACGCCGCACCCCCAGGCGCCCAGCACCAGCCGCCGGTAGCCGCAGGCCGCCGCCGTCTCCAGGACCCGCTCCGCCCGGGACGCGAGCGCCGCCGCGATGAGGTGCTCCCGCTCGGGCTCCCGGCCGCGGATCACTCCCGCGTTGGGCGCGGGCGAGGTCAGGAACCCCACGGTGTACGGCGTGGCGAGCAGCGCGCCGCGGTCGTCGCGGAAGACCGGGACGCCGGGCGAGTGAATGACCCGGTCGGTGTAGAAGGGGCTGCGGTCCGCCCGGTGGTGGGCGTAGAAGCCGGGGGCGCGCAGGAGTGTCGCGTACAGGGCGGACGCGCGGCACAGCGCCTCCTCCTGCGCCTGTGCGCCGTTCAGGTAGCCGCCGCCCGGGTTGCGCGCGGAGGCGAAATTGAGCACGGCGACCCCGCCGGGTCCCGCTCCGGTCAGCCGGCGCGCCGCCGCCAGGCTGCTCTCCCCCGTGACCTCGAAGGCCGTCGTACGGTCCGAGTCCGGCGTGACGGCGACGGGGTCGGGGCCGTACACCGTGGTCCCCGCGAGGGCGGCGGCCAGATCCTCGCCGATCGGCACGACGCGGCCGCCCGGGGCGGCGTACCGGCCCGCCCGGACGATCTCTTCGGTCTCTTTCGCGATTCCGCGCAGTCGTGCACTCACGGTGAGATCGTCGGCGACCGCCGGGGCCCGGCGCAACGGGGTTTTCGCGCCGACCGGACGCTCTTGTGCGATTCTGCGTCTGTGGCTTTAGCTGGGTGCGATGTCCGTCCCGCTCCGGGGCGGACTCCACACCGTCGCGGCAAGGAGGCACAGGCCATGTCAAGGGGCGACTTCGTACCAGAAGGCCCACCGGTCACGGAGGCCGGAGCCGAAGCATTACTGCACGGCATCTGTTTCAAGACGGGTCCACCGAGCATCGTCGGCGTCGAACTCGAATGGTTCGTCCATGAGCTGCACCTCCCCGAACTCCCCGTGGAACCCGCCCGCCTCGAAGCGGCTCTGACCGCTCTGCGGGCCCTGCCCCTGGCCTCGGCCCTCACCGTCGAGCCGGGTGGCCAGCTGGAACTCAGTTCCGCCCCGGCCCCGTCCCTGACCGAGTGCGTCGACTCCGTCTCCTCGGATCTCGACGCCGTACGCGCCGTTCTGCGCTCCCGGGACCTCGGCCTCACCGGCATCGGCACCGACCCCTGGCACCCTCCGAAGCGCCTTCTGCGTGAGCCGCGCTACGACGCGATGGAGGCGTACCTGGACCGGGCGGGCCCCGCCGGGCGGGCCATGATGTGCTCCTCGGCGTCCGTCCAGGTCTGCCTGGACGCGGGCCACGAGGAGCCGGGCCCGCTCGGCCACGGGCGGCGCTGGCTGCTCGCCCATCTGCTGGGCGCGGTGCTGTCGGCCGCGTTCGCCAACTCCCCCTTCCAGCACGGGCGGCGTACCGGGTGGCGGTCGACCCGGCAGGCACTGTGGACGGAGATCGAACCGGGCCGGTCCCTCGCCCCACCGCTCCACGCGGAGCCGCGCGGCGCCTGGACGGAGCGGGTGCTGGACGCCCCCGTCATGTGCGTGCGAGGCGGCCCCGGCCGGTCGTGGGACGTGCCCGACGGGCTGTCGTTCCGCTCCTGGATACGCTCCGGGGCGCCGCGCCCGCCGACCCGCGCCGACCTCGACTACCACCTGACCACGCTCTTTCCGCCGGTACGGCCGCGCGGCCATCTCGAACTGCGCATGATCGACGCGCAGCCGGGCGAGAACGGCTGGGTCGTTCCGCTCGCCGTGACCACCGCGCTGTTCGACGACCCCGCCGCCGCGGAGATCGCGTACCGGACGGTCAAGCCCCTCGCGGAGACGGCCGGTTCGCCGCCCGCGCCGCGCAATCCGCTGTGGATCAACGCCGCGCGGTACGGGCTGGCCGACGCCGAGCTGCGGGCGGCCGCCGAGGTCTGCTTCGACGCGGCGCTCGACGCGCTGCCCCGCCTGGGCGCGTCCACGGCCGTGCAGTGCGCCGTCGCCGCCTTCACCGAGCGGTACGTCGTGCAGGGGCGATGTCCCGCCGACGATCTGCTCGACCCCGCTCACGGGAAGGACATCCGCACATGAGCGACGCCCCGGGCGTCACGGACCCCGAATCCCTGCGGCGCCGCGCCGTCGACGCGCTGCTGCGGGCGCGCGAGCGCACCGCCGGACTCACCGACTGCGTGGACGACGGCGAACTCACCGCCCAGCACTCACCGTTGATGTCGCCGCTGGTCTGGGACCTGGCGCACATCGGCAACCAGGAGGAGCTGTGGCTCCTGCGGACGGTCGCCGGGCGTGACGCGATGCGCCCCGAGATCGACTCGGTCTACGACGCCTTCGAGCACCCGCGCGCGGAGCGCCCGTCGCTCCCGCTGCTCGCCCCCGCCGAGGCGCGGGTGTACGCCGCCGACGTACGCGGCCGGGCCCTCGACGTACTGGAACGCAGTCCCCTGCACGGGACGCGGCTGCTCGACGCGGCCTTCGCCTTCGGCATGGTCGCGCAGCACGAGCAGCAGCACGACGAGACCATGCTGATCACCCATCAGTTGCGGCGGGGCCCCGTCGCGCTCACCGCTCCCCCGCCGCCGCGTCCCACCGACCGGGACGCGGGCGCGGCGCGCGAAGTGCTGGTCCCCGGCGGGCCGTTCACCATGGGCACGTCCACCGAGCCGTGGGCCCTCGACAACGAGCGGCCCGCGCACCACCGTTTCGTCCCGGCGTTCTTCATCGACACGGTGCCGGTCAGCAACGGCGCGTACCTGGACTTCATGGCGGACGGCGGCTACGCCGACGCGCGCTGGTGGGCGCCCGAGGGCTGGGCGCAGATACGCAAGCACGATCTGAGCGCCCCGCTGTTCTGGCGCCGCGAGGGCGGCCAGTGGCTGCGCAGGCACTTCGGGGCGGTGGAGCCCGTGCCCGAGGACGAGCCGGTGCTGCACGTCAGCTGGTACGAGGCGGACGCGTACGCGCGGTGGGCCGGCCGGCGGCTGCCCACGGAGGCCGAGTGGGAGAAGGCCGCCCGGCACGATCCGGCGTCCGGGCGCTCGACGCGCTACCCGTGGGGCGACGCCGACCCGACCCCTGAGGTGGCCAATCTGGGCCAGCGGCATCTGCGGCCGGCGCCGGTGGGGGCGTACGCGGCCGGCGCTTCGCCGCTGGGCGTACGGCAGTTGATCGGTGACGTGTGGGAGTGGACGTCGAGCGACTTCCTGCCGTACCCGGGCTTCGCGGCGTTCCCGTACCGCGAGTACTCCGAGGTGTTCTTCGGCAGCGCACACAAGGTGCTGCGCGGTGGTTCGTTCGCGGTGGACCCGGTGGCCTGCCGGGGGACGTTCCGCAACTGGGACCTGCCGGTACGGCGGCAGATCTTCGCCGGGTTCCGCACGGCGCGCGACGCGCCGGACACCCGGCACGTCCCCGGTGCGGGGGTGTCCTGATGTGCCGTCACTTCGCCGCCCTGGGACCGCCGGTGCCCCTCGGCGAGCTCCTGGTGAAACCCGCGCACGGCCTCTACCGCCAGGCGTGGGCGCCGCGCCGCCAGCGGTACGGAACCGTCAACGCGGACGGGTTCGGCGTCGGCTGGTACGCAGAGGGCGACCCGGCGCCGGCCCGGTACCGGCGCTCGGGCCCGATGTGGGCCGACGCCTCCTTCGCCGACCTGGCCCGGGTCGTACGCTCGGGGGCCGTGCTCGCGGCGGTCCGCGACGCCACGGAGGCGAGCGCGGACGGGGAGGCCGCGGCGGCGCCGTTCGCCGCCGGGCGCTGGCTGTTCAGCCACAACGGCGCGCTCACGGGCTGGCCCCGGTCGGCCGCGACGCTCGCCGCCGCACTGCCCGCCGCCGAACTGCTGACCCTGGAGGCGCGCTGCGACTCGGCGCTGGTCTGGGCGCTCGTCCTGCACCGGCTGCGCGACGGCGACGAGCCGGGGCAGGCGCTGGCGGACACCGTCGTGGAGCTGGCGGAGGCCGCCCCCGGCTCCCGGCTGAACCTGCTGCTGACGGACGGCGAGACGGTCGCCGCGACCGCCTGGGGCGACACGCTCTGGTACTACGCGGAGCCCGGCCGCCGCACGCTGGTGGCCTCCGAGCCGTACGACGACGATCCGCACTGGCGCGAGGTCCCGGACCGCACCCTGCTCGCCGCCACCCGCACCGATGTCCTGCTGACCCCGCTCAAGGAGCCCACTGCGTGAGCCCGTTCCTGCTGACCCGCACCCTGCCCGAGGACGCGACGGACGCCGATCTGCGCGCCGACGTACTGCACGGACTGACCCGCACGCCGAAGGTGCTGCCGCCGAAGTGGTTCTACGACGCGCGCGGCAGCGAGCTGTTCGAGGAGATCACCCGGCTGCCGGAGTACTACCCGACGCGCGCGGAGCGGGAAATCCTGATCGCCCGCGCGCCCGGGATCGCGGCGGTGACGCGGGCGCGCACGCTGGTGGAGCTCGGCTCGGGTTCCTCGGAGAAGACCCGCCACCTGCTGGACGCGCTGCCCGCGCTGGAGAGCTACGTCCCGGTCGACGTCAGCGAGAGCGCGCTGACGGCCGCCGCGTCGTCGCTCCTCGACGAGCGGCCCGCCCTGTCCGTGCACGCGCTGATCGCGGACTTCACCCGCGGGCTGGCGCTGCCGGGCACGCCGGGGCCGCGCCTCGTCGCCTTCCTGGGCGGCACGATCGGCAATCTGCTGCCGGACGAGCGGGCGGTCTTCCTGAAGTCCGTGCGGTCGCTGCTGGCGCCGGGGGACGCGCTCCTCATGGGCACGGACCTGGTGAAGGACGAGGCGACGCTGGTGGCGGCGTACGACGACGCGCAGGGGGTGACCGCCGCGTTCAACAAGAACGTCCTGTCCGTCATCGACCGCGAGCTGGGCGCGGACTTCGATCCCGACGACTTCGAGCACGTCGCGGTGTGGGACCGGGAGCGCGAGTGGATCGAGATGCGGCTGCGGGCGCGGACGGCCCTGACCGTGAAGATCCCGGAGCTGGACATCGCGGTGTCCTTCGAAGCCGGTGAGGAGATCCGCACCGAGGTCTCGGCGAAGTTCCGTCAAGGCGGCGTGCGCCGTGAGCTCGGCGGGGCCGGTCTGGAACTGCGCGAGTGGTGGACCGACGGGGCGGGCCGTTTCGCCCTGTCGCTCGCGGTGGCGGTGTAGGGCGCGAACGGCGCCGCGGGCGGACGTGCCCTTGTCCGCCCCGTCGCGGAGCCCCGGCTTCGCGACGGGGCGGATAGGGGCGGCCTCATCGGGCACCCGCAGGGGTGTCAGAAGCCGAACGTGCGACCCGGCGTCCGCTGGGGCACGGTGGTAGAAGCGCGCGCCGGGACGACCCCCGCGCCGCAGGAGCAGAGGGAGCGCCGCATGTCCGACCACACGTACCGCGTCACCGAGATCGTCGGCACCTCGACCGAGGGTGTCGACCAGGCCATCCGCAACGGCATCGACCGCGCGTCCCAGACGCTGCGCGGCCTCGACTGGTTCGAGATGACACAGGTGCGCGGGCACATCGTCGACGGCCGGATCGAGCACTACCAGGTCGGACTCAAGGTCGGCTTCCGGCTCGAAGACGGCGCGTGACCGGCGCCGTCACGTACGGCCCTCGCGCTCCTGGGCGTCCTTGAGCGCGTCCGACGTGGCGGCCCATCGGGCGCGTACGACGGTGAAACCGGCCTGCTCCGCCGCCACGCAGACCAGCTCGTCGTCGTCCACGAGCATCCGCACCTCCCGGCCCCCCGCCGCCAGCCGTTTCAGGATCTCCAGCTTGGTGACGCGGGCGGGCCGCCGGTCGTGGTCGCGGCGCATCCAGATCCGGCCCTCGGGCAGGTCCTGCGCGGCGAGCCAGTCGACCGTGTCGCGCCGGCACCGCTCGGGACGGCCGGTGAGGTAGACGACCTCGCACTCGGCGGCGCTCTCCCGCGCCATGCGCACCCCCTCCGGCAGCGGCGGATCGTCGGGCGCCGCGCCGAAGAAGCCGGCCCAGTCGCGCGGCGTGCGCTCCAGGAAGCGCTGGCGGTGCGCGGTGTCGGCGAGGGTTCCGTCGAGGTCGAACACGGCCAGGGGCCGGCTGCTGTGCGTCGTACGGGGAGTCATTCCGGCACTTTAAAGCGTGTCGGGCCCGTTCGTCGGCGCCGGCCTCGCGTCCGTCGGCGCCGCCTCGCACCCCCGCCGGGGAAGGGGCGCGTCCCCGGCCGGGAATCCTCGCGCGGCTGAGGCGTTGAACCGGGTGTGAGCTCAGTGATCGCGCGGACCCGGTTCTCCGTCCTCGACCGTTCCCGTACGCGTGCGGGGTACGACGCCCCGCAGGCGCTGCGGGACACCGTGGACCTGGCGCGGCGGATCGAGGCGCTCGGTTACCACCGCTTCTGGGTGTCGGAGCACCACAGCGTGCCCGGAGTCGCCGGTTCCGCGCCGACCGTCCTCGCCGCCGCCGTCGCGGCGGCGACGTCCACGATCCGGGTGGGCACGGGCGGGGTGATGCTGCCGAACCATCAGCCGCTGGTGGTGGCCGAGCAGTTCGGCGTACTGGAGGCGCTCTTCCCGGGCCGGATCGACATGGGTCTCGGCCGTTCGGTGGGGTTCACGGACGGGATACGCCGGGCCCTGGGCCGGGACAAGAAGGACGCCGACGACTTCGGTGCGCGGCTCGGTGAGCTGCTGGGTTACTTCACCGGCGATCAGAGCGTCCATCCGCAGGTCCACGCCCACCCCGCCGAGGGGCTGCGGCCGCCCGCTTTCGTGCTGGCCACCGGCGCCGGGGCGCGGGTCGCCGCGGCGGCCGGGCTGCCGCTGGTGATCGCGGCGGCGCGCGGCGAGGACGAGATGCTGCGGGCGATCGACGGCTACCGGGAGGCGTTCCGCCCCTCCGCCTGGGGTGAGCGGCCGTACGTCGTGGTGTCGGGGACGGTCGCCGTGGCGGGCACCTCCGAGGAGGCGGGGCGGCTCCTGGTGCCGGAGGCCTGGGCGTCGGCGTACTCCCGGACGCACGGTTCGTTCCCGCCACTCGCGCCCGCCGACGAGATCCTGGCCCGCCCGATGACCGACCGCGAGCGCGGGCTGTTCGAGGACGCCCGGCGCGGACACGTCCACGGCACGCGCGACGAGGTCGCCGACGCCCTGGAGAAGGTGCTCGGGCGCAGCGGCGCCGACGAGTACCTGGTCGCGACCAGCACGTACGACCGCGGGGCGCTCCTGGACTCGTACCGCCGGCTGGCCCGGCTGGTGGGGCTCACGGGCACGGACGCCGCCTAGGATCGGACCGTTTGCCGCACCAGTCCCCCCGTACGGAGCCCCGCCGATGCACACCGACCACGACCCGTACGTGCGAGTGCGCGGCGCCGACGAGCACAACCTGCGCCACGTCGACGTGGACATCCCGCGTGACGCGCTGGTCGTCTTCACCGGCGTCTCCGGTTCGGGGAAGTCCTCGCTCGCCTTCGGCACCGTCTACGCCGAGGCCCAGCGCCGCTACTTCGAGTCCGTCGCGCCGTACGCCCGGCGCCTGATCCACCAGGTGGGCGCTCCGAAGGTCGCCGAGATCAGCGGGCTGCCGCCGGCCGTGTCGCTGGAGCAGCGCAGGTCCGCCCCGTCCTCGCGCTCGTCGGTCGGGACGGTGACCACCCTCTCCAACTCGCTGCGGATGCTGTTCTCCCGGGCGGGCGCCTATCCGCCGGGCGCCCCGCGCCTGGACTCGGACGCCTTCTCGCCGAACACGGCGGCGGGCGCCTGCCCCGAGTGCCACGGCCTCGGCCGCGTGCATCGCACGAGCGAGGAGCTGCTGGTGCCCGACCCGTCGCTCTCCATCCGTGAGGGCGCGATCGAGGCGTGGCCGGGCGCCTGGCAGGGCAAGAACCTGCGCGACGTGCTGGACGCCCTCGGGTACGACGTCGACCGGCCCTGGCGCGAGCTGGAGCGGCGGGACCGCGACTGGATCCTGTTCACCGACGAGCAGCCCGTCATCACCGTGCACCCGGTGCGCGACGCGGGGCGCATCCAACGCCCTTACCAGGGCACGTACATGAGCGCCCGGCGTTACGTCATGCACACCTTCGCGGACTCCAAGAGCCCGACCCTGCGGGCACGGGCCGAGCGTTTCCTGACCGCCGAGCCGTGCCCGGTGTGCCACGGCCGCAGGCTGCGTCCCGAGGCGCTGGCGGTCACGTTCGGCGGCCGTACGATCGCCGAGCTGGCCGGGCTGCCGCTGTCGGCCCTCGCGCGCGTGCTGGGCGACGGCGGGGCGGCCGGCGCCGGCGAGACGGCGCGCGTCCTGACGGGCGACCTGCTGGCGCGGATCGCGGTCGTCACCGAGCTGGGGCTCGGCTATCTGAGTCTCGACCGTACGACGCCGACGCTCTCCTCGGGCGAGCTCCAGCGCCTGCGGCTGGCGACGCAGCTGCGCTCGGGTCTCTTCGGTGTCGTGTACGTCCTGGACGAGCCGTCGGCGGGACTCCACCCGGCCGACACCGAGGCCCTGCTGGTCGTCCTCGGCCGGCTGAAGGCGGCGGGCAACTCGGTGTTCGTCGTGGAGCACCAGATGGACGTGGTGCGCAGCGCCGACTGGCTGGTCGACGTCGGACCGCTCGCGGGCGAGCACGGCGGCAGGGTGCTGCACAGCGGTCCGCCCGCCGGCCTGGCCGGGGTCGAGGAGTCGGCGACCCGCCGCTTCCTGTTCGACCGCGCGCCCGCGGCGCCGCGCGAGGTCCGCGTGCCGTCCGGCCTGCTGCGGCTGAACGGCGTCGAGCGGCACAACGTGCGGGGCGTGGACGCGCAGTTCCCGCTCGGGGTGTTCACGGCGGTGACGGGAGTGTCGGGCTCCGGGAAGTCGACCCTGGTCGGGCAGGTGCTCGCGGGCGTCCTGGCGGACCGGACGGGCGCGGACCCGGCCAGCGACGCGGGGCCGGAGGCCGACGCCGCACCCGCGTCCGGCGCGGGGGCGGGGTCCGGCTGTGCCTCGGCCGAGGGGACGGAGGCCGTGGACCGGCTGGTGCAGGTCGACCAGCGCCCGATCGGCCGTACGCCCCGCTCCAATCTGGCGACGTACACCGGTCTCTTCGACGTCGTGCGCAAGCTCTTCACCGGGACGGACGAGGCGCGCGCACGCGGGTACAAGGCGGGCCGGTTCTCGTTCAACGTGGCCGGCGGGCGGTGCGAGACGTGCCAGGGCGAGGGGTTCGTCTCGGTGGAGCTGCTGTTCCTGCCGAGTACGTACGCCCCGTGCCCGGACTGCCGGGGCGCGCGGTACAACCCGCGGACCCTGGAGGTCACCTACCGGGGGCTGAACATCGCCGAGGTGCTCGACCTGACCGTCGAGGCGGCCGCCGCCTTCTTCGCCGGTACGCCGGCGGCCGAGCGCAGTCTGCGGGCGCTGCTGGACGTGGGCCTGGGCTACCTGCGCCTGGGGCAGCCCGCGACGGAGCTGTCGGGCGGCGAGGCGCAGCGGATCAAGCTCGCGAGCGAGCTCCAGCGCACGCGGCGCGGTCACACGGTGTACCTGCTGGACGAGCCGACGACGGGGCTGCATCCGGCCGATGTCGAGGTGCTGACCCGGCAGTTGCACGGTCTGGTGGACCAGGGCCACACGGTGGTCGTCGTCGAGCACGACATGGCCGTGGCGGCGGGCGCCGACTGGGTGATCGACCTCGGCCCGGGCGGCGGCGACGAGGGCGGCACCGTCGTCGCGGCGGGACCGCCGTCCGAGGTGGCGCGAGCCCCGGGCAGCCGTACGGCGCCGTACCTGGCGCGGGAGCTCCGGCCGTCCTGAAACGCGGGGTCAGCGGCCCCGGGCGCGGCTGGTGCGGCGCAGTCCGATCAGCTCGGCCACGGACTCCAGCCAGCGGGCGGTGGTCTCGTCGCCGACGACCGGGCGGGCGACGGCTGCGGCGGACTCCAGCCAGGGGCGGACGAGGTCCGTGGCGGCCGGGTCCGGGAGCAGTTCGGGCAGCTGCGACGCGTACCGCACACCGCCGCTGCGCACGACCTCGGCGAGAAACGCCACGGATCGCGGCAGGACGCCGAGCCGGTCGAGGACGACCGCGGCCCCGATGGCGCCGTCACCGAAGAGGGCGGTGCGGTGCGGGCCTTCGGCGGGGATGCCGTAGCGCAGCATCCTGGCGGTGTCGAGGGCGGCGCAGTCGTCGTCGGTCTTGGGCGGGCGGGGCGTGGAGGGCAT
>NZ_VBVX01000194.1 GCF_005981925.1 Streptomyces albidochromogenes
CCCCCGCTCCGGCTGTCGCGTCCGCCACCGCCTCGGGGCCTCCCCGACTGCGCTGCCTGCTGTGGTGGGACACCGAGCCGGGATCCGACCGCCTCTTCCTGGAGGCCTCGGCGGACGCGGGCGCCACGTGGCAGGCGGTGCCGTTCACGACCGTGCGCAAGGGGCAGGAGCCGCGGTCGCACCCGGCGGGCGCGGTCACCGGATGGTCCGGACGGGTCTGGCACCGGCTGGACGCCGACCTCTCGTGGTGGCGCGGCCAGCAGGTGCGGCTGCGGTGGCGCTGCCTGACCGACGCGCTGTACGTCGGACGCGGGGCGTACGTCGACGGGCTGCGGGTCGACGACGGCCGCCGCACCCTCTTCGACGAGGCCAGGCCCGGAGACGCCGCCCGTGTCGAGGCGATCGGCTGGGCGGCGTCCGAGAACTGAGCGCGACGGGGCGGGGACCGGGCCCGCGCGCCCGGCCCTCAGCGGCCCAGGACCGCCATCGCCGCGTTGTGACCGGGAATGCCGCTCACTCCACCACCCCGGACGGCGCCGGCCCCGCACAGCAGGACATTGGCGTGCGCCGTCTCGACGCCCCAGCGGCCGGCGGCTTCCGGCTCGTCGGCGTACGGGAAGGACAGCGGGCGGTGGAAGATGTTGCCGCCCGGCAGCCGCAGTTCCCTTTCGAGGTCCACAGGGGTCTTCGCCTCGATGCACGGGGCGCCGTTCGCGTCGAGCGCGAGGCAGTCGGCAAGCGGCTCTTCGAGGTACGTGTCGAGCTGCGCCAGGGTGGCCGCGAGGAGTTCGGCGCGGGTCGCCTCGTTGTCCCCCGCGAAGAGCCGGGCGGGGGTGTGCAGGCCGAACAGGGTGAGGGTCTGGTAGCCCTGTGCGGCGAGTTCCGGGCCGAGGATCGAGGGATCCGTCAGGGAGTGGCAGTAGATCTCCGAGGGCGGTGCGCTCGGCAGCCGCCCCGACGCGGCCTCACCGTACGCGGCCGCCAGTTGGCCGTACCCTTCGGCGGCATGGAACGTTCCCGCGAACGCTTCCTTCGCTTCCACGGAACGGTCGCGCAGACGCGGAAGCCCGCGCAGCAGCATGTTGACTTTCAGCTGCGCCCCTTCGGCGGGGTGCGCGGGCGAGGACGCGTCGCCCAGGAGTGTCGCCAGCACGTCGGGCGAGGCGTTCACGAGAACGTGCCGCGCCGCGACAGTGCCCTCGCCCGTGTCGCTGCGGAACGCCACCTCGGCACACTTGCCGTCGGTGTCGACACGGGTCGCCTCGTGGCCGGTGACGATCTCGGCGCCGGCGGACACAGCCGCCTTCGCGAGCGCGTCCGTGAGCGCCCCCATGCCGCCCACGGGCACGTCCCAGTCACCCGTGCCGCCGCCGATCACGTGGTAGAGGAAGCAGCGGTTCTGGACGAGGGTCGGGTCGTGGGCGTCGGCGAACGTGCCGATGAGCGCGTCGGTGAGGACCACGCCCCGTACGAGATCGTCCGCGAAGTACTCCTCGATCGCGACGCCGATGGGCTCCTCGAACAGCATCCGCCAGGCCGCTTCGTCGCCGATGCGGGCGCGCAGCGCGTCCCGGGTGGGCAGCGGCTCGGTCAGGGTGGGGAAGACACGCTCGGCGACCTGCCGCATGAGGGCGTAGAAGGACCGCCACGACGCGTACTCCGCTTCGCCGCCCGTGAGCCGGGCGAACGACTCCCGGGTCCGGTCCTCGCCGCCGCCGACGAGCAGTCCGCCGCGCCCGCTCGGCGTGTACGAGGAGACGGTGCGTTTGCGCACGGCGAAGTCCAGCCCCAGGTCGCGAACGATCCGCCGGGGCAGCAGCGACACGAGGTACGAGTAGCGCGAGAGCCTGGCGTCGACTCCCGCGAACGGCCGGGTGGACACCGCCGCGCCCCCGGTGTGGCCGAGGCGTTCCAGTACGAGCACGGAGCGGCCCGCGCGGGCGAGATAGGCCGCGGCGACGAGGCCGTTGTGGCCGCCGCCCACGATCACGGCGTCGTAGCTGTCCTGTACGGGCATGGCGTGCGCACTCCTGTCGTCGCGGTCTGCGGTACCGGTCCGTTCGTTCCCGGGAACGGGTCAGGGGCCCTGGGCTCCGCGCCGCTGCCGCAGCGCCGCCACCCGCCGGTACAGCTCCACGGCCTCCGCGCCGCGTCCGAGCTGTTCCAGGCAGTGTGCCTCGTCGTTGCGGCTGGCGAGGGCGTCGGGATGGTCGGCGCCCAGGACGCGTTCGCGGGCCTCGGCGACCTGCCGGTAGACGGTGAGCGCGTCCGACCAGCGGCCGAGCCAGCCGAGGCCGACGGCCACCTCCCGGCGGCTGACGAGCGTGTCCGGGTGGTCGGCGCCCAGGACGCGTTCGCGGATCGCGCACACGTCGCGGGCCTCGGCCAGCGCCTCCTCCCAGCGGGCGAGCCGGCCGAGGTTGACGCCGAGACCGTGCCGCGCGCGCAGCGTCTCGGGATCGGAGGGCCCCTGCGCCCGGGTGCGGTCGTCGACGAGGGCCCGGTAGTGCTCCAGCGCCTCCGCGCTGCGGCCGAGCCGCCCCAGGCTGATGCCGACCTCGTAGCGGGCGGCCAGCGTGTCGGGGTGGTCGGGGCCGAGTGCCTGCGCACGGGCCTGGGCGACCTCCCGGTAGGTCTGGAGGGCCTCCGTCCAGCGTCCGAGCTGCCCGAGCGCGTACGCGACCTCGTACCGCGTGACGAGCGTGTCCGGGTGCGTCGCACCCAGCACCCGGGCGCGGGCCTGCGCCACGTCCTGCGCCATGCGGTACGAGTCCTCCAGGCGGCCCAGCCTGCTCAGGTTGAACGCCAGGTTGTGCCGGCACCGCAGCGTGTCGGGGTGGTCGGCCCCCATCGTGCGTTCCCGGGAGGCGAGGACGGCGGCGTACACCTGGTGCGCCTCGAAGTGCCTGCCGAGCTGCCCGAGCACGTACGCCGTCTCCTGGCGCGCGGCGAGGGTTTCGGGATGGTCGGCGCCCATGGTGCGCTCGCGGCCCTCGGCGACCTTGCCGAACTCGCGCAGGGCGTCGGCGGCGCGGCCGGTCCTGCTGAGGGTGAAGCCGACCTCGTAGTGGCTGGCGAGGGTGTCGGGGTGGTCGGGTCCCAGGGCGTGCTCGCGTTCGGCGGCGACCGCGCGGTGCACCTCGCCGGCCTCGTTCCAGCGGCCGAGGCGGCCGAGGCTCAGTCCGGCGTTGTGCCTGCTGGTCAATACCGCGAGCGCCTCGGGCGTAGGTGTGGGCCGCTCCGGCCGGCGCCCGGCGGGGACCGCGGCGGGCGCCCGCAGGCCGGCCCCCGTCGTCCACTCCCCCGTCAGCCCCGCGGAGTGGTCGGGCGGGGTCGCGGGCAGCGCCCAGGTGCCGCTCGCCTTGTGACCGGTGGTCATGCCGCGTGTCCAGGAGGGCAGTCTCGGGGCGCGGGACGGCGGCTGCTGCGGCCGTCCCGCCCCGGGCCCGGGGGCGAGTACGGCGACGGGACCCGACGAGCGGCCGGCGGTCAGACGGTGGGCCAGTTCCCTGGCGTCGGCCGGACGTTCCTCGGGGGTCTTCGCGAGCAGGTCGAGGACGGCGTGGTCGAAGAACGCGGGCAGCTCCGGGCGGTGGATGCGCGGCGGCTGCGGCTGCGTGTCCCGGTGGCCGACGAGGACGGCCCAGGCGTCGTCGAGGTCGAACGGCGGCACGCCGGTGGCGATCTCGTACAGCACGCAGCCCAGCGAGTAGAGGTCGCTGCGGTGGTCGACCTCGACGCCGCTGATCTGCTCGGGCGACATGTAGTGCGGGGTGCCCATGGCGATGCCCGTGCCGGTGAGCCGGGAGGTGAAACCGATGTCGTGCCCCAGGCGCGCGATGCCGAAGTCGCAGATCTTCACCGTGCCGTCGGCGAGCCGCATGATGTTGGCCGGCTTGAGGTCCCGGTGGACGATGCCCTGCTCGTGCGTGTAGGCGAGCGCCCAGGCGACCTGCTCGGCGATGTCGACGACGTCGGCGACCTCCAGCGGGTGCGCCTTGTTGTCCTCCAGAAGCTGGCTGAGGTTGCGTCCGTCGAGCAGTTCCATGACGAGGTACAGCACGCCGTCGTGCTCGCCGAAGTCGTGGACGACGGTGACGCCCCGGTGCTGCAGAGCGGCCGCGACGCGCGCCTCCCTGCGGAAGCGTTCCCGCAGCACTCCGGTGAACGACGGGTCGTGCTGGGGTCCCACCGGCTTGAGGCACTTGACGGCGACCTTCCGCCCCAAGGACTCATCGTGGGCACGCCACACCTCGCCCATGCCCCCGCGCCCGATCTGATCGAGCAGCCGGTACCGGCCCTGGATCAGCCTGGTGTCCGCCATCGCGTACTGTCGCCCCCGTCACTCCGCTGCGCCCTCCCCGGCCCGTCCAGTATGGCCGCCTGTCTGCGGAGTTTGTACGGTGCGGGGCGCGCGTCGGGGCCGGTGCCGGCCATTGCGTTCAGAATGTGACCGGGCGCCGGGCGCCGCCGCCCGCGGGACGGGCCGCGGTGCGGGGATCTTCCGGTCGGTGCGAGCGGGCGGACGGCCGTTTCCGGGGCCGCGCGGGGCGTCCGTACCGCTCCGCGCGCGGGGGAGGCGCGGGGAGGCAGTGAGGCGTACGCGCCTCGGGCCACGCGCCGCCGCGGCAGTGCGCGCGCCCACTGGGGGCAACGGGCGCGGGGCCGCGTGGAGGACGTCGTCGGCGCCACGGCCTTCCGGCCTGTGCGCACTCGGGCGGCCGGCGGATCGGCACCGCCGTGCCGACCTGCGCGATGTGGGGTTTCCTGAGACGGGGCGCCGCGGCCGACGCCCCCTCACCGCGTGTGCGGTGACCACGCTGCTGGGAAGGTGCGCGATGAAGCGGGATCCGGCGACCGTCACACGGAATGTGCGGCTTTCCCCCGAGGAGCGGGCGGCCCGGGGCAGGGCGGCGCGAGCGCGTGCCCCCCGGTCGGCCCATGCGCAGTTCGCGCCCTCCCGGCACCGGCAGGACCCGGTGGTCACGATCGAGAGGCAGTCCGCGACGCGGGTGCCGGAGCTCGTGCCGATCCGCTACGGGCGGATGGCGGAGTCACCCTTCCGCTTCTACCGGGGCGCGGCGGCGGTCATGGCGGGCGATCTGGCGACGACTCCCGACTCGGGTCTGCGGGCCCAGCTGTGCGGCGACGCGCACATGCTCAATTTCCGCCTGCTGGCCTCCCCGGAGCGGAACCTGCTGTTCGACATCAACGACTTCGACGAAACGCTGCCGGGGCCGTGGGAATGGGACGTGAAGCGCCTGGCTGTGAGCCTGGTGATCGCCGGGCGGGAGAACGGGTTCACGGATCGCCAGCGCGGCCTGGTAGTCCGCTCGGCCGTGCGGTCCTACCGCGAGCAGATGCGCCGGTTCGCCGGCATGCGGACGCTCGATGTGTGGTACGCCCGGTTCGACGCCGCCCAGTTGACAGCCCTGGCGTCCGGGCGGCTGCACCGGAAGGGGCGCGAGCGGGTGTCACGGTCGCTGGGGAAGGCGCGCACCCGCGACAGTCTCCAGGCGTTCGAGAAGCTGACGCGCGTGGTTGACGGAGAGCGACGGATCGTCGCTGCTCCTCCGATCATCACACCGATCGCCGATCTGCTGCCGGATGTCGAGCGCGACGCGCTGGAGGAGAACATCCGCAGCCTCATCCACCGCTACCGCACCAGCCTGCCGACGGACCGCCAGCACCTGATCCAGGAGTTCACCCCGGTGGACGTCGCGCGCAAAGTGGTGGGGGTCGGCAGTGTCGGCACCCGTTGCTGGATCGTGCTGCTGCTCGGCCGGGACGGTGGGGACCCGCTGTTCCTCCAGGCCAAGGAGGCCGGCGACTCCGTTCTCACCCCCCACCTGGGAGGCACCCGGTTCGCCACGCAGGGCGAGCGGGTGGTCGCCGGGCAGCGGCTGATGCAGGCCGCCAGCGACATCTTCCTCGGCTGGGAAAGGGTCCAGGGGATCGACGGCCGCGAGCGGGACTTCTACGTACGGCAGTTGCGGGACTGGAAGTACGTACCGGAACCGGCGCTGATGGTCCCCCGGGGCATGCGGGTGTTCGGCGAGCTGTGCGGGGCCACCCTCGCCCGCGCCCACGCCCGGTCGGGGGACCGCATCGCCATCGCCGCCTACCTCGGCGGCGGTGACGTCTTCGACCGCGCTCTGGTGGCGTTCGCGGAGCAGTACGCCGACCAGAACGAGCGCGACCATCAGGCTCTCCTGGACGCGATCAAGGACGGGCACGTCCCCGCGCAGGCGGGCTGACGGACCGGTCGGCGGCACCCGGTCAGCGGTATCGCCTCCCACGTCGCGAAGAGGCCCGGGACGCTCGGGGCAGCCGTACGCGGCGTTCAGGAAGCGGCCCCGGCGCGGCCTGGGGAGGAGAACGGCCCCCCGGCCCGTCGGCGCTGGTGGGGGGCGGCCGGGGTGCCGCCCGCGGGGATGTGCGCTTTGCTGGAAGCAGCGCCGCAGCCCGCCGACGGTCGTCGGTTCGGTACCCGGCCAGGACAAGGAGACCCGCCGGGCAGGCGAGGCCGACTCACCCGTCAGGGAGGGCAAGATGCACCGAAGCCCCATGACGGCGGCTCGGCAAGTGAAGCGCTCCCCCGTCACGAACGCCCCGCGGCGGAGCAGCTCGGACACAGAGCGCCCCGCCGTGAGCGAACCCGAATCGAGGCATGATGACCTCCATCCATGAGCACCGCACCGACACGGCGACAGGCAGGGGCACGGGGCCGGTGGTGTTCGCCGCCGTCCTCCTGTTCGTCGTGGGAGTCCTCGATGTCCTGCGCGGCATCATGGCCATCGCCGAGGACGACGTGTTCGTCAACACACCGAACTACGTCTTCAAGTTCGACCTCACGAGCTGGGGCTGGATCCACCTGATCTTCGGCATCCTGGCGATCCTCGTCAGCGCGGGCCTGTTCAAGGCCGCCGTGTGGGCGCGCGTCGTGGCCGTCGGGCTGGCGGGGCTGCTCATCATCGCCAACTTCCTGTCGCTGCCGTACTACCCGGTCTGGTCGATCCTGGCGATCGCGCTGTACACCTTCGTCATCTGGGGTCTGTGCGTGGTCCGCAAGGACGACTTCAGCCTCCGCGACTAGGCGGGCGGGCCCGGCGGCCCCCGTCCCCCGTCACGCCTCGTGCGGCACCGGGCGGGGGCCGCTCAGCCCTCCGCCCGGCCGAGCGGCCCCCGGCCCGTCGTGCGCGGCCGGCTCTGCTCCGCGCCCGCGCCGAGTTCAGGGATTACGGCCGGCGGCGGGTCAGCGGCGTACCCGTGGCATGCCCAGGCCGATCCAGGAGATGATCTCGCGCTGGATCTCGTTGTTGCCGCCGCCGAAGGTGAAGATGACGGCGCTGCGGTAGCCGCGTTCCAGTTCGCCGTGCAGGACCGCGCCCGCCGAGCCCTCCTTCAACGGGCCGGCCGCGCCGACGACTTCCATCAGCCAGGCGTACGCGTCCCGGCGGGCCTCCGAGCCGTAGACCTTCACGGCGGAGGCGTCCTGCGGGGTGAGCGTGGCGTGCTGGAGGGCGGACACCATCTGCCAATTGAGGAGCTTCATCGCGTCGAGCCTGGTGTGGGTCCGCGCGAGGCGGCCGCGCACCCAGCCGAGGTCGATGACGCGGCGACCGTCGGCGAGTTCGGTGTCCGCGGCCCAGCGCCGCACGTCGTGCAGGGCGCGGATCGCCATGGTGCCGTGCGCGGCGAGGGTCACGCGTTCGTGGTTGAGCTGGTTGGTGATCAGGCGCCAGCCCTTGTCCTCGGCGCCGACGCGGCGGGAGACGGGGACACGGATGTTCTCGTAATAGCTGGCGGTGGTGTCGTGCGAGGCGAGGGTGTTGATGAGGGTGCAGGAGTAGCCGGGGTCGCTCGTCGGCACGAGCAGCATGGTGATGCCCTTGTGCGGCGGTGCCTGCGGATCGGTGCGGACGGCGAGCCAGACCCAGTCGGCGGTGTCCCCGTTGGTGGTCCAGATCTTCTGCCCGTTGACGACGTAGTGGCCGCTCGTCTCGTCGCCCTCGCGTACGGCGCGGGTCTTCAGGGCGGCGAGGTCGGTGCCCGCGTCGGGCTCGCTGTAGCCGATCGCGAAGTCGATCTCCCCGGCGAGGATCCTGGGGAGGAAGTACGCCTTCTGCTCGTCCGTACCGAACGCCATGATGGTCGGGCCCACCGTGTTGAGGGCCATGAGCGGCAGCGGTACGCCGGCCTGGGCGGCCTCGTCGAAGAAGATGAACTGCTCCACCGGCGAGAGGCCGCGTCCGCCGTACTCCTCGGGCCAGCCGACGCCCAGCCACCCGTCGGCTCCGAGGCGGCGGACGGTGTCGCGGTAGAAGCGCTTCTGGGCCGCCGGTTCGCCGTACCGTGCGTAGGCGTTGCCGGGAACCAGCTCGGCGAAGTACGCACGCAGTTCGGCGCGCAACCGCGTCTGCTCAGGCGTGTATGCGAGGTGCACGGCCCCTCCAGGGTGTCGCGTTCCCTACGGCGGCGCACAGACTAGAACGCGTTTCAAGAATCCGGAAGGGCTTCCGGCACCCGATCGCCTTCGTCGCGCCGGCTCCGCCCCTCCGCCAGCAGCCCGGACATGGTCTCGGCCGCCTCGACCGACGCCCGCGCACAGCAGTTGTTGAAGAGCACGTGGACCTGTTCGGCTCGTTCCGCGAGCGCGCGCACGCGCGGCACCCAGCCGCTGAGCTCCTCCCGGGTGTAGTCGTGCCGGTACTTGCTCTCCTTGGTGCCGGTGCCCCAGTGCGGGCTGCGTCCGTGGAACCGTACGACCGAGAGCCCGGGGGCCGTCGCCTCCGCGACGGGCGGCACCGAATCGGGCAGCCCCTGGAGCGTGTCGACGGCCACCAGCGGGATGCCCCGTTCGCGCAGGAAGCGCGTCGTCTCGGCGATACGGTCCGGCGCCAGCCACTGCGGATGCCTGAACTCCACGGCGATCGGCGCCCCGGCACGCTCCGCGCACTCCTCTATGTACGCCTGCGCCCGGGCGCCGGGGCGGAACCAGGGGGAGAACTGGAACAGCACACTGCCCAGCCGGCCCGCGTCGCGCAGTGGCGCGACACCGGCCCTGAACCTCTCCCACAGCTCCTCCACCACGCCCGGCGGCATCTGCGACTTCCGCACCCACGCGCCCGATGCGGCGCCGGTCGGCCGCAGCGGCTCCGGCAGCGCGCCCACCCGGGCACCGTGGCCGGTGAGCAGAGCGAACGCCTTCACGTCGAAAAGGAAGCCGTCGGGGGTGCGTTCGGCCCACAGCGCGCTGACGCGCTCGGCGGGCAGCGCGTAGAACGTACTGTCCGCCTCGACGACGGGGAACCGGGAGGCGTAGTGCCGCAACCGCCCCTCGGCTCCCCTCGCACCCTTCGGATACCAGCCGCTGGAGACCAGGGCCGGGTCGGTCCACGAACAGGTGCCCACGAGAATCTCGCCCATGATCAGTCGGTGGACAGCGCCTCCAGGAGTTCACCGACGCGTGGGTCGGGCAGCGCCCTGGCCACGTCGGCCTGGGCGATCATCCCGACCAGCCGGTGGTCGTCGACGACCGGAAGCCTGCGCACCTTGTGCCGCGTCATCGTGCGGAGCACCTCCTCCACACTGTCGTCGGCCCGTACGAACACGACGTCCCCCTGGGCGAGTTCGGCTGCCTTCGTCGTGTTCGGGTCCTTGCCCGCGCCGAGGGCCCGCACGACGATGTCGCGGTCGGTCACCATGCCCTTGAGCCGGTCGTCGCTCCCGCAGACCGGCAGGGCGCCCACGCCGAGCCGCGTCATCGTGCGGGCCGCGTCCCCGAGCGTCTCCTGCTCGCCCACGCACTGGGTGCCCTCGGTCATGATCTGGCGTGCGGTCGCCATCGTCCCTCCCGATGTGACGGTCCGTTCGCTGGAGCCCGTCGAGTACCCGGGCGCGGGGCGGGCAACCTTGCGGCGGCGATGACTGGTGTCGCACCAGGGGTAGCTGCGGCTGCGCCGGCATGTGCAGACGGCCACCATGAACCGGTCGGAGCGGGCCGTCGTGCCGTCCGCCAGCGTGATCTCGACCGGCCCCTCCACCAGCACCGGGCCCTCGGGATCGACGACGACCCGCCGGGCCGGGCACGTGCCGGGCACTGTCTCGCGGCTCTCAGTCCCGCCGGGCACGGATCACCACCAGTTCCTCCTTCGTCTCGCCCGGGTCCACCAGACCCTGGGCCTCCAGCCACGCGGCGTGCCGGCGCATCACCGGGCCGTACGGGACGGTCTCCCGCGCCACCGGCTCCGCCCGCAGCCCCTGGGCGGTGAGGGCCTCGACCGTCTGCCCCACCCCGGACAGGGCGGACTGCACCAGGAGGAGTACGCCGCCGCCGCGCAGCAGGGGCGGAGCCTGGACGCACAGCCGGTCCAGCACGGCCCGCCCGTCGGCGCCCGCCCACCAGGCCAGGTCGGCGCCGCGCGCCGGAACGCCGCCGGGCGAGGCGACGTACGGTGGGTTGGAGAGGATCAGGTCGAAGCTCCGCCCCGCGAGCGCACTCAGCAGGTCTCCGCGGTGCACCCGGATCGGATGTCCTCGCAGCCGGGCGTTGAACCGGGCCGCGAGGACGGCTCTGCGCGACAGGTCGGTGGCGGTGACGCTGGCGGCGCCGCATTCGGCGGCCACCAGGGCGAGGGCACCGGTGCCCGTGCCGACGTCGAGCACGTCGGCTCCGGGCGTCCGCGGTTCTTCCCGCGTCACCCGTGCGAGGAGTTCGGTGTCTTCCAGTGGGGCGTAGACACCAGGTGGTCTGAGTAGGCGCATGGGACGGGGGTACCTCAAAGTGCCCTGGTCATAACGGCCACCGCCGTAAGGAGCAGCTAATGAGGGATGTCCCCGACCGCCCGTTTTCGTACTGGATGGAGTACGGCGACGCCCCGGCGTACCCCCCGCCGCCCGACGGCCTCGACGTGGACGTGGCGGTGATCGGCGCGGGCATCGCCGGGATCTGTACGGCCTGGGAGCTCGCCCGGGCCGGGAAGAGCGTCGCCCTGCTGGAGGCGGACCGCGTCGCCGCGGGGGTCACCGGCAACACCACGGCCAAGCTCTCGGCTCTGCACGGCGTCGTCTACCAGCGGCTGCGCGGCACCCGCGGCCGGGAGGGCGCCGCGCTGTACGCACGGTCGCAGCAGGACGCCATCGGCCACGTGGTGGCCGTGTGCGAGGAGCTGGGGATCGACTGCGACCTGGAACGCGTCCCCGCGTTCACCTACGCGGAGACCCACGCGGAGGCCGTCACGGTCGAGGCGGAGGCGGAGGCCGCACGCGCCGCGGGGCTGCCCGCGTCGTACGTGAGGGAGACGGGGCTGCCGTTCCCCGTCGCGGGCGCGGTGCGCGTCGAGGAACAGGCGCAGTTCCATCCGCGCAAGTACCTGTACGCGCTCCTCGCCGATCTGGAGACGCGCGGCGGGCAGATCTTCGAGGGCACGAGAGTGGTCGGGCTGCGCGAGGGCGAGCCGTGCCGGCTGACGACCGAGGACGGCCGCACGGTCGCCGCGCGCGACGTCGTGGTCGCCACGCACTACCCCGTCTTCGACCGCTCGCTGCTCTTCGCCCGCCTGAAGCCGCACCGCGAGCTCGTCGTGGCCGGGGTGATCCCCGCCGCGCAGGACCCCGGGGGGATGTACCTGACGCCCGAGGGATCGACGCGTTCGGTGCGGACCGCTCCGTACGGCGACGGGGAACGGCTGCTCATCGTGACCGGTGAGAAGTTCACCCCGGGAGCGGGCCGTGTCGAGGAACGGTACGAACGGCTGGAGCAGTGGACCACGCAGCGCTTCCCCGACGTTCGCCTCACACACCGGTGGGCCGCACAGGACAACGAACCGACGGACGGCGTGCCGTTCGTCGGCGCGCTGCACCCGCGTGCGCGCCACGCCTTCGTGGCGGCCGGTTTCAACGGCTGGGGCATGGCGAGCGGGGTGATGGCCGGCAAGCTGCTGGCCGCGCGGATCACCGGACAGAAGCTGCCGTGGGCGGACCTGTACGACCCGGTACGCCTCCAGCCGCTCAAGGAGGCTCCGTCGCTGCTGCGGTTCCAGGCCGCCGCGGCCGGGCACTTCGTGGGCGACCGGCTGCCGTTCGTGACGGGCAGTGGTCCCGCCTCGGCGATCACGCCCGGCGCGGGCGCGGTGGTGCGCAGCGGGGCCCGTCATGTGGCGGTGCACCGCGACGACGCGGGTGAGCTGCACGCCCTGTCGGCCCGGTGCACGCACCTGGGCTGCCTGGTGCGGTTCAACGACGGGGAGCGCACCTGGGAGTGCCCCTGCCACGGTTCGCGGTTCGGGATCGACGGCGAGGTGCTCCAGGGACCGGCCGTACGCCCCCTGGAACGGATCCACGACTTCGAGGACGACGAGAAATGACCGCTGTCGCGGAGCTGCCCTCCGCGCGCGGGCCGCTTTCCGGCGCCGTGCGCGACATACTGCTCGGCTCTCCCCCGGACGCCGGGCCCCTGCTCGACGAGGCCGCCTCGGCGGACCCGTTCGGGGAGGATCTCCAGCTGGCCCTGTACCTGGCGTACGAACCGCACTACCGGGGCTTTCGTGGCGTGCCCGACACGCGGGAGTGGGATCTGGACCTGCTGCGCCTGCGCGCCGCGCTGGAGGAGGCGTTCCTCGGAGCGCTGCGCGAGGCGGCGTCCGGCGCCGAGGACGTGAGCGCCGAACTGGACTCCCTGCTCGTCGAACCGGTCGAGGGCCGCGGCGTCTCCCACGAGCTGATGCACGACGGCACCTGGGAGCGGATGCGCGAGTACCTCGCACACCGTTCGCTGTACCAGCTGAAGGAGGCCGACCCGCAGGCCTGGGTGATCCCGCGCCTGGAGGGCCAGGCGAAGGCGTCCCTGG
>NZ_VBVX01000195.1 GCF_005981925.1 Streptomyces albidochromogenes
GCCCCCTCGCGTGCGGCAGCCGCTGTGCGAACGCGTAGTGCGAGAAGGCCCCTTGGAGCAGGGTCACCGACTTCACGTTCCGTACGCCGTCGGGCAGGCCCCGCAGCGCGAACGCGACCAGCCGCGCCCCCTGGCTGTGCCCCACCAGGTGCACCCGCACGGACGGCGACGACCGGGCGAGCTGCCCGAGCACCGGCCCGAGCCCCAGCCGGCCCACCGTCCCCGCCCGGCGCTTCATCTCGAAGTACGTCGCCTGGCGGAGCAGTTCCCTCGCCCCGCTCCAGGCCTTCCTCAGCCCGCCGCCGAGCGCCAGGCCGCGGGCGCCCGGTTCGGCGTCCGCCTCCGTGAGCGCCGCCGCGAAGCCCTGGCACACGGTGAGCGTGTCGTCGCGCAGCATCAGCGGCTCGTCCGGCGCGAACTCCTCGCCCGGCACCGGCTCCTCGTCCGACGCCGACTCCGGCCGCGTCCCCCCGTCGGACGCCCGCGCCGCAGTACTCCCGTCCCCGCCGCCGCCCTCCTGAGTCAACCGTCGTACCAGCGACCCGAACTCCTCGAACGCCGTCTGCTCCTCGGGCTGCTCCGCGAGCAGTTCGCCGAGCCGCTCCACGATCCGCTCACAGCCGGGGAACACCACCACCAGCGCCTCCCGGGTCCGCCGGTCGAGGCCGGGCTCCTGGGGCCCGGCGGCGGCACGGCCGCGGCCGAAGTCCGGTACCGGCTCGTCCGCGAACCGCATCGACGGCCATACGACGCCCGCGTAGCCGAGCCGCACGCCCGGGGAGTCCGCGAGCAGGCCGGGGAAGGGGGCGTAGAAGCGCTCGTACATCCGGGTCGCGACCGAGCGTCTGCTGTTCCAGCCGTGCGCGAACACCACCAGGTCGGTGACTTCGAGCCGCGTCAGCCGGTCGCGCTGACGTTCGTTCACGTCGCCCCGCGCGTCGAAGGCGATCTCCTGGTACGGCTCCCCACCCACATCCGTCATGGCGCACCCCTCGGGTCCGAACGGCCTGCTCACGCCTCAGCATCCCGCCGGACCGCGCGACTGGCCATACACCACGTCGGACCGAACGCCCCTCACCGGTACAGCAGGTACTCCCGGCGTACGGACCTGAACGCCGCCAGATCGGCCCGCCAGGCGCCGACCACCTCGTCCGTCCCCGCCCCGGCGTCGATCATCGTCCGTACCCGCGTGTTGCCCGTCAGCTTGTCGATCCAGTGGTCGGCCCGCCAGGCGAAGCCGCTCCAGCTCCGCTTCGCCGTGATCAGCAGCGCGATGCCGGTGCGCACCGGGTCGTACGCCTCCCGGTCGTGGACGTGCACCTGCACGCCGCCGATGGTCTTCCCCTGGAACTTGGAGAACGTCGGAGTGAAGTACGCCTCCCGGAAGTGCGCCCCCGGCAGCCCGGCCGCGTTCGCGGTCTCGGCCCACCGGCGGTCGACGCCCTCCGCGCCCAGCAGTTCGAAGGGCCGGGTCGTGCCCCGTCCCTCCGACAGGTTGGTGCCCTCGAAGAGGCAGGTGCCCGCGTACACCAGCGCCGTCTCGGGCGTCGGCATGTTGGGGCTCGGCGGCACCCACGGCAGCCCGGTCGTGTCGAAGAAGTCGCCGCGCCGCCAGCCCGACATCCGCACCGTCTCCAGCTCCACCGGCCGTGCCAGGAACTCGCCGTTGAACAGCCGCGCCAGCTCGCACACCGTCATCCCGTGGGCCTGCGCGATCGGCTCGCGCCCCACGAACGTCGCGAACGCCTTGTCCAGCACCGGCCCGAGGGGCGCCCGCCCCGTCACCGGGTTCGGCCGGTCGAGCACCACGAACCGCTTGTCCGCCAGCACGGCGGCCGCCATGCAGTCGTACAGCGTCCAGATGTACGTGTAGAAGCGCGCGCCCGCGTCCTGGATGTCGAACACCACCGTGTCCACGCCCGACGCCGTGAAGATGTCGGCCAGCGGCTGCCCGCTCTTGAGGTACGTGTCGTACACCGGCAGTCCCGTCGCCGGATCGTCGTAGCGCCCCTGCGAGCCGCCCGCCTGCGCGGTGCCCCGGAAGCCGTGCTCGGGCCCGAAGACGCCGGTGAGGTTCACCCGGTCGTCGGCGTGCATGACGTCCACGATGTGCCGTACGTCGGAGGTGACGCCCGTCGGGTTGGTGACGACACCTACCTTCTGGCCGGCGAGCGGGGCGTACCCTTCGGCGGCCAGCCGGTCGAACCCGGTGCGCACCCGCGGCCGCCCGGGACGCCCGGCGGCGGCCGGGGGCCCCGCGGCGCCGAGTGCTCCGGCGGCCCCGGCCGCTCCCGTGGCGGCCAGCAACCCGCGTCTGGACAGGCTCATCCCACTACCTCCGTGATCGGCGCCGTCTGTCATGGCCACGCACGCTAGCGCGCGCGACGGCCGGGGGGAACGAGCCGCGCAAGGCGGGTCGGCGGTGTTCCACCCCTTCCGCTGCTCCATACCGACCGGTTAGTCTGCCGAGGTCGGCGGCAGGATCGGCAGGAGAGGCGGGCCTCAAGGATGAGCCAGTTCCAGGACGCGGGAGTCGTCGTCACCGGTGCGGGAGGCGGCATAGGAGCCGCCCTCGCCCGGAGATTCGCGGCAGAGGGAGCGCGTGTCGTCGTCAACGACCTCGACGCGCGCAGGGTCAAGGCGATCGCCGACGAGACCGGCGCGACCGCCGTCGCGGGCGACGCCTCCGCAATCGTCGAGGAGGCCCGCGAGGCACTCGGCGGCCGGATCGACGTGTACTGCGCCAACGCCGGCCTCGCCTCTCCCGGCGACGCCTTCGCCGACGAGGCGGTCTGGGCCGCCGCCTGGGACGTCAACGTCATGGCGCACGTCAGGGCGGCCCGGGCGCTGCTCCCCGACTGGCTGGAGCGCGGCAGCGGCCGGTTCGTCTCCACCGTCTCGGCGGCCGGTCTGCTCACCATGGTCGGCGCGGCGCCGTACAGCGTCACCAAGCACGGCGCGCTGGCCTTCGCGGAGTGGCTCTCCCTGACGTACCGCCACCGGGGGGTCAAGGTCCACGCGATCTGCCCGCAAGGGGTGCGCACCGACATGCTGACGGCCGCGGGCTCGGCCGGCGAACTGGTTCTCGCGCCCACCGCCATCGAGCCGGAGGACGTCGCGGACGCGCTCTTCGGCGGCATGTCGGCGGACCGCTTCCTGATCCTGCCGCACCCCGAGGTCGCCGGGTACTACCAGGCGCGCGCCGGCAGCCCCGACCGCTGGCTGGCCGGCATGAACCACCTCCAGCAGAAGTGGGAGGAGACGGGCCGATGAGCGAGCCGACCACGCAGTCCCCGACCGGGCGGAACGAGGCACCCGCTACGGAGCTGAGCTACGCCGCCAAACCCTGGCTGGCCCAGCTCACCGACGCCCAGCGGGCTCCCGTCGACCCGCCCGCCACCCTGCTGCACGCCTTCCGCGACGCGGTGGCCCGGGCGCCGGAGCACCCCGCGCTCGCCTACTTCGACGGCCGCCTCAGCTACCGAGAGACCGACGCGCTGTCGGACTCGGTCGCGGGCCACCTGGCGGCGAAGGGCCTGCGGCACGGCGACCGGGTCGCCGTCATGCTCCAGAACAGCCCGCACTTCGTGATCGCCCTGCTCGGCGCCTGGAAGGCCGGGGCCGTCGTCGTACCGCTCAACCCGATGTACAAGTCGGCAGAGGTCGGCCACGCGCTCGGCGACGCCGAGGCGAGCGCGCTGGTCTGCTCCGACCGGGCGTGGGAGGCGTATCTGCGCGAGACCGCCGCCGCCTCGCCCGTACGGATCGCCCTCACCGCCTGCGAACTCGACCTCCAGAGCCGCGACGACACGCGCGTGCTGAACTTCGAGCGGGCGGCCCCCGCCTCCGACGCGGACGACCTGGTGACCGTCGCCCGCCAGGGCCTCGCGGCCCCGGCGGACCGGGAGCTCACCGCCACCGACGTGGCGCTGATCAGCTACACCTCGGGCACCAGCGGCACGCCCAAGGGCGCCATGAACCTGCACGGCGGGATCATGCACAACGCGGAGCGCCAGCGCACCGGCCACCCGATCGCCGAGGGCTCCACGTACTTCGCCCTGGCGCCCCTCTTCCACATCACCGGCATGGTGTGCGAGCTCGCCGCCTGCGTCGCCAACGCCGGCACGCTCGCCCTCGCGTACCGCTTCCACCCGGGCGTCGTCCTCGACGCGTTCACCGAGCACCGCCCCGCCTACACCGTCGGCCCGTCCACGGCCTTCATGGCGCTCGCCGCCACTCCCGGCGTCACCCGCGACCACTTCGCGTCCTTCGAGGTCATCTCGTCGGGCGGCGCGCCGGTGCCGCCGGCGCTGGTCGAGAAGTTCCGGGCGGGCTTCGGCCCGTACATCCGCAACGGCTACGGCCTCACCGAGTGCACCGCGCCCTGCGCGTCCGTGCCGCCCGAGAAGGAGGCCCCGGTCGACCCGGCCTCGGGAACGCTCTCCGTCGGTGTGCCGGGCCCGGACACGGTCGTGCGCATCGTCGACGAGACGGGCGCGGACGTGCCCTTCGGCGAGCAGGGCGAGATCGCCGTCAGCGGCCCGCAGGTGGTGCCCGGCTACTGGCGCCGCCCGGAGGCGAGCGCCGAGGCGTTCCCCGGCGGGGAACTGCGCACCGGCGACATCGGCTTCATGGACGAGGGCGGCTGGCTCTACGTCGTCGACCGCAAGAAGGACATGATCAACGCGTCGGGCTTCAAGGTCTGGCCGCGCGAGGTCGAGGACGTCCTCTACACCCACCCGGCGGTGCGCGAGGCGGCCGTCGTCGGCATCCCCGACGCGTACCGGGGCGAGAGCGTCAAGGCGTACGTCAGCGTGCGTCCCGGAGCCGAGGTGGCGCCGGCGGACCTCTCGGCGTACTGCGAGGAGCGGCTGGCCGCGTACAAGTATCCGCGCGAAGTGGAGATCCTGCCCGAACTTCCCAAGACGACGAGTGGGAAGATCCTCAGGCGGGAACTGCGTTCCCGTCCCTGAACTCCCAACCGGTTGTTTCGACGAAAGGCAGGTGGCGGCAATGGCCAGGACGACGGACGGAAGCGGCATTCCCGTCCCCCAGAGGCTGCTGGCCGCCGCCACCCGCCTGTTCGCCGAGCGCGGCTACGACCGCACGTCGGTGCAGGAGATCGTCGAGGCGGCGGGCGTCACCAAGGGCGCGCTCTACCACTACTTCGGCTCCAAGGACGACCTGCTGCACGAGGTGTACGCCCGGGTCCTGCGGCTCCAGCAGGAGCGGCTCGACGCGTTCGCCGGCGCGGACGCGCCGGTGGAGAAGCGGCTGCGGGACGCGGCGGCCGACGTGGTGGTCACGACCATCGACAACCTCGACGACGCGTCGATCTTCTTCCGGTCCATGCACCACCTGAGCCCGGAGAAGGACAAGCAGGTACGGGCCGAGCGGCGGCGCTACCACGAGCGGTTCCGGGCACTGGTGGAGGAGGGGCAGCGCGAGGGCGTCTTCTCGACCGCCACCCCGGCCGACCTGGTGGTGGACTACCACTTCGGGTCGGTCCACCACCTGTCGACCTGGTACCGCCCCGACGGCCCGCTCACCCCCCAGCAGGTGGCCGGCCACCTGGCGGACCTGCTGCTGCGGGCGCTGCGGCCGTAGGGGTGGGCGGCGCGCCCGCGCCGCCCACCCCCGCCCGCGCTACACGTACCGCTTGAGCTCCCGGCGCGCCAGCGACCGCTGGTGGACCTCGTCCGGGCCGTCCGCCAGCTTCAGCGTCCGCGCCCCCGCCCACAGCTCCGCCAGCGGGAAGTCCTGGCTGACGCCGCCCGCGCCGTGCAGCTGCACCGCCTTGTCGATGATGTCGACGACCGCACGCGGCGTGGCGATCTTGATGGCCTGGATCTCCGTGTGCGCCCCGCGGTTGCCCACGGTGTCCATCAGCCACGCCGTCTTGAGCACGAGCAGCCGCAACTGCTCGACCGCCACTCGCGCGTCCGCGATCCAGGTGTGCACCACACCGTGCTGGGCGAGCGGCTTGCCGAAGGCCGTACGCCCGACCGCCCGCCGGCACATCAGCTCGATCGCCCGCTCCGCCATGCCGATCAGCCGCATGCAGTGATGGATCCGGCCCGGCCCGAGCCGCGCCTGGGCGATGGCGAAACCGCCGCCCTCCTCGCCGACCAGGGCCGACGCCGGCACCCGCGCCCCGTGGAAGACGACCTCCGCGTGGCCTCCGTGGGAGTGGTCCTCGTAGCCGTACACCTGCATCGCGCGCCGGATCTCGACCCCCGGCGTGTCCCGCGGCACCAGGATCATCGACTGCTGGCGGCGGACGTCCGCGCCGTCCGGGTCGGTCTTGCCCATGACGATGAAGATCTTGCAGTCCGGGTTCATCGCCCCGGAGATGTACCACTTGCGCCCGGTGACGACGTACTCGCTCCCGTCGGCGGACCGCTCGATCCGGGTCTCGATGTTCGTCGCGTCCGACGACGCCACCTCCGGCTCCGTCATCGCGAACGCGGACCGGATCTCACCGGCGAGCAGCGGCTCCAGCCACTGCTTCTTCTGCTCGTCGGACGCGAACTGCGCCAGCAGCTCCATGTTCCCGGTGTCCGGCGCCGCGCAGTTCAGCGCGGTGGGCGCGAGGTGCGGGCTGCGGCCGGTGATCTCGGCGAGCGGCGCGTACTGGAGGTTGGTGAGGCCGGCGCCGTACTCCGCGTCCGGCAGGAACAGGTTCCACAGGCCCTGCCTGCGGGCCTCCGCCTTGAGGTCCTCCACGACCTCGGGGGTGTCCCACGGCGAGGCGAGCCGCTCGCGCTGCTCGTGCGCGACGGCCTCGGCCGGGTACACGAACTCGTCCATGAAGGCGAGGAGCTTGGTGCGGAGCTCTTCGGTCCGGGCGTCGTATGCGAAATCCATGGCGGGTCTCAGCCTTCCTGAAGGGTGGTCAGGCCGTGCTCGATGAACACGGGCACGAGGTCGCCGATCCGGTCGAAGCCGGCGCCGACGGTCTGCCCGAGCGTGTAGCGGTAGTGGATGCCTTCGAGGATCACGGCGAGCTTGAACCAGGCGAACGCCGTGTACCAGGCGATGGCGGAGGTGTCCCGGCCGGACCCGGCGGCGTACCGCTCGACGATCTCGCTCGCCGACGGATGGCCCGGCGCGCCGGCCGTCGTGGAGACCGGGGAGTCGGGCAGTCCCAGCTCGGAGCTGTACATGACCAGCAGCCCGAGGTCGGTGAGCGGGTCGCCCAGCGTCGACATCTCCCAGTCGAGGATCGCCCGGATCCGGTCGCCGTCGCCGCCGATCAGGACGTTGTCGAGCCGGTAGTCGCCGTGCACGACCGTCGGCCTCGGAGAGTCGGGCAGGGAGCGCCCGAGCGCGGCGTGCAGCTCGTCGATGCCCGCCAGCTCGCGGTTGCGGGAGGCGTCGAGCTGCTTGCCCCAGCGGCGCAGCTGCCGGTCCAGGAAGCCATCGGGGCGGCCGAAGTCGCCCAGGCCGACCGCCTCGGGGTCCACGGCGTGCAGCGTCACCAAGGTGTCGACGAGGCCGAACACGGCCGCGCGGGTGCGCTCGGCGCCGAGCGCGGCCAGCTCGTCGGCCGTGCGGTACGGGACGCCGTCCACGAACTCCATGACGTAGAACGGCGATCCGATCACCGACTCGTCCTCGCACAGCAGCAGCGGTCCGGGCACCGGCACGTCGGTCGGGTGCAGCGCGCTGATCACCCGGAACTCGCGCTTCATGTCGTGCGCGGTCGCCAGTACGTGGCCGAGCGGCGGCCGCCGCACCACCCACCGGGACGTGCCGTCCGTGACGGCGTACGTCAGGTTCGAGCGGCCGCCCTCGATGAGCCGGGCGCTGAGCGGTCCGCTCACCAGCCCCGGCCGCGCGCGGTCGAGATGGGCGCGCAACCGCTCGGGATCGATACCTGGCGGGTGGACAGCACTCATGGGGGCACCTCCGAGGGCGGGCAGGACGTCGCGTCTCATCATGCCGACCAGTCGGTATGCCGTCCAGTGGGCCGACGTGACCCGAGACGTGGATCACGCGTGGCAGGCGACCGGCTTCCCGCCGTTCATGACCGCCATGTCGCCGAAGACGAGCAGCGGGTCGAGCGGCGAGCCCTCCGGCAGGCCGTCCAGTTCGGCGTACGCGCGGTGCAGGTTGGCGACGAGCCGCTCGCTCTCGCGCAGGCCGCCGAAGGCCCCGGGGCCGGCTTCCCGGGCGGCCTCCAGGGGCGTGAGGCCCTTGGCGTGCCCGGCCTCGGCGACCTCGGCGACGTACCGCAGGTAGCTCTCGGTCGCGTCGTACGCCGACGGGTCGGTGACCGGGCCGTGGCCGGGCACCACGGTGTCCGCGCCGAGCGAGCGGAGCAGGTCGAGGGCGCGCAGCGACCCGCTCAGCGATCCCATGGGGAGGAACGGGGTGCCGCCCTGGAAGACCAGGTCGCCGGTGAAGACGACGCCGTGTTCCGGCAGGTGGACGATCGAATCGCCGGTGGTGTGGGCGACGCCCGGGTGGATCAGCCGCACCTCGGTGCCGCCCGCGTGCAGGGTCAGCCGCTCGCTGTACGTGAGGGTGGGGGCGGCGACGGTGATGTCGCCGAAGTCGTTGTCCGGCCATACGAGGTGCAGCTGGAGGCCGGCGGCGAGCGCTTCGGCCCGGCAGGTGTCGTGCCCGACGACCGTGGCCCCGGGCACGAAGACGCTGTTGCCGTAGGTGTGGTCGCCGTGGTGGTGGGTGTTGACGACGGTGCGGGGGAGCGGCGCGCCCGTCGCCAGGAGCGCTTCGCGCAGGGCGTGCGCGCGGCGCTCGGTGGCCGCGGTGTCGACGAGGAGGGTCGAGACGCCGTCGCTGACGAACCCGGCGTTGTTCAGGCACCATCCGCCGTCCGGCTGGATGTACGCGTGCACGGCGGGCGCGAGCTGGACGAGGTACGGGTCCGTGGCGGGCACTGGGATTCCCCCGGGTCGGGTGTCGGGTCGTTCGGCGTCCGAACGGGTCGGCACGAGCCTGCCAGCCGGCGCCCGCCCGGGGGAAGGGAGGCCAGGTACCGGAACCTCAGTGGTCGTCCCAGTGGCCGTCGTGGGCGGCGTGGCGGTGGCCGTCGTGGACGTAGTCGAGGTGGTCGCCGTGCCGGACGGCGGTGTGGCCGCAGTCCTGCCCGTGCTCGTGGGCGTGGCCGCCGTGCGCGCGGTGGTCCGCGGACTCGCACTCGTCCCAGTGTCCGGAGTGCTCCCGGTGCAGGTGCCCGTCGTGTGCGTAGTCGGTGTGGTCGCCGTGCGGCACTGCGGTGTGCCCGCAGGCCGGACCGTGCGCGTGCTCGTGGGTGGCGTGCTCCTGGTGCAGGGTGCTCATGTACGTTCACCTCTGGTGCGATTCCGGATACTTCACGGTATTTCCAGGCTAGCCCCGGGGAGCCGCTCCGGCCGTCTTCCGGCCGCGCGCCGCGGCACGTCCGTCCCGTGTACCACCGGACGCCGGCACCCCGCCCGGAGCCCGGCGCGCCCGGGTCACACGACGATCGCCACGGCGAAGGCGGCGAGGGCGATCGTGCAGAGCGTCGCGGTGAGCGCGGCCCGGACCGGCATCGGCGCGGGCCGGGGGGCGCCGCCGAGGGTCCTGATGCGGTGGTGGGCGACCCGCAGGAAACCGAGCCAGACGAGCAGGCAGAGCGCGGCGGCGATCAGCCCGGCCGGGCCGGTCTCGTCGTGGACCGCCTGCTTCGCCGCCAGGACCGCCACCACCGTGCAGGCCAGCGTGGTCCTGCGCCAGGCCAGCCGGGTCCGTTCCGGCTGCAGGCCGGGGTCCCGCTCCTGAACGGCCTCGGCCGGTCCGGTCAACGGCCGCCCTCCCAGCCGAAGAGGACGACCACCACCATGACGACGGCGACGACCGCGACCACGAGGGAGAGCACCGTCGGGAAACGGGTCACGGGCAGGTCCTCGCCGCGCCGCATGGCCCGCTCGCAGCGCACCCAGTGGTTGACCGCCCGCAGCGCGCACAGCACACCGGCCGCCAGCAGCCCGAGCGCCATCCCGGCGCGCACGCCCCACGCCAGTCCGGGCAGGAACTGGTCGACCGCGAAGCCGCCGCCGATGAGCGCCAGCGCCGTACGGATCCAGGCCAGGAACGTGCGCTCGTTGGCCAGCGAGAAGCGGTAGTCGGGGGTCTCGCCCTCTTCCCGGACGCGCTGCGGCGCGAACCAGAGCCGCAGCCCCCGTACGAACTCGGTCACCCGCCGCACCCTACCGGCCCGGTTGCCGGTGGCCGCGCCTACGCTGCGGAGCATGGACGACGTGGTGCGTGGACGACGTGGTGCGCCTCCCCGCGTACCAGACGCGGAACGAGCTGGTCGCGGCCGCGAGGACCCGGCGTTCCGGCTCGCGCACCTGTGGCGGACCGCGGGAGCCCTCGAGGAGACGGCCGAGCGCCCCCGTACGGTCCCGCTCGCCCGGGGCGTCACCGACGCGCAGGCGCGGGCCCTCGCGGACGCGCCGGCGGGGCGGACCGCGAGGGCGTGATCAGGCCGGCCCGGGTTCCGGGGACCCCGAACCCTCGAACGCGCGCAGCCGCTCCCAGGCCGCCAGGCCGTCCGGCACCCACTGCCACGCGCCGTCGCGGAGCCGGTGCTCCAGTTCGGCGGCGGTGAGGAAGGCGTGCCAGGCGACCTCCTCCGGCTGCGGGCGCACCGGCGGCTCGCAGCGCACCTCGTAGACGTACGACCACCAGGACCGCGCCCCGTCCGGGCTCTCGTACAGGAACTTGAACCGGGGCACGGGCGCCGGCAGCCCGGACACGCCGAGCTCCTCCGTCGCCTCCCGCAGCGCGGCCTCGTCGTACGACTCGCCGGCGCCCACGACCCCGCCGACGAACATGTCGTACAGCGAGGGGAAGACCAGCTTCACCGGCGTCCGGCGATGCACGAAGTACCGGCCCTCGCCGTCCCGCGCCAGGACGAAGACGCAGCGGTGGCGCAGGCCCCGTGCGTACACCTCGCCGCGCGGGGCCTGCCCGACCACCTCGTCGTTGTCGTCGACGACGTCCAGGATCTCGTCCGCGGGAGTCATGCGGTCCATCCAACCCCATCGGGCCCGGCGGTTGACGCCCCGCCCGCCGCTGCCGAAGATCTGACGCACGGGTAACTTCTCGCCCCACCCGCCACCGGCAAGGACGGAAATCCATGGCGTACGACGCTGACGTGATCGTGATCGGGGCGGGCCTCGCGGGCCTCGCGGCCACCGCTGAACTCGTCGACGCGGGCCGCAGGGTGATCCTGCTCGACCAGGAACCCGAGCAGTCCGTCGGCGGTCAGGCCCACTGGTCCTTCGGCGGCCTCTTCTTCGTCGACTCGCCCGAACAGCGCCGCATGCGCATCAAGGACAGCCACGCGCTCGCCCTCCAGGACTGGTACGGCACGGCGGGCTTCGACCGCGCGGAGGACCACTGGCCGCGCAAGTGGGCCGAGGCGTACGTCGACTTCGCGGCCGGCGAGAAGCGGGCGTGGCTGCACGGGCAGGGCGTGCGCTTCTTCCCGGTCGTCGGATGGGCCGAGCGCGGCGGTTACGACGCCACCGGGCACGGCAACTCCGTACCCCGCTTCCACATCACCTGGGGCACCGGCCCCGGCCTCGTCGCCCCGTTCGAGCGCCGGGTGCGCGAGGGCGTGGCACGCGGACTGGTCCAGCTGAGATTCCGCCACCGGGTCACCGGGCTCGACCGAAGCGCGGGCTCCGTGGACACCGTCACCGGCGAGATCCTCCAGCCCTCGGACGCCGAGCGCGGGGCTGCCAGCAGCCGCGAGGTGACGGGGTCGTTCACGTACCGGGCCCAGGCGGTGATCGTCACCTCGGGCGGCATCGGCGGCAACCACGCCCTCGTACGCGCCAACTGGCCGGAGCGGCTCGGCGCCCCGCCCGCCTCGATGCTCTCCGGCGTGCCCGCACACGTCGACGGCCTGATGCTCGGCGTCACGGAGGCGGCGGGCGGCCGCATGATCAACCGCGACCGGATGTGGCACTACACCGAGGGCATCCAGAACTGGGACCCGATCTGGGCCAAGCACGGCATCCGCATCCTGCCCGGCCCCTCGTCGCTGTGGCTCGACGCCCGCGGCAAACGCCTGCCGGTGCCGCTCTTCCCCGGCTTCGACACACTGGGCACGCTCGACCACATCATGCGGACGGGGTACGACTACACCTGGTTCGTCCTCGACCAGAAGATCATCGGCAAGGAGTTCGCGCTGTCGGGTTCCGAGCAGAACCCGGACCTCACGGGCAAGTCCGTGCGCGGCGTGCTGGGCCGCGCGCGGGCCGATGTTCCCGGCCCGGTGCGGGCGTTCATGGACAAGGGCGCGGACTTCGTCGTCGAAAAGGACCTCGCGTCACTGGTGCGCGGCATGAACGCGCTCACCGATGAGCCCTTGATCGACGAGGCGGAACTGCGCCGGGAGATCACCGCGCGGGACCGGGAGATCACCAACACCTTCACCAAGGACCTTCAGGTCATGGCGATCCGCGGCGCCCGCAACTACCTGGGCGACAAGCTGATCCGCACGGCCGCGCCGCACCGCCTGCTCGACCCCCAGGCGGGCCCGCTCATCGCCGTACGCCTGCACATCCTCACCCGCAAGTCGCTCGGCGGCCTGGAGACCGACCTGTCGTCGCGCGCTCGGAGAAGTCGGTGAACTCTTCGTGATCGAGTTCCAGCTCGCCCGCGGCGATGCGGTCGAACGTGGCGGCGCGCTCGGCGTTGGCGTTGCGCCACTCCTGGAACTGCTTGTCCCAGGCGGCGTGCGCCTCGCGGCCGCGCTCGGCGGCCTTGCGGACGTGC
>NZ_VBVX01000196.1 GCF_005981925.1 Streptomyces albidochromogenes
CCCTCCCCCGCCCCGGCGCCGGAGCGGTCGGCGGCCGAGCGGCGGCGGGACGACGACCCGGAGCTGGCCTCGCTGCGGCAGCGCCTCCTGGTCTCGCTCACGCTCGCCGTGCCCGTCGTCGTCCTGGCGATGGTTCCCCCGCTCCAGTTCGACAACTGGCAGTGGCTGTCGCTGACCCTCGCCGCGCCGGTGGTCGTCTGGGGCGGGCTCCCGTTCCACCGGGCCGCCTGGACCAACGTCCGCCACGGCGCGGCCACCATGGACACCCTGGTCTCGGTCGGCACGCTCGCCGCCTTCGGCTGGTCGCTGTGGGCCCTGTTCCTCGGGCACGCGGGCGCGCCCGGTATGCGCCACGGTTTCGAGTTCACCGCGTCGCAGCGCACCGGCGGCGCTTCGGCCGTGTACCTCGAAGTCGCGGCGGGTGTCGTCACGTTCATCCTCCTCGGCCGCTACCTGGAGGCGAAGGCCAAGCGGAAGGCGGGTTCCGCGCTGCGCGCCCTGATGGAGCTGGGCGCGAAGGATGTCACCGTGCTGCGCGGCGGCGCGGAGGTGCGCGTCCCGGTCGACGACCTCGGTGTCGGTGACCACTTCGTCGTACGGCCCGGGGAGAAGATCGCCACCGACGGCACCGTCGTCGGTGGCAGCTCGGCGGTCGACGCGTCCATGCTGACCGGCGAGTCCGTACCGGTGGACGTGGCCACCGGGGACAGCGTCACGGGCGCCACCGTGAACACCTTCGGCCGGATCGTCGTCGAGGCGACCCGGGTCGGCTCCGACACCCGGCTCGCCCGCATGGCCCGCCTCGTGGAGGACGCGCAGAACGGCAAGGCGGCGGTGCAGCGCCTGGCGGACCGCGTCTCGGCGGTCTTCGTGCCGGTGGTGCTGCTCCTCGCACTCGGCACGCTCGTCGCCTGGCTGCTGGTCACGGACGACCCGACCGCCTCCTTCACGGCGGCCGTCGCGGTGCTGATCATCGCGTGTCCGTGCGCGCTGGGCCTGGCCACGCCGACCGCGCTCATGGTGGGCACGGGGCGCGGCGCCCAGCTCGGCATCCTGATCAAGGGGCCGGAGGTGCTGGAGTCGACCCGTCGCGTGGACACCGTCGTACTCGACAAGACCGGGACCGTCACGACGGGGCGGATGGAGCTCCAGGAGGTGCGCGCGGCGCCGGGCACCGACGAGGCGCTGCTCCTGCGTCTCGCGGGGGCGGTGGAGCACGCCTCGGAGCACCCGGTCGCGCGGGCCGTCGCGGCGGGCGCCGCCGGGCGGACCGGTCCGCTGCCCGCCGTGGACGGGTTCGAGAGCCTTCCGGGGCTCGGGGTGCGCGGCGTCGTCGACGGCCACGTGGTGCTCGTCGGGCGGGAGGCGCTGCTCGCCGGAGCCGGGGTCGAGCTGCCGCCCGCGCTGGCCGGGGCCCGGGCCGACGCCGAGGCCGAGGGGCGTACGGCGGTGCTCGTGGCCTGGGACGGCGCGGCGCGCGGCGTACTGGGGGTGGCGGACGCCGTGAAGGAGACCAGCGCCGAGGCGGTGGCCCTGCTGCGCGGGCTCGGCCTCACTCCGGTCCTGCTGACCGGCGACAACTGGGCGGTGGCCGAATCGGTGGCGCGCGCGGTGGGGATCGCGCCGGACGACGTGTACGCCGAGGTCCTGCCGGAGGACAAGGCGGACGTCGTGCGGCGGCTGCGGGCCCGGGGCCGCGGCGTGGCGATGGTCGGCGACGGCGTGAACGACGCCGCGGCGCTGGCCGCGGCGGATCTGGGTCTGGCGATGGGCACGGGGGCGGACGCCGCCATCGAGGCGGGCGATCTGACCCTCGTCCGTGGAGATCTCAGGGTGGCGGCGGACGCGGTCCTGCTGTCGCGCCGGACGCTGGGCACCATCAGGGGCAACCTGTTCTGGGCCTTCGGCTACAACGTGGCCGCCCTGCCGGTGGCGGCCGCCGGGCTGCTCAACCCCATGATCGCCGGATTCGCGATGGCGTTTTCCTCGGTGTTCGTAGTGACAAACAGCCTCAGGCTGCGTACCTTCACAGGACGCACACAAAGTGACCGACGTCACTGAGATTTGAGGGTAACCATTCGGCCGGCTCGCGAGTCTAAGTGGGCGATGCCAAGAACGTCTTGGGGGACGTTCGCGGATATGTCTTGGGGGACATTCCGGGCAAGCGTTGGCCGGGGCACGTGCACCGGGGAGCTATGAGCGGCCCTCCCGTACGTACGCGTCCCGGCAGACCGCGTGTGGAGCTTCTGTGCGCACCAGACGCCCGGCCGGATCCCGTGGGGGGAATCCGCTCCGGGGAAAGGGAAGCGCCCCGCCTCGCCGACCCGTGGGGGGATCGGCAGCGGGGCGCTTTCCGCTTTTCAGCGGGTGACGCGGTGCGGCTCTGCGGGTGTCAGCGGCCCTCGACCGGCACGAAGTCGCGCAGGACCTCGCCCGTGTAGATCTGGCGCGGGCGGCCGATGCGGGAACCGGGCTCCTTGATCATCTCGTGCCACTGGGCGATCCAGCCCGGCAGACGGCCCAGCGCGAAGAGCACCGTGAACATCTCGGTCGGGAAGCCCATGGCCCGGTAGATCAGGCCGGTGTAGAAGTCGACGTTCGGGTAGAGCTTGCGCTCCACGAAGTAGTCGTCGGCCAGCGCGTGCTCTTCGAGCTTCAGCGCGATGTCGAGCAGCTCGTCGTCCTTGCCCAGGGCGGAGAGAACGTCGTGCGCCGCGGCCTTGATGATCTTCGCCCGGGGGTCGAAGTTCTTGTAGACGCGGTGCCCGAAGCCCATGAGCTTCACGCCGTCTTCCTTGTTCTTCACCTTGCGGATGAAGTTGTCGACGTCGCCGCCGTCGGCCTGGATGCCTTCCAGCATCTCCAGCACCGACTGGTTGGCGCCACCGTGCAGCGGGCCCCACAGGGCGCTGATGCCGGCGGAGATCGAGGCGAACATGTTCGCCTGCGAGGAGCCGACCAGGCGCACGGTGGAGGTCGAACAGTTCTGCTCGTGGTCCGCGTGCAGGATCAGCAGCTTCTCCAGCGCCGCGACCACGACCGGGTCCGGCACGTACTCCTGCGCGGGGACCGAGAAGGTCATGCGCAGGAAGTTCTCGACGTACCCGAGGTCGTTGCTCGGGTAGACGAAGGGGTGGCCGATCGACTTCTTGTACGCGTACGCCGCGATGGTCGGAAGCTTGGCGAGGAGGCGGATCGTCGAAAGGTGACGCTGCTTCTCGTCGAACGGGTTGTGGCTGTCCTGGTAGAACGTCGACAGCGCGCTGACCACCGACGACAGCATGGCCATCGGGTGCGCGTCACGCGGGAAGCCGTCGAAGAACCGCTTGACGTCCTCGTGCAGCAGCGTGTGCTGGGTGATCTCGTTCCGGAAGGCGGCGAGCTCGTCGACCTTGGGAAGCTCACCGTTGATCAGCAGGTACGCCACCTCGACGAAGGTGGAACCGTCGGCCAGCTGCTCGATGGGATATCCGCGGTAGCGCAGGATGCCCTGCTCACCGTCGAGGTAGGTGATCGCGGATTTATAGGCAGCCGTGTTGCCGTATCCGCTGTCGAGAGTCACCAGACCGGTCTGAGCCCGGAGCTTCCCGATGTCGAAGCCCTTGTCGCCGACGGTGCTGTCGATCACCGGGTAGGTGTACTCGTCATCGCCGTACCGCAGTACTACAGAGTTGTCGCTCACGTCATCCCTCACCGACGTAGTGCCTCTTCTTCGAGGTGCCCTGACTGTCTCTACCATCCCCCATTTGGCTCAGCAGAGTGCACTCGGGGTCGGCCATTAGGCCCATTCGCGGCACTCAGTGCCGCCAACCTGCTCATCCTGCCCCCTTACCCCCGGTTCTGGAAGTCGGGCGAGACGTTTGCCATGAACAGTCCCCCTATGGGGCGGTTCGCTCTGCGGGGTGGCTTCTCTCGATCCGCCCCGCGAGCCGGTGATCCAGCGCCGTGCACCGCCTGCCCGCCGAGACCGTCCGCACGGCCTGGCCGATGGCCTTGCGGGAGCCGACGAGCACGACCAGTTTCTTGGCCCGGGTGACCGCCGTGTAGAGCAGATTGCGCTGGAGCATCATCCAGGCCCCGGTGGTGACGGGGATCACCACTGCCGGGTACTCGCTGCCCTGCGAGCGGTGGATCGTGACGGCGTACGCGTGCGCCAGCTCGTCCAGCTCGTCGAAGTCGTACGGAACCTCCTCGTCCTCGTCGGTCAGCACAGTCAGGCGCTGGTCGTCCGGGCTGAGCGAGGTGACCACGCCGACGGTGCCGTTGAAGACCCCGTTCTGTCCCTTCTCGTAATTGTTGCGAATCTGGGTCACCTTGTCTCCGACGCGGAACACCCTGCCGCCGAACCTCTTCTCCGGCAGGTCGGGCCGGGCGGGCGTGACCGCCTGCTGGAGCAGCCCGTTGAGCGCCCCGGCTCCGGCCGGGCCGCGGTGCATGGGGGCCAGCACCTGGACGTCGCGCCTCGGGTCGAGCCCGAACTTCGCGGGGATGCGCCGCGCGGCCACGTCGACCGTGACCCGTCCGGCGTCCTCGGTCTCCTCCTCGACGAAGTGGAAGAAGTCCGGCAGGCCCTGCGTGATGGGGTGGACCCCGGAGTTGATGCGGTGCGCGTTGGTCACCACGCCCGACTGCTGGGCCTGGCGGAAGATCCGCGTGAGGCGGACGGAGGGCACCGGTCCGCCGTCCGCCAGGAGGTCGCGCAGCACCTCCCCCGCGCCCACCGAGGGCAGCTGGTCGACGTCGCCGACCAGGAGCAGGTGCGCGCCCGGCGCCACGGCCTTGACCAGCTTGTTGGCCAGCAGCAGGTCGAGCATGGACGCCTCGTCGACGACGACCAGGTCGGCGTCCAGCGGCCGGTCCCTGTCGTACGCCGCGTCGCCGCCCGGCTTCAGCTCCAGGAGCCGGTGCACGGTGGACGCCTCGGCGCCGGTGAGCTCGGCCAGGCGCTTGGCCGCGCGCCCGGTGGGGGCGGCCAGCACGACCTTGGCCTTCTTGGCGCGGGCCAGCTCCACGATGGAGCGGACGGTGAAGGACTTGCCGCAGCCGGGCCCGCCGGTCAGCACGGCGACCTTCTCGGTCAGCGCCAGCCTGACCGCCGCCTGCTGCTCGGGCGCCAGCTCGGCGCCCGTACGGCCCGCGAGCCAGGCCAGCGCCTTGTCCCAGGCGACGTCCCGGAACGCCGGCATCCGGTCCTCCGGGGTGCGCAGGAGCCGCTGGGTCTGCGCGGCCAGGGACACCTCGGCCCGGTGGAAGGGGACGAGGTAGACGGCCGTGACGGGGTCTCCTTGGCCGCCCTCCGCCGACGGCACCTTCTCCCGTACGACGCCCTCCTCGTCGGCCAGTTCGGCCAGGCAGTCGATGACCAGGCCGGTGTCCACCTGGAGCAGCTTCACGGCGTCGCTGATCAGCTGCTCCTCCGGGAGGTAGCAGTGGCCCTGGTCGGTGGACTGCGACAGCGCGTACTGGAGGCCGGCCTTGACGCGCTCCGGGCTGTCGTGCGGAATGCCGACGGACTGGGCGATCTTGTCGGCGGTGAGGAAGCCGATGCCCCAGACGTCGGCGGCCAGGCGGTACGGCTCGTTCTTGACCACCGCGATCGAGGAGTCGCCGTACTTCTTGTAGATGCGCACCGCGATGGACGTGGAGACGCCCACGCCCTGGAGGAAGATCATGACCTCCTTGATCGCCTTCTGTTCCTCCCAGGCCGCCGCGATCATCTTCGTCCGCTTGGGGCCGAGCCCCGGCACCTCGATCAGCCGCTTCGGGGCGCTCTCGATCACGTCCAGGGTGTCGACCCCGAAGTGCGTGGTGATCCGGTCGGCCATGACCGGCCCGATGCCCTTGATCAGCCCGGAGCCGAGGTACCGGCGGATGCCCTGGATCGTGGCGGGCAGCACGGTGGTGTAGTTCTCCACGGTGAACTGCCTGCCGTACTGGGCGTGGGAGCCCCAGCGGCCCTCCATGCGCAGCGACTCGCCGGGCTGCGCGCCGAGCAGTGATCCGACGACGGTGAGGAGGTCGCCGCCGCGGCCGGTGTCGACGCGGGCGACCGTGTAGCCGTTCTCCTCGTTGGCGTAGGTGATCCGCTCCAGGACGCCTTCGATCACCGCCGGGGCCGGCGCTGGAACACCTGTGGGACTGGACATGATCCGACGCTACCGCCAGGGTCCGACACCGCGGCCCGGCTCCGGAGAAAACCAAGGAGGCCCGGTCCGTCGACCGGGCCCCTCAGATCCCCCTCCGTACAGGCCTCCTTGAATCCCCCCGGATCCCCACCCAGAAGCCCTGATGCCAAGTAGGACCCGCGAACCCCGGCAACGGTTGCACGGAGAAGTGGATTTATTTGACGAGGACACAAGATGCCCGCGGGTGATCGAAGACTGATCACAAACAGAGCATTTCGATCATGCGGGGTCACGCCGGAAGGACGTGGCCGACGTACCGGTCCGCCACCTCCGCCAGCACGTCCGCGCCGTCGCGCGACCACAGTTCCTCGTTGAAGATCTCCACTTCGACCGGCCCCCCGTAGCCCGCCGCCTCCACCAGGTCCCACAGGCGGCGGAAGTCGACCACGCCGTCCCCCAACTGCCCGCGGCCCAGCAGTACGCCGGCGGGCAGCGGGGTGATCCAGTCCGCCAGTTGGAAGGCGGCGATGCGACTGCCCGCGCGGGCGATGTCGCCGGCGAGGCGGTCGTCCCACCACAGGTGGTACGTGTCGACGACCACGCCCACCCGCTCCGCCGGGAAGCGCTCGGCCAGGTCGAGGGCCTGGCCGAGGGTCGACACCACGCAGCGGTCCGAGGCGAACATCGGGTGCAGCGGTTCGATCGCCAGCCGCACCCCCCGGTCGGCGGCGTACGGCGCCAGCTCGGCCAGCGCCTCGGCGACGCGCTCACGCGCCCCGTGGAGGTCCCGGCTGCCGGGCGGCAGGCCGCCCGAGACCAGGACCAGCGTGGCGGTGCCCAGGGCAGCGGCCTCGTCGACGGCCCGGCGGTTGTCGGCCAGGGCCGGCGCACGGTCGTCGCCGGTCAGGAACCCGCCCCGGCACAGGCTGGTGACGGCCAGACCGGCGTCGCGCATCAGCCGCGCGGCGCGCTCGACGCCGTACTCCTGGACGGGCGCGCGCCACAGCCCCACGCCGGGCACGCCCGCCGTGACGCACCCCTCGGCGAGTTCGGGCAACGACCACTGCCTGATGGTCTCCTGGTTGACGCTGAGTCTGGACAGGTCGCTCACTGGTCCACTCCGTGCAGGGCGAGGAAGGTCTTCATCCGGGCTTCGGCACGGAGCGGGTCGGGGAAGAGGCCCAGGCGGTCGGCCAGTTCGTACGCCCGCGCCAGGTGCGGCAGCGAGCGGGCCGACTGGAGGCCGCCGATCATCGTGAAGTGGGCCTGGTGGCCCGCGAGCCAGGCGAGGAGGACCACGCCCGTCTTGTAGAAGCGGGTGGGCGGCTCGAAGAGGTGGCGGGACAGCTCGACCGTCGGGTCGAGCAGGGCACGGAAGCCCTGCCTGTCACCCGTGTCGAGGACGCGGACCGCTTCGGCCGCGAGCGGTCCCAGCGGGTCGAGGATTCCCAGCAGGGCGTGGCTGAAGCCGTGGTCGTCGCCCGCGATCAGCTCGGGGTAGTGGAAGTCGTCGCCCGTGTAGCACCGCACGCCCCGCGGCAGACGGCGGCGCAGCGCGATCTCGCGCCGGGCGTCCAGGAGCGAGACCTTGACGCCGTCCACGCTGTCGGGGTGCGCGGCGACGACCTCCAGGAGAGTCTCCGTGGCGGCGTCCAGGTCCGTACTGCCCCAGTAGCCGTCGAGCGCCGGGTCGAACATCGGGCCCAGCCAGTGCAGGATCACCGGCCGGGACGCCTGGCGCAGCAGGTGCCCGTACACCGCCAGGTAGTCCTCGGGGCCCCGGGCGGCCGCCGCCAGCGCCCGTGACGCCATGAGGACGCCGCGGGAGCCGGTCGACTCGACCAGGGCGAGCTGTTCCTCGTACGCGGCGGTGACCTGCGCCAGGGTGGCCGGGCCTGGCGGCAGCTGGTCGGTGCCGGCGCCGCACACGATCGTCCCGCCGGCCGCCTTCGCCTCGGCGGCCGAGCGGCGGATCAGTTCGGCCGCGCCGGACCAGTCGAGCCCCATGCCGCGCTGGGCGGTGTCCATCGCCTCCGCCACGCCCAGGCCGTGCGACCACAGGTGACGGCGGAAGGCGAGCGTGGCGTCCCAGTCGACGGCCGCCGGGCCGTCCGGCGACACGTCGGCGTACGGGTCGGCCACCACGTGCGCGGCCGAGTACACCGTGCGGGACGTGAGGGCGGCCCCGTGCGGGGCGAGCGCGAGCGGTACGGCGCGGGGCTCGTACGTGCCGTGCGGGAGCCTGATCGTCACAGCGACAGCTCCGGTACGTCGTAACGGCGGCCCTCGGCGGACGACTTGAGGCCGAGCTCCGCGAGCTGGACGCCGCGCGCCCCGGCGAGCAGGTCCCAGCTGTACGGCTCGTCGAGCGCCACGTGCCGCAGGAACAGCTCCCACTGGGCCTTGAAGCCGTTGTCGAAGTCCGCGTTGTCGGGGACCTCCTGCCACTGGTCGCGGAAGGAATGCGTGACCGGCAGATCCGGGTTCCACACCGGCTTCGGGGTCGCGGTCCGGTGCTGCGTGCGGCAGCCGCGCAGGCCCGCGACGGCGGAGCCGTGCGTTCCGTCCACCTGGAACTCGACGAGTTCGTCGCGGTGGACGCGCACCGCCCAGGACGAGTTGATCTGCGCCACCGCGCCGCCCTCCAGCTGGAAGATGCCGTACGCCGCGTCGTCGGCGGTGGCGGCGTACGGCTTGCCGTGCTCGTCCCAGCGCTGCGGGATGTGCGTGGTGACGTGCGCCTGGACGCTGATGACGCGGCCGAACAGCTCGTGCAGCACGTACTCCCAGTGCGGGAACATGTCCACGACGATGCCGCCGCCGTCCTGTGCCCGGTAGTTCCAGGAGGGCCGCTGCGCGTCCTGCCAGTCGCCCTCGAACACCCAGTAGCCGAACTCGCCCCGTACGGAAAGGATCTCGCCGAAGAAGCCGCCGTCGACCAGGCGCTTCAGCTTGAGCAGGCCCGGCAGGAAGATCTTGTCCTGTACGACGCCGTGCTTGACCCCCGCGTCCCGGGCGAGGCGGGCCAGCCCGAGGGCGGCGTCGAGGCTGGTGGCCGAGGGCTTCTCCGTGTAGACGTGCTTGCCCGCCGCGACGGCCTTCCCGAGGGCCTCCTCGCGGGCTGACGTGACCTGTGCGTCGAAGTACACGTCGATCGTCTCGTCGGCCAGCACGGCGTCGAGGTCCGTGGACCACTCGGTGAGTCCGTGCCGTCCGGCGATCTCCCGGAGCGCGTGCTCGCGGCGGCCGACCAGGACAGGCTCCGGCCACAGCACCGTGCCGTCACCGAGGTGCAGGCCGCCCTGCTCGCGGAGGGCGAGGACCGAGCGGACGAGGTGCTGGCGGTACCCCATCCGGCCCGTGACGCCGTTCATGGCGATGCGCACTGTCCTGCGTGTCACGAAAGTTCCTCCGTACGGCCGTAGTAAGCGCTTTCTATGCGCTATGAAGCTAGCCTGCGGACAGCGGCGCGTACAAGACCCGGAGGACGACCAGATGACAGTGACCTTGGCGGACGTGGCGGCCCGCGCCCAGGTGTCGCCTGCCACCGTCTCCCGTGTGCTCAACGGCAACTACCCGGTCGCCGCCACCACCCGGGAGCGGGTCCTGCGCGCCGTCGACGACCTCGACTACGTGCTGAACGGGCAGGCGAGCGCGCTCGCCGCGGCGACCTCCGACCTCGTCGGGATCCTGGTCAACGACATCGCCGACCCCTTCTTCGGGATCATGGCCGGGGCGGCCCAGTCGCAGATAGGCGGCCCCGAGGGGGCGGGCGCGGGACGGGCGGGCGGCGAGAAGCTCGCGATCGTCTGCAACACGGGCGGCTCCCCGGAGCGGGAACTCACCTACCTGACGCTGCTCCAGCGCCAGCGCGCCGCGGCGGTGATCCTGACCGGGGGCGCGATCGAGGACCCCGAGCACTCGGCGGCGGTCGCGGCGAAGCTCGGGAAGCTGGCGGACGGGGGTGCGCGGGTGGTGCTGTGCGGCCGTCCGCCGCTGGAGTTCCCGGGCGGCGGGGAGGCCGTGGCGGCGGCGCTGGCGTTCGACAACCGGGGCGGGGCGCGGCGGCTCACCGAGCACCTGCTGACACTCGGCCACCGCCGGATCGCGTACGTCGCCGGCCCCGTGGAGCGCACGACCACCCGGCACCGGCTGGAGGGCCACCGGGACGCCATGGAGGCGGCCGGGCTCGGCCGGACGGTGGTCGCCCTCACCGTGCACGGGCCGTACGACCGCCGGTCGGGATACGACGCGACGCTGGAACTGCTGCGCCGGGAGCCGGCCCTGACGGCGGTCGTCGCGGCGAACGACACGGTGGCGCTGGGGGCGTGCGCGGCGCTGCGGGAGCTGGGCCGGAGCATCCCCGACGACGTGTCGGTGGCGGGCTTCGACGACCTCCCGTTCTCGGCGGACGCGATGCCGGCCCTGACGACCGTACGGCTGCCGCTGCACGAGGCGGGGGCGCGGGCGGGACGGCTGGCGATGGGGCGTGAGGCGGCGCCGGCCGGGGGCATCGCCACGGTCCCGGCGGACCTGGTGGTGCGGGGCTCCACGGCGGCGGCCCGGGGCTGAGGCCGCGTCACGCGAACGGGCGGCTCCGGGGGCGGTGTCCGGACCGCGGGCACCACCCCCTGCCGCCGCTCACAGGTCCGCCAGCGCCTCCGCCACCGTGCCGAAGAAGCGGGCGTGCGCGGCGCTGCTGGCCGGGAGTTCCGGGTTCCAGGGGATCACCCGCGCGGCGCCGAGGCGGGTCGTGTCGAGGGGGGCCGCGTGGGCCCGGGCGTCGGCCAGGACGAGGTGCGGGGCGAGCGGCGCCGCTTGTGACCAGGCGACGGTCGCCCAGTTGGCGCCGCCCCCGGCGGGCGGCTCGACCATGCGCACGCCCAGCCCGGTCAGCGCGCGCAGGTCGGGCCAGGACCCGGGGCGGGCGAGGTGGACCCGGTCGGCGTCCGCCGGGGAGAGGGCCAGGACCCGGGCGTCGCCCGTCGCGACCGTACGCAGCCGCTCGCGCGCGGCGTCCAGCGCGACCGGGGGCTCGGCGCCGCCGAGGGAGGCCGCCAGTGCGGCGAAGCGTCCACGGATCTCGTCGAGCGAACGGTCCTGCCCGACGTCCAGTACGACGACCGGCAGCCGCTCCTCCAGGCGCTTGGCGGCGTCCGGCTCGATCCCGTACACCTGCCCGCCCCCGTAGCTGACGGCCACCACGAGGTCCGCGCCCGCCGACAGGAGGCGGTCGGGGTCGAAGGAGGCGCCCGCACCGAAGGACGTGACCTCTCCCAGGGGGAGGCGGCCGGACTTGGCGCGGTCGGGGGCGGCACCGTCGTGGAACGAGCCGAAGACGCCCAGCGGAAGTAACCCGTGGTCCCAGAGGGCCGCCCCGGCCTGCATGTAGGCGACGACCCGGGTGGGCCACCGGGGGGCCGACGACACCTGTCCCCGGTCGTCGGTGAACTGCCATATCGCGTCTGCTGTCATGGCCGAGTCCTGCCCCGCCGCGTCCTGCCGTACGCCCCGCACATCGCGTACGGACGCGGCCGGCCGGCGCCCCTGCCGTCGCCGGACGCCGGGCCGGCGCGCGGCCTCGGTCCGGGTGACCCGCTGGTCCGTACGGTGCCCGATTTCGCTTACGGGGCGGGCCACCGGGAAGTCGTGCTGTGGACGAATGATGTGCCGGCGCCGGCGCGCGGATGTGCCGGCGCGCCGGTTTCAGGCTCGTCACCGAGAAGCCGCACCGCTCGTACGGAGCGGACCTGGTGCCAGGACTGGCGGCTCTCCCTCAAGGAAGGAGCATCACAGTGAAGTACGCCTTCTCCACCCTCGGGGTGCCGGGCATGCCGCTGCGCGATGTCGTACGGCTGGCGAACTCGACGGGATACGACGGCGTGGAGCTCCGCGCGCACCCCGAGGAGCCGGTCCACCCCGCGATCGGCGCGGAGGAGCGGGCGGACGTGGTTGAGCGCTTCGACGCCGCCGGCGTCCGGATCCTGGCGGTGGCGGGGTACGCGCAGGTGGCGGCCCCGGGCGAGGACGGGCCCGTACACCAGGAGCTGCGCGGTCTGCTGGCCCTGGCACGCGACCTGGGCGCGCCGTACGTCCGGGTCTTCCCGGGCGGTGGTGACGAGCAGGACCAGGAGGAGGCGGACGCGGCCGCGGCCCGGCGTCTGGGGCTGGCGGCGGAGACGGCGGCGGACATGGGCGTGCGCATCCTGCTGGAGACGCACGACTCGCACCGCACCGGCGCGGCGGCCGCACGTGTCCTGGGGCCGGTGGGGCACAAGAACGTGGGTGCGCTGTGGGACGTGATGCACACCTGGCTGGGCGGCGAGACCCCGGCGGCCGCGCACGCCGTGCTGGCGCCGCACCTGGGATACACCCAGGTCAAGGACATCGCGTCGGCCGACGACACCACTCCGCTGGCGCTGGGCGCGGGGGTGCTGCCGCTGGAGGAGTGCGTGCGGCTGCTCGACGACGACGCGTGGGTGTGCTGGGAGTACGAGAAGCGCTGGTACCCGGACGCGGCGGACCTGCCGGGCATGCTGGCCGCGGGCCGCGAGTACCTGGAACACGCCCGCACCGGCCGGTAGCCCGCCAGGAGGACCGCCCCTGCCCCCGCTG
>NZ_VBVX01000197.1 GCF_005981925.1 Streptomyces albidochromogenes
CCGTAGCTCACACCCCTCAACTCCCCCCGTTAGGAAAAGAACCACATGAGCACCAACTCGCGCCTCCGCACCCTCGGTTCCAAGACCGCGGGCCCCGGCCACCCCGTCTACGTCACCGGTGAGATCGGCATCAACCACAACGGCGACATCGAGAACGCGTTCGCGCTCATCGACGCCGCCGCCGACGCCGGCTGCGACGCGGTCAAGTTCCAGAAGCGCACCCCGGAGATCTGCACGCCGCGCGACCAGTGGGACATCGAGCGCGACACCCCCTGGGGCCGGATGACGTACATCGACTACCGCCACCGCGTGGAGTTCGGCGAGGACGAGTACCGCGCCATCGACGAGTACTGCAAGAAGCGCGGCATCGACTGGTTCGCCTCCCCGTGGGACACCGAGGCCGTCGCCTTCCTGGAGAAGTTCGACGTACCGGCCCACAAGGTCGCCTCCGCGTCCCTGACGGACGACGAGCTGCTGCGCTCGCTGCGCGCCACCGGCCGCACGGTCATCCTCTCCACCGGCATGTCGACGCCGCAGCAGATCCGCCACGCGGTGGAGGTGCTCGGCAGCAGCAACATCCTGCTGTGCCACGCCACGTCCACGTACCCGGCGAAGGCGGAGGAGCTCAACCTGCGGGTGATCAACACCCTCCAGGCCGAGTACCCGAACGTCCCGATCGGCTACAGCGGCCACGAGACCGGCCTCCAGACGACCCTCGCCGCCGTCGCCCTCGGCGCCACGTTCGTCGAGCGCCACATCACCCTCGACCGCGCCATGTGGGGCTCCGACCAGGCCGCCTCCGTCGAGCCCGGCGGCCTGTCCCGCCTGGTCCGCGACATCCGCACCATCGAGGCGTCCCTCGGTGACGGCGTCAAGAAGGTGTACGAGTCCGAGCTCGGCCCGATGAAGAAGCTGCGCCGCGTCGCGGGCGTCGTCGCCGAGGGCACCGACCGCGAGCCCGTCGCGGTCTGACCGGAAAGACGTCGACGTCGCCGTGAACGGCACCCCCGGCACTCCCGCCACCCAGGCGGCCGAGGCCACCGAGACGGCCGCCACCGGGGCCCGCGAGACCTCGGGCACGCTCGCCTTCGTCGAGAGCCCGGTCCAGCTCCTGAACGTCCTGGAGTGGGCCCACGCGAAGGCGGCCGCCCGCGGGACACGGGCGTACGACCTCACGGTCGTCGTCCTGTCGCCCACCGACCCCATGACCCGCGGCCAGCTGCGGCGTATGGCGGAGCTCGCGCGCCACGAGGGCATGCGGGTGCGGTGGGAGGAGGCCCGTGGCGGGGCGGGGGCGCCGTTCCAGACCATCGGCGGTCTGGCGTCCGCCCTGCGGCGGGCGCGCCGGATCGTGATCGGCGACCCGTTCTCGCGGTACGTGCAGCTGCTGCTGACGATCACCCGCGCCCGCGACCTGGTCGTCGTCGACGACGGCACGGCCACCATGGAGTTCGTCGCCCAGCTGACCGGCGGCGAGCGCCTGGAGCGCTGGCACCGGCGCGGCGGCCGCCGGGGGCCGCGCGACCTCGTGTTCGGCCCGGTCTCGGCGGCGGCCCGCCGCCGCCTGACGCCGTCCCGGACCCGCAGCGTCGAAGTCTTCACCTCGATGCCCGTGGAGGAGGCGCCGGGGGTCGCCGTCACGGCCAACGACTTCGGCTGGACCCGCTCCCGGTTCGGTCCGCCGCGCGTCTCGCGCGGCGCCGACCTGGTCGGTACGTCGCTGGTCGAGACCGGCGTGGTGGACCCCGACCGGTACGTCGAGGCGGTCACCGCGCTGGCCCGCGCCCACGGGGCCACGCGCTACTTCGCCCACCGGCGCGAGAGCGCCGACAAGCTGCACCGGCTGGCCGTGGAGACGGGCCTGGAGATCGTCCGCCCCGACCTGCCGCTGGAGCTCATCGCCCGGCGCGGGCCGATCGGCCGGCTGATCCTGAGCTTCCCGTCCACCGTGGTCCACACGCTGCCGCTCGCGCTGGTGGGCACCGGCGTGCGCGTCGCGGTCTGCGACGTGGACCCGCTGTGGCTGAGGGACTCGGCCTCACCCCGCGCGCAGGGCTTCCTGTCGGGTGTCACGACCACGGCACGGGACGTCCAGCGCCTGCCCACACCGGGGTAGATGTCTGGTTCGCCACATATGTGACCTTGCCCACGGGCCCGGAGTGTCCCCAGGGAAGGAAACTCACCACCGACCGCGCCCGCCCGACCCGCAAAAGCCCAGGCCGGGACGGGGAGGAGAGCGGCGGAGCATACCCGCCCGAAGCGGCGCCCAAGCGCGCCGGGACCGACTTTCTTTCCCCTATGCGGCTGAAGTTTTGTTGATCGCTGGTTGGTTACCCGCCAAACACGCCTACCCTTTCAGAGATGAGCCAGCTGATCTGCGAGTCCGAAGAAGCAGCACTGCCGGGCATGGTCCCGCTCCCCGGCACGCTGCCCGAGTCCCTGCGTCTCGAGCTGATCGCCTTCCGGCGCGACCTGCACATGCACCCGGAGCTCGGGCACCAGGAATTCCGCACCACCGCCGCGATCAAGGCCCGCCTGGAGAAGGCCGGCCTCGCGCCGCGCGTGCTGCCCACGGGCACCGGACTCATCTGCGACATCGGCACGGCCCGCCCGGGCGCCGACGGCGTACGCCCCGTCCTGGCCCTGCGCGCCGACATCGACGCGCTGCCCATCCCGGACACCAAGGCGGACGTCCCGTACCGCTCCACCGTCCCCGACCGCGCGCACGCGTGCGGCCACGACGTGCACACCACCGTGGTCCTCGGCGCCGGTCTGGTCCTCGCCGAGCTCCACCGCGCGGGCCTGCTGCCCCAGCCCGTACGGCTGATCTTCCAGCCCGCCGAGGAGATGATGCCCGGCGGCGCGCTCGGCGTGATCGAGGCCGGTGGCCTGGACGGCGTCGGCAAGATCATCGCGGTGCACTGCGACCCCAAGGTCGACGCGGGCCGCATCGGTCTGCGTACGGGCCCGATCACCTCGGCCTGCGACCGACTGGAGGTCTCGCTGGACGGTCCCGGCGGCCACACCGCCCGCCCGCACCTGACCACCGACCTGGTGACGGCCGTCGCCCGGGTCGCCACCGACGTCCCCGCGCTGGTCGCCCGCCGCGTCGACGCGCGCGCGGGACTCGCCGTGACCTGGGGCCGCATCGAGTCCGGCCACGCCTGCAACGTCATCCCGCAGCGCGCCGTGCTCGCCGGCACCGTCCGCTGCCTGGACCTCGACGCCTGGCACGAGGCGCCGGACCTGGTGCACGCCGCGATCGACGAGATCGCGACCCTGCACGGCGCCAAGTCGGAGATCAACTACGTCCGAGGCGTCCCGCCGGTCGTGAACGAGCACGCGGTCACCGAGCTCCTCACCGACGCCATGGCCGCCCGGCGCGGGCTGCACGCGGTCGAGGACACCGAGCAGAGCCTGGGCGGCGAGGACTTCTCGTGGTACCTGGAGCAGGTTCCCGGCGCCATGGCCCGTCTGGGCGTACGCACTCCGGGTGACACGGCCCGACGCGACCTGCACCGCGGCGACTTCGACGTGGACGAGGCCGCGATCGAGGCCGGCGTCGAACTCTTCACGGCTGCCGCGCTACTTGACGGACACCGTTCGTAATCAGCCACGGCGTCTTCCGTTCACGACGATCCGATAACAGCTGTCGTACGGTCGCTTATCCGGCATCTACGCGCGTTACGATCGCCGCGAAACCAGCGCCGGCAGAGGCGCTTCGGTCAGGTCGAAGGAGCCCTCCCTTGCGCCGCGTAACCAGGCTTGCCACTGTGGCCATCGCGTCCACAGCTCTCGCACTCTCCGCCACCGCCTGTGGCAAGACGTCGGACTCCGGTTCCGGCTCGAAGGAAGCCAGCGCCGCCATCGCGTACGACATCGGCGGCCGCGGTGACCAGTCCTTCAACGACGCGGCGTACGCCGGTCTTGTGAAGGCCGAGAAGGAACTGGACATCAAGGGGAACGACCAGGAGCCCTCCGAGGGCGAGTCGGACGCCGACAAGGTCCAGCGCCTCACCGAGCTGGCCCGCTCGGGCAACAACCCGGTGATCGGCGTCGGCTTCGCCTACGCCCCGGCCATCAAGAAGGTCGCGCCGAAGTTCCCGAAGACCACCTTCGGCATCATCGACGACACCTCGGTGACCGGTAAGAACATCGCCAACATGGTGTTCAACGAGGAGCAGGGCTCCTACCTCGCCGGCGTCGCCGCCGCCAAGGCCACCAAGACCAACAAGGTCGGCTTCATCGGTGGTGTCGAGGTCCCGCTGATCAAGAAGTTCGAGGCGGGTTACGCCCAGGGCGTCAAGGACACCAACCCCAAGGTCCAGGTCCTGAAGCAGTACCTGACGCAGCCGCCGAACTTCGACGGCTTCGCCAAGCCCGACCTCGGCAAGGCCGCCGCCCAGGGCCAGCTCGACAAGGGCGCCGACGTGATCTACCACGCCGCCGGTCTCGCGGGCTCCGGCTCGATCGAGGCGGCCGCCCTGGACGGCAAGTGGGCCATCGGCGTCGACTCGGACCAGTACAACCAGGAGGGTCTGGCGAAGTACAAGGCCAAGATCCTCACGTCCGTCACCAAGGACGTGTCCGACGCGGTCTTCAACCTGATCAAGTCCGTGAAGGACGGCAAGCCGCAGTCCGGTGAGGTCCGCTACGGCCTCGACAAGGACGGCGTCGGCCTCTCCGACTCCAACCCGGAGTACAAGAAGATGACGGACCTCATCGCCGCCGTCGACAAGGCGAAGGCCGAGATCATCTCCGGCAAGATCAAGGTCCAGACCGCGCCGTAAGGTTGCGGGGTCAGGACATGATCCCGGGGGTCCGGTGAGGCGGTTTCCGCCGCCTCTCCGGCCCCCGGGCCGCATTCCCTGCCCGGTCTTTTCTTCATTTGGCGTTGCTACGCGCGTAGACATTCGCTCAGCGCGATAGTTTCGCCGCGCCCTGCCTCCGCCTCCCGCCCGCCTCCCGCTCCTTTCCGCCAAGGAGAGTGCGTCATCAACGCGTCCAGCCCGCCCCCCGCCGTAGAACTGCACGGCATCACCAAGCGCTTCCCCGGCGTCGTCGCCAACCACGACATCGACATCACCATCCGCAAGGGCACCGTGCACGCCCTCGTCGGTGAGAACGGTGCCGGCAAGTCGACCCTGATGAAGATCCTTTACGGCATGCAGAAGCCGGACGAGGGCACCATCACCGTCGACGGGGAGCAGGCCACTTTCCACAGCCCGGCCGACGCCATCGCGCGCGGCATCGGCATGGTGCACCAGCACTTCATGCTCGCCGACAACCTCACCGTCCTGGAGAACGTCGTTCTCGGCGGCGAGAAGCTGTACGGCATCGGCAACAAGGCCCGCCAGAAGATCAAGGAGATCTCCGAGGCGTACGGCCTGAACGTGCGCCCCGACGCCCTGGTCGAGAACCTCGGTGTGGCCGACCGCCAGCGCGTGGAGATCCTCAAGGTCCTCTACCGCGGCGCGCGCATCCTCATCCTCGACGAGCCGACCGCCGTGCTGGTCCCGCAGGAGGTCGACGCGCTCTTCGCCAACCTCCGCGAGCTCAAGTCCGAGGGCCTGACGGTCATCTTCATCTCGCACAAGCTGGGCGAGGTCCTCTCGGTCGCCGACGACATCACCGTCATCCGGCGCGGCACGACCGTCGGCACCGCCGACCCGGCGAACACCACCACCAAGCAGCTCGCCGAGCTGATGGTCGGCAGCGAGCTCCCGTCGCCCGAGACCCGCGAGTCGACGGTCACCGACGTACCGATGCTCACCATCGACAACCTCCAGCTGAACGCCACGGACCCCGACGGCGCGGTGCGCGAGGTGCTCGCCGGGATCACCTTCACCATCCACAAGGGCGAGGTCCTCGGCATCGCGGGCGTCGAGGGCAACGGCCAGGCCGAGCTCGTCGAGGCGATCATGGGCCTGCGCAACCCGGACGGCGGTGTCATCACGCTCGACACCTCCGACCTCTCGCACGCGCCCACCCGCAAGCGCCGTGAGAGCGGCATCGGCTACATCCCCGAGGACCGCCACCGCCACGGCCTGCTCCTCGAAGCGCCGCTGTGGGAGAACCGCATCCTGGGCCACGTCACCGAGGAGCCCAACTCCAAGCGCGGACTGCTCGACCTGAAGGCGGCCCGCAAGGACACCGAGCGGATCGTCGAGGCGTACGACGTCCGCACGCCCGGCATCGAGGTCACCGCCGCCTCGCTGTCCGGCGGCAACCAGCAGAAGCTGATCGTCGGCCGCGAGATGAGCCACGCCCCCAAGCTGCTCATCGCCGCCCACCCCACGCGGGGCGTGGACGTCGGCGCGCAGGTGCAGATCTGGGACCAGATTCGCGAAGCACGCCGCGAGGGTCTGGCCGTACTGCTGATCTCCGCCGACCTGGACGAGCTCATCGGGCTGTCCGACACCCTGCGGGTCATGTACCGCGGCCGCCTGGTCGCGGACGCCGACCCGGCGACCATCACCCCGGAGGAACTGGGCTCGGCCATGACCGGCGCCGCCACCGGCCACCTTGAGGCAGCCCCGGAGGACGAGGCCTGATGAAGAAATTCGACAAGGACCGGCTGATTCTGGGCCTCGCCGGCCCAGTGCTCGCGCTGGTCGTCGCCATCGCGCTCACCTCGGTGGTGCTGCTCGCCTCGGGCCGCGACCCGTTCGAGCCGTACAAGCTGATGGTCGAGAGCGCGCAGTACGCCGACATCCAGGTGCTCATCCTGAACCAGGCCGGCACGTACTACCTGGCGGCGCTCGCCGTCGCCGTCGGCTTCCGGATGAACCTGTTCAACATCGGCGTCGACGGCCAGTACCGCCTCGCCGCCATGATGGCGGCGCTCGTCGGCGCGGCCGTCGAACTGCCGGGCCCGCTGCACATCGCCCTGATCGTGCTCGTCGCCATGCTGACCGGCGCCTTCTGGGCCGGTATCGCCGGTGTCCTCAAGACCCTGCGCGGGGTGAGCGAGGTCGTCTCGACGATCATGCTCAACGCGATCGCCACCAGCCTGATCGCCTGGCTGATCCTCACCGACAACTTCGGCGTGCAGCTGGAGGGCTCCAACGACCTCACCACGGGTGAGATCGCGGAGTCCGGCTGGTTCCCGAGCGTCACCCTGGGCGACGGCGGCGAGATCTACGGCTTCACCTTCGTCGCCTTCGCGCTCGGCATCGTCTACTGGTTCGTCCTCAACCGCACCCGCTTCGGCTTCGACCTGCGCGCCACCGGCGCCAGCGAGAGCGCCGCCGCGGCCTCGGGTGTCGACGCCAAGAAGATGATCCTCACCGCGATGCTCATCTCCGGCGGTGTGGCCGGTCTCGCCGGCATGCCGACCCTGCTGGGCGACACCCACACGTACAGCCTCAGCTTCCCGACCGGAATCGGCTTCACCGGCATCACCATCGCCCTGCTCGGCCGCAACAACCCGGTCGGCATCTTCTTCAGCGCACTGCTGATCGCGTTCCTGGACAAGGCGTCCTCCGCGCTCGACCAGTACGGCTACGAGAAGGAGATCGCCACGATCATGCAGGGCCTGATCGTGATCGCGGTCGTCGTCAGTTACGAACTCGTCCGCCGCTACGGGCTCCGCCGCCAGCAGCAGAAGGTGGGCGAGGAGCTCGCCGCAGCCGCCCGCAAGAACCGTGAGGAGGTGGCGGCGTAATGAGTACCAGCACTGTCTCCGCCGTGAGCGCGGCGCCCAAGAAGAGCGCCCGCCGCAAGCTGTCCGTACCCGTCATCCTGCTGATCGTCGCGGGTGCGCTCGCGCTGGTCTCGCTGGTGCGCATCATCAGCGGCGCCGACGACCTGACCTCCGTCGGCCAGGTCTCCGGCGCCCTCCAGCTCGCCATCCCGATCGGTCTCGCCGGCCTCGGCGGCCTGTGGGCCGAGCGCGCGGGCGTCGTCAACATCGGCCTCGAAGGCATGATGATCCTGGGCACCTGGTTCGGCGCGTACGCCGGCTACCAGTGGGGCCCGTGGACGGGTGTCGCCCTCGGCATCGTCGGCGGCGCGCTCGGCGGTCTGCTGCACGCGGTCATCACCGTCACCTTCGGCGTGAACCACATCGTCTCCGGTGTGGCCATCAACATCCTGGCCGTCGGTGTCACCCGCTACCTGTCCAACTTCACGTTCGACAAGGCTGCGGGCGGCTCCTCCAAGCAGTCCCCGCGCATCGACGAGATCACCAAGATCACCATTCCGGGGCTCTCCGACTGGCTGCGCGACATCCAGGGCAAACATTGGTTCTTCGTCTCCGACGTCGCCGGAGTCGTCGGCGGCCTGGTCACCAACCTCTCGCTGCTGACGATCGTCGCGCTGCTGCTGATCCCGGCCACCATCTGGATCCTGTGGCACACCGCGTTCGGCCTGCGGCTGCGCTCCTGCGGTGAGAACCCGGTGGCGGCCGAGTCCCTCGGCGTCAACGTCTACAAGTACAAGTACATCGCCGTCGTCGTCTCCGGCGGCCTGGCCGGCCTCGCGGGCGCGTTCCTCGCCATCGTCGCGACGGGCATCTACCAGGAGGGCCAGACCGGCGGCCGCGGCTACATCGGTCTCGCCGCGATGATCTTCGGCAACTGGATGCCGGGCGGAATGGCGCTCGGCGCGGGCCTCTTCGGCTTCACCGACAGCCTCAAGCTGCGCGGCGGCGCCGAGAACGTCCACGCGATGCTGCTCCTGCTGGCGATCCTGCTGCTGCTCGTCGTGTTCTGGCAGCTGTACAAGAAGAAGTACGTGCCGGCGGCGATCTCCGCCGTGGCCGCGGTGCTCCTCTTCGTCTGGTACTCGCTCACCAACGAGGTGCCGAGCCAGTTCGTGGACGCGGCGCCGTACATCACCACGCTGCTCGTGCTGGCCCTGTCCGCGCAACGCCTGCGGATGCCCAAGGCCGACGGCATGCCGTACCGGAAGGGCCAGGGCAAATGACGGACGCCGCGGCACCGGCCGACTGGGAAGCCCTGCGGGAGGCGGCGCGCGAGGCGATGTCCCACGCGTACGCGCCCTACTCGCGCTTCCCGGTCGGCGCCGCGGCCCTCGTCGACGACGGCCGCACGGTCACCGGCTGCAACGTGGAGAACGCCTCGTACGGCCTCTCCCTGTGCGCCGAGTGCGGCCTCGTCTCGCAGCTCAACGCCACCGGCGGCGGCCGCCTGACGCACTTCACCTGCGTCGACGGCCAGGGCGAGGTCCTCATGCCCTGCGGCCGCTGCCGTCAGCTGCTGTACGAATTCGGCGGCCCCGCGCTGCTGCTCGACACGTCGGCGGGTATCCGTACCCTCGCCGACCTGCTCCCCGACGCCTTCGGCCCCCAGCACCTGGCGCCAGGCACCCCGGAAGGAACCTGAACTGCATGGACGTCATCTCCGTCATCCGGACCAAGCGCGACAAGGGCGAACTGAGCCCCGAGCAGATCGACTGGGTCATCGACGCCTACACGCGCGGTGAGGTCGCCGACGAGCAGATGTCCGCTCTCGCGATGGCGATCCTGCTCAACGGCATGAACCGGGTCGAGATCGCCCGCTGGACCGCCGCGATGATCAACTCGGGCGAGCGGATGAACTTCGCCCAGCTCTCCCGCCCCACCGCCGACAAGCACTCCACCGGCGGCGTCGGCGACAAGATCACGCTGCCGCTCGCGCCGATCGTCGCCGCCTGCGGCGCGGCCGTGCCCCAGCTCTCCGGCCGGGGGCTCGGCCACACCGGCGGCACGCTCGACAAGCTGGAGTCCATCCCCGGCTGGCGCGCCCTGCTCTCCAACGAGGAGATGCTGAACGTCCTGGAGTCCACCGGCGCGGTCATCTGCGCGGCGGGCGACGGGCTGGCCCCGGCGGACAAGAAGCTGTACGCGCTGCGCGACGTCACCGGCACGGTCGAGGCGATCCCGCTGATCGCCTCCTCCATCATGTCCAAGAAGATCGCCGAGGGGACGGGCTCGCTCGTGCTCGACGTGAAGGTCGGCTCCGGCGCCTTCATGAAGAACATCGAGGACGCCCGTGAGCTCGCCGCCACCATGGTGGGCCTGGGCACCGACCACGGCGTACGGACGGTGGCCCTGCTCACCGACATGTCGACGCCGCTCGGCCTCACGGCGGGCAATGCCCTCGAAGTCCGCGAGTCCGTCGAGGTGCTGGCGGGCGGCGGCCCCCGGGACGTCGTCGACCTCACCCTCGCGCTCGCCCGCGAGATGCTGGACGCGGCGGGCCTGAAGGACGCCGACCCGGCCAAGGCGCTCGCCGACGGCTCCGCGATGGACGTCTGGCGCCGCATGATCGCGGCCCAGGGCGGCGACCCGGACGCGACCCTGCCGGTCGCCCGGGAGCAGCACGTGGTCCACGCGTCCGAGTCCGGCGTCCTCACCACCATGGACGCGTACGCCGTGGGCGTCGCCGCCTGGCGCCTGGGCGCCGGCCGCGCGCGCAAGGAGGACCAGGTCCAGGCGGGCGCGGGCATCGAGCTCCACGCCAAGCCGGGCGACAAGGTCACCGCGGGCCAGCGCCTGATGACCCTGCACACGGACACCCCGGAGAAGTTCGAGTACGCCCTGGAAGCGCTGAACGGCGGGGTCTTCACGTCCCCCGAGGGCACCGACTTCACCCCGAACCCGATCGTGCTGGGCCGCATCGCGTAACCCTTCGCCGCACACGGCGAGCACGACCGAGCGGGGCCGGTGATCACACCGGCCCCGCTCTTCGCGTCCTGGCGCCCTCGCGCTCCTCGTCCACCCGGAGATCCCCTGGTGAGGCGGCCACCGATGAGTTCCGCCCCCGGCCCGGGTCTCCCTCATGTGGATGCCACGATGCCGACCGTTCTCGTCGTCGCCGGCCGGGTGACCCCTGCCGACGTCCCCCTCCTGTGCGCCGAACTCGACGACCTGCTGTGCGGCGCGGTCGCCACCGAGGTCATCTGCGACGTCGCCCGGCTGACCGATCCCGGCCTCGCCGCCGTCGAGGCGCTGGCCCGCCTGCGGCTCACCGCCCGCCGGGCCGGCCGCCGCCTGCGCCTGCGGGGCGCGCGCCCGGACCTCGTGGCGCTGCTGAGCCTGGCCGGCCTTGGCGAGCCCGACGCGCCGCACGCGCCTACCGGGCAGTAATCATTTCGACGCGATCACCCGATGGGTGGTTTCCGCCCGCGCGGACAACTCCCTTTCGAGCCCCGCCATTGCCGCTCGCCCGCCTTTCTTTCCTACGGCTCCAAATGGCCGAACAGGCGCGTCCATGCGTGATTTTCCAACTGTCTTTCTGACAAAGTTCACTCCTGCTTTTGTCGCCTTGTTAGAAAGCCGAAATCCGCGGTTGCTTTCTCGGTCAGTTCTACGGTCCACGTATGAAGAGAGCCGCTCGTGCTGCAACAAAGTTGGACTGAGCAGAGCCAACTGACGGTTTTTCACCTCGTTCAGCCGGTGGAAGGGGGAGTCGCGCGCGTTGTCACCGATCTCGTCAGAGCGCAGACCAGCGAAGGTCTGCGCACCGTCGTCGCCTGCCCGCAGGGCGGCACGCTGGCCTCGGACGCCGCCGAAGCCGGGGCCCAGGTGCACACCTGGCCCGCCGTACGGGCTCCCGGACCGCACCTTCCCGGCGAAGTCGTGACCGCCGCACGGCTCGTCCGCCAGAGCCGCCCCCACGTCGTCCACGCCCACAGCGCCAAGGCGGGGCTCGCGGGCCGGCTGGCCCTGCGCGGGCGCGTGCCGACGGTCTTCCAGCCCCACGCCTGGTCCTTCGAGGCGGTACGGGGCCGGGAGGCGGCCCTCGCCCTCGCGTGGGAGCGGTACGCGGCCCGGTGGACCTCCCGGACCCTGTGCGTCAGCGAGACCGAGCGCAGCACGGGCGAGCAGGCCGGTATCGCCGCCCGCTGGTCGGTGATCCGCAACGGCGTCGACCTCGGCCACTTCCGCCCCGGCGAGGGCGCGGCCCGCGCCGCCCTGCCCCTGCTCTCCGAGGTGCCCGCCGAAGCCCCCCTGGTGGTCTGCGTCGGCCGGCTGTGCCGCCAGAAGGGCCAGGACGTCCTGCTGCGGGCCTGGCGCCGGGTGGCGGCGCCCGGCGCCCGGCTGGTCCTGGTGGGCGACGGGCCGGACGGGGAGCGGCTGCGGGCGGACGCCCCGCCGGGCGTCCTGTTCGCCGGCGCGAGCCGGGACACCCGGCCGTGGTTCCACGCGGCCGACGTCGTCGTGCTCCCGTCCCGCTGGGAGGGCATGGCCCTGGCCCCCCTGGAGGCCATGGCCTGCGGCACGCCCGTCGTACTGACCGACGTCGGCGGCGCCCGGGAGAGCCTGCCACCGGGCCAGGAGGCCCACTGCCTCGTACCGCCCGAGGACCCGGCGGCCCTGGCGACGGCGCTCACCGCGCTGCTGCGCGACCCCGGGCTCCGCGCGTCCCTCGGCCGCGCGGCCCGCGCCCACACCCGGTCGGCCCGCGACGTACGCGAGAGTGCCGCAGCCGTCAGTGACCTCTATCGGGAACTTCTCAGCCTGCCCCGACCCATGACGAGGAAGCGCACCGAGCGATGACGACGGAGAGTGCATTCGCCCAGGCCACGGCCGTAGCGCCGACGGCCCCATCGGTCCACCCGCCACGGAGCGCCACCGGCCGCCCCGTGCCGCTCGCCCCCCGGAGCATCCGCCGGCGCGGCCCCGTCGCCGGTCTGCTGGCGGCCGACGTCCTCGCGGTGGCCGCCACCCTCGCCC
>NZ_VBVX01000198.1 GCF_005981925.1 Streptomyces albidochromogenes
GGGCCCTGGAGGCCCTGGAGGCCCCGCGGGCCCGGGAGGCGGGCCCGCGTGGGGTCCGGCGGGTTGCGGGGCGCCGTGTGCCCACCCCGCGGTGGGCCTCTGGGGCGGTGGCAGCGGAGCCCCCACTGCGTGCTGCATCCGGTGCGACTCCGTCTCGTACAGGCGACTCTTGGCGGACCAGGACGGCCCGGGCCTACCGAAAGGTACCTGCCCCCGCCGTTCTACTGTGAACGGCGGGGGCAGGTCCAGAGTGCCCCGTCAGCCGCCGAGTTCCTCGGCGAGCGCGCGCAGGGCGAGGCGGTAGGAGCCGATCCCGAAGCCCGCGACCGTACCGCTGGCGACCGCGGCGACCACCGACGTGTGGCGGAACTCCTCGCGGGTGTACGGGTTCGAGATGTGCACCTCGATGAGCGGCGCGGTGCGCTGGGCCGCCGCGTCCCTCATTCCGTACGAGTAGTGCGTGAAGGCGCCCGGGTTGAGAACGACCGGAATTGACTCGTCCGCGGCCTCGTGCAGCCAGCGGATCAGCTCGCCCTCGTCGTTGGTCTCCCGTACGTCCACGTCGAAGCCGAGCTCCTTGCCGAGCCGTCCGCACTCCTCGACGAGCCCGGCGTACGACGTCGCGCCGTACACGTCGGGCTCGCGCGAGCCGAGCCGGCCCAGGTTGGGCCCGTTCAGGACGAACACGCGCCGGGCGGCGGTCACTTGGACACCTCGCCGTAGGCGGCGAGCAGCACCGCCGGGTCGGGGCCTTCGAGGACGGTCGGCTTGGCGAGCCCGTCGAGGACGATGAAGCGCAGCAGGTTGCCGCGCGACTTCTTGTCGACCTTCATGGTCTCCAGCAGCTTGGGCCACTGGTCGCCCCGGTAGGCGAGCGGCAGGCCGACCGACTCCAGCACCGTGCGGTGGCGGTCGGCGGTCGCGTCGTCGAGCCGGCCCGCGAGGCGGCCCAGTTCGGCGGCGAAGACCATGCCGATGGAGACGGCCGCGCCGTGGCGCCAGTTGTAGCGCTCGTTCTTCTCGATGGCGTGCGCGAGCGTGTGGCCGTAATTGAGGATCTCGCGCAGGCCGGATTCCTTCAGGTCGCTCGACACGACGTCGGCCTTGACCCGGATGGCGCGCTCGATCAGCTCGGCGGTGCGCGGTCCCTGGGGCGTACGCGCCGCCGCGGGGTCCTCCTCGATCAGGTCGAGGATCACCGGGTCGGCGATGAAGCCGGCCTTGATGATCTCGGCGAGGCCGCTGATGTAGTCGTTGACCGGCAGGGAGTCCAGCGCCGCCAGGTCGCAGAGCACGCCGCCGGGCGGGTGGAAGGCGCCGACGAGGTTCTTGCCCTCGGCGGTGTTGATGCCCGTCTTGCCGCCGACGGCCGCGTCGACCATGCCGAGCACCGTCGTCGGCACGGCGATCCAGCGCACCCCGCGCAGCCAGGTCGCCGCGACGAAACCGGCCACGTCGGTGGTGGCTCCCCCGCCCACGCCCACGATCACGTCCGTGCGGGTGAAGTTGGTCTGCCCGAGCGCCTTCCAGCAGTACGCCGCGACCTCGACGGTCTTGGACTCCTCCGCGTTCGGCAGCTGGATCGCGATGGCCTCGTACCCCTGGGCCGCCAGGTCCTCGCGGATCGCCTCACCGGTGCCGGCGAGCGCCTCCGGGTGCAGGACGGCGACGCGCTGGGCGCGGGTGCCGATCAGCCCGGGCAGCTCGCCGAGCAGCTGCCGGCCGACCAGCACCTCGTACGGCTCCGCGCCCTCGCTGCCGCCGACCTGGATACGGGTGACTGCCTGCTCCGTCATGCTTCCTTCAATTCGAGTGCGTCGAGGACCGCCTGTGCGACCTCTTCGGGGGTGCGGTCGTCCGTCTCGACCACCGCGTGGGCCACCTCGGCGTACAGATGACGGCGCGATTCCATCAGCTGCTTCCACTGCTGGCGCGGATTGACGGCCAGCAGCGGGCGTGCCGTGTTGAGCCCGACCCGCTTGATCGCCTCGGTGACGTTCATGGAGAGGTACACGACGGGCAGCCCGGCCAGGGCCGCCCGCGTGCCGTCGTCCATGACCGCGCCGCCGCCGAGCGCGAGCACGCCCGGGTGCGCGGCGAGAGCGGCCCGTACGGCCTGCCGCTCCAGCTCGCGGAAGTGGGCCTCGCCCTCGTCGACGAAGATCTCGGCGATCGGCCGGCCCTCGGCCTCGACGATGTCGGCGTCCGTGTCGCGGTACGGCACGTTCAGCCGCGCGGCGAGGAGCTCGCCGACGGTCGACTTGCCGACCCCCATGGGCCCGACGAGCACGACCAGCGGGCCGCCTGCCTCACTCACCGCACGACCAGGTTGTCGAGGTAGCCCTGGACGTTGCGCCGGGTCTCACCGACGCTGTCGCCGCCGAACTTCTCCGCGACGGCGTCCGCGAGGACCAGCGCGACCATGGCCTCGGCCACGATGCCGGCCGCAGGGACGGCGCACACGTCGGAACGCTGGTGGTGGGCCGCGGCGACCTCGCCGGTGGCGGTGTCGATGGTGGCGAGCGCGCGCGGCACGGTGGCGATGGGCTTCATCGCGGCCCGTACGCGCAGCAGCTCGCCGGTGGACATGCCGCCCTCGGTGCCGCCGGCCCGCCCGGAGGTGCGGCGTACGCCCTCGGCGGTGGGAACGATCTCGTCGTGCGCCTTGGAACCGGGCACCCGGGCCAGGTCGAAGCCGTCGCCGACCTCGACGCCCTTGATCGCCTGGATGCCCATCAGCGCGGCGGCGAGCCGCGCGTCGAGCCGGCGGTCCCAGTGCACGAAGGAGCCGAGGCCGACGGGCACGCCGTACGCCAGCACCTCGACGACGCCGCCGAGCGTGTCGCCGTCCTTGTGGGCCTGGTCGATCTCCGCGACCATCGCCTTCGACGCGTCGGCGTCCAGGCAGCGCACCGGGTCCTCGTCGAGCCGCGCCTCGTCGGCGGGCACGGGCAGGACGCCGTACGGCGCCTTGGCGGCGGCCAGCTCCACCACGTGCGACACGATCTCGACGCCGGTGGTCTCCTTCAGGTACGAGCGCGCGACGGTGCCCAGCGCGACGCGGGCGGCGGTCTCGCGGGCGCTCGCGCGCTCCAGTACGGGCCGGGCCTCGTCCAGCGCGTACTTCTGCATGCCGGCGAGGTCGGCGTGGCCGGGGCGCGGGCGGGTCAGCGGCGCGTTGCGCGCCAGCTGGGCCAGCTCGTCGGGGTCGACGGGGTCGGCCGCCATGACCTGCTCCCACTTGGGCCACTCGGTGTTGCCCACCATGATCGCGACGGGGCCGCCCATGGTCAGGCCGTGGCGTACGCCGCCGAGGAACGTGACCTCGTCCCTCTCGAACTTCATCCGCGCGCCGCGCCCATAGCCGAGCCGCCGCCGGGCGAGCGCGTCCGCCACCATCTCCGTGGTGACGGGGACACCGGAGGGAAGGCCCTCCAGCGTCGCGACGAGTGCGGGGCCGTGGGATTCCCCCGCGGTCAGCCAGCGCAACCTGCTCAACGGTGCTCCTCATGCTCGCGCCTGGAACTGCGACGGCGCGACCGGGTGCGCGGCCCTGGCCCGCCACCCCTGATCCTCCCACGACCGGGCCGGTGACCCGGCCGCCGGTCCATCAGACGGACGGCCTTCTCACTTCGCGGGACGCGCTGAAGGGCTCCGCCGTGCCGCCACGGCGCGCCTCAGACGGCCGACGCCGTAGGCCGCCATCAGGAGCAGAACGGCCGCGCCGAGCGCGATACGGAGCCACTCCGGCAGGAGGTACAGCGTCAGCTTCAGCAGGTCCGGCGCCGCCAGTGACTGCTCCGTCGCCCTGCTCATGATCGCTTCGCCCCCTGTGACCTGCGGTTCTCCGCAGATCCTAGTGGGCGGCGAGTGCGCGCTCGCCGGCGGCCCGCATGACGGCGAGCGGCGCGGCGCGGCCGGTCATCTGCTCCACCTGGAGCGCGGCCTGGTGGACCAGCAGGTCCAGGCCGCCGACGACCGCGCCGCCGTGGGCGGACCAGGCCGCCGCGAGCGCCGTGGGCCAGGGCTCGTACAGCACGTCGAAGAGCGTGCCGGGGCGGTCCGGCACGGCCCCGGCCAGCGCGTCGGTCGTACCGGCCGGGGTGGTGGCGACGACGAGCGGCGCGTCGAACGCCCGGCCGGCCTCGGCCCAGTCGCCGATCCGTACGTCGACGCCGAGCCGCTCGCCCCACTGCCGCATCTCGTCGGCCCGGGCGGAGCTGCGGACGTACGCCGTCACCGGGCCGGCGCACAGCCGGGAGAGGGCGGCCAGGGCGGAGGAGGCGGTGGCTCCGGCGCCGAGGACCGAGGCGGAGTCGACCTTCTCGACGCCCCTCTCGTGCAGGGCGGCGATCATCCCCGGGATGTCGGTGTTGTCGCCGAGGCGCCGGCCGTCCTCCCTCAAGACCACGGTGTTGACCGCCTCGACGGCGGCCGCCGTGTCGCTGATCTCGTCGAGCAGCGGGATGACGGCCCGCTTGAGCGGCATGGTCAGGGACAGCCCCGCCCAGGACGCGTCGAGCTCCGCGAAGAAGCGCGGCAGCCCGGCCTCGTCCACCTCGAAGCGGTCGTACGACCAGTGGTCGAGACCGAGTTCCGCGTACGCGGCGCGGTGGAGCACCGGCGAGAGGGAGTGGGCGATGGGCGAGCCGAGGACGGCCGCGCGACGGGTCGTGCTCACTGTCCGGACTTCTCCAGCTCTTCCTCGTACTGCCGCCGGTTCTTCTCGTGCTCGGCGTTGGTCACCGCGAAGAGGGTCTTGTCCGCCGTGACCGACACGAAGTAGTACCAGGGGCCGGGCTTCGGGTTGATCGCCGAGTGCAGCGCGTCGGCGCCGGGGTTGCTGATGGCGCCCGGCGGCAGGCCCTTGATGTCGTACGTGTTGTACGGGTCCTTGATCTGCCGCAGACTGTCGACGGCCCCGATGTCCAGCCTGCTCTCGGCCTTGATGTAGTTGATCGTGGAGTCGAATTCGAGCCGTCCCACCGTCTCGGTGTTGTTCGGCTTGAGCCGGTTGTAGACGACCCGGGAGACCTTCTCGAAGTCGTGCTTGTACTTGCCTTCGACCTGGACGAGGCTCGCCACCGTGATGAGCTGCATCGGCGATTCGAGCCCGAGCCGCTCCGCCTCGGCTTCGACGTTCGCGGCCTCGTACTTCGCCTTGGCCCGCGTCACCATTTCCTTGAGCACGGACTTGGGCGTCGACTTCCCGCCGATGTCGTAACGCGACGGGTAGAGGAAGCCTTCCAGCGGGTCCTTGATCTCGGGGTTGTCGTTGGCCCATTCGGGCAGGCCGAGGTCCTTGAACTCCTTCTCGGCGACGTCCTCCGTGGTGCCGGAGTCGAGCTTCAGCTTCTTGTCGATCGCCTCGTAGATCCCGACGTTCCGCTCGCCCTCCTTGACGATGAGGGCGTTGAGGTTCGACGGGTTGATCATGAGATCGACGGCCGCCTTGCCCGACATCTCCTTCTTCATCGGATAGACGCCGGGCTGGATTCCCTGGCTCTTCGGGTTGGCCGTCGCCGCCGACACGAAGGCGCCCGAGCTCTTGACGACTCCCTTGCGGGCGAGAATGCTGCCGATCTGCCCGAGCCCCGCGCCCTTGGGGATCTCGACCTCGACGGACCCGGTGCCGCTGCCCGCGAAGTCCTCGGGGGCGCCGAACTGGTCCTGGTAGAACTGGTATCCGAAGTAGCCGAGGCCGCCCACGCCGCCGACCAGGACCACCGCGACGAACAGGCACGCCGTCCCGTTGCGGCTCTTCTTCTTGGGCTTCCCGCCGCGGCGGTCGTTGCCGCCCCTGCCGCGCCGGGGTTCGCGGGGCTCGTCCGCTTCCGCGTCGTCGCCGTCGTCGGCGCCCGTGAAGAACGGGTGTTCCTCGGGGGCCTCCTGCTCCGCGTCCCACTCGGCCGCCGGTTCCGGCTCGGGCGCGTGGCGCCGGCCGGGGGGCTGCGGCGGGGGGTACGCGTCCGGCGCGGCGTAGTAGTCGGTCCCGTCGGCGCCGTAGGCGGGCTGCTGGCCGGCGTAGGGGTCGGCCGCCGGGTTCATTCCGTACGGCACCGGCTCCTGTTGCTGCGGCGCGTCCCAGCCGCCGTTGTGGCCGTACTGCTGCTGCTCGGTGTAGTGCTGCCCGCCGCCGTAGTACGGCTGCTGCTGCTGGTGTTGCTGGTCGTGCTGGTACTGCTGCTGGTCGTGTTGCTGCTGCGGGTCGTGCTGGTACTGCTGCTGGTCGTGTTGCTGCTGCGGGTCGTGCTGGTACTGCTGCGGCTCCTGCTGGTAGTGCTGTGGCTGGCCGCCGTACGGGTCCTGCGTGCCCTGTCCGGCCTGCTGCCCTGCCCACCCCTGGTCCCCGTACAACGGGTCCTCGGGATGCCACGGTTCGTGGCCTGCGCCCCGGCCGTACTCAGTCATGAAACCCCATAGTGTGCCGCGAGGCGGTGGCTGCTTCGCGCGTGGGGGCACGGCATCCGGTCCGCCTCTTCTTTGTGCGGCAGCTGTTCGAACACCGCCGCATCGCGCGGAACGTTACCGTATCGCGATCAGACAACCACTTCGACGCCCTCGCCCGGGGGACTCCCGGAGACCCGTTCGGCCTCCAGAGCGTTCTGAAGGATGACGATCGCGGCCGCCTGGTCGATCACAGATCTGCCCTTCTTGGACTTCACGCCCGAAGCGCGCAGCCCCTGACTGGCCGTCACTGTGGTCATCCTCTCGTCGACCAGTCGTACCGGAACGGGTGCGATGCCGCGAGCGAGCTCCTGGGCGAACGCCCGGACCTTGACCGCCGCCGGCCCCTCGCCCCCACTGAGGGAGCGAGGGAGGCCGACCACGACCTCGATCGGTTCGTACTCCTCGACGAGCTGCCCGAGCCGCCGGTGGGCGGCCGGGACGTCGCGTCCCGGCACGGTCTCCACCGGCGTGGCCAGCACCCCGTCGGGGTCGCACGAGGCGACCCCGATCCGGGCGTCCCCGACGTCGATCGCAAGGCGACGGCCGCGTCGCATCAGGCGCTCTCGCCGACAGCGCGCTCGACGGCGGCCACGGCGTCGCCGATGGCCTCCGGGTTCTGTCCGCCGCCCTGGGCGACGTCCGGCTTGCCGCCACCGCCGCCGCCGAGGGTCTTGGCCGCCGTACGGACCAGGTCACCGGCCTTGAGACCGCGCTCGCGGGCGGACTCGTTGGTGGCGATGACGGTCAGCGGGCGGCCGTTGGCGGTGGTGAAGAGCGCCACCACCGCCGGGCGGTCGGACGGGATGCGGCCGCGTACGTCCAGGACCAGCCTGCGCAGGTCGTCGGCCGAGGTGCCGTCGGGCACCTGACCGGTGACGACCGCGACGCCGCGCACGTCCTTGGCGCCGGCGGCGAGACCCGCGGCGGCCTGGAGGACCTTCTCCGCGCGGAACTTCTCGATCTCCTTTTCGGCGTCCTTGAGCTTGGCGAGCATCCCGGAGATCTTCTCCGGCAGCTCCTCGGGACGGCCCTTGACCAGCTCCTGGAGCTGGGCGACGACCGTGTGCTCACGGGCCAGGAAGTTGTACGCGTCGACGCCGACCAGGGCCTCGATGCGCCGTACGCCGGAGCCGATCGAGGACTCGCCGAGCAGCTTCACCAGGCCCAGCTGGGCGGTGTTGTGGACGTGCGTGCCGCCGCACAGCTCCTTGGAGAAGTCGCCGATGGTCACGACGCGCACGCGCTCGCCGTACTTCTCGCCGAACTCGGCGATGGCGCCCTGCTTCTTGGCCTCGTCGATCGACATGACCTCGGCCTGGACGTCGAGTTCCCGGGCCAGCACGTCGTTGATCTTCTGCTCGACGTCGGTCAGCACCGTGCCCGGTACGGCGTTCGGCGAGCCGAAGTCGAAGCGGAAGCGGCCCGGCGAGTTCTCCGAACCGGCCTGGGCGGCCGTCGGGCCCAGCGCGTCGCGCAGCGCCTGGTGGGTCAGGTGCGTAGCGCTGTGGGCGCGGGCGATGGCGCGGCGGCGCTTCAGGTCGATGGCGGCGTACGCGGAGGCGCCCACGGTCACCTCGCCGACCTGGACCGACCCCTTGTGGACGGAGACGCCCGGGACCGGCTGCTGCACGTCGCGGACCTGGATGACGGCGCCCGTGTCCAGCTTGATGCGGCCGGTGTCGGCGAGCTGGCCGCCGCCCTCGGCGTAGAACGGCGTGCGGTCGAGGACGACCTCGACCTCGTCGCCCTCGGTGGCGGCAGGCGACGGCAGTCCGTCGACGAGCAGGCCGACGATGGTCGACTCGCCCTCGGTGTGGGTGTAGCCGGTGAACTCCGTCGAGCCGGAGTTGTCGGCGACCTCGCGGTAGGCGGAGACGTCGGCGTGGCCGGTCTTCTTGGCCTTGGCGTCGGCCTTGGCGCGGTCCCGCTGCTCCTTCATCAGGCGGCGGAAGCCGTCCTCGTCCACGGACAGGCCCTGCTCGGCGGCCATCTCCAGGGTGAGGTCGATCGGGAAGCCCCAGGTGTCGTGGAGCAGGAACGCCTTGTCGCCGGAGAGGACCTGGCCGCCGGCGGCCTTGGTCTCCGTCACGGCGGTGTCGAGGATGTTGGTGCCGCCCTTGAGGGCCTTCAGGAACGCGGCCTCCTCGGCGACGGCGACCGTCTCGATGCGCTTGCGCTCGGTCAGCAGCTCCGGGTACTGCTCGCCCATGGTGGTGACGACCACGTCGACGAGCTCGGCGACGACCGGCTCCGTGGCGCCCATGAGGCGCATGTTGCGGATGGCGCGGCGCATGATGCGGCGCAGCACGTAGCCGCGGCCCTCGTTGCCCGGGGTCACGCCGTCGCCGATGAGCATCACCGAGGTACGGATGTGGTCGGCGACGACGCGCAGCGAGACGTCCGAGCCGGTGTCGGCGCCGTAGCGGACGCCGGTGAGCTCGGTGGCCTTGTCCATGACGACGCGCAGGGTGTCGGTCTCGTACATGTTCTGCACGCCCTGCAAAATCATCGCGAGGCGTTCGAGGCCGAGACCCGTGTCGATGTTCTTCGACGGCAGGTCGCCGAGGATCGGGAAGTCCTCCTTGCCGTCGCCGGCGCCGCGCTCGTACTGCATGAAGACCAGGTTCCAGATCTCCACGTAGCGCTCGTCGTTGACGGCCGGGCCGCCCTCGACTCCGAACTCGGGGCCGCGGTCGTAGTTGATCTCGGAGCACGGGCCGCACGGTCCGGGGACGCCCATGGACCAGAAGTTGTCCTTCTTGCCCAGGCGCTGGATGCGCTCGGCGGGTACGCCGATCTTGTCGCGCCAGATCTGCTCGGCCTCGTCGTCGTCGAGGTAGACCGTGATCCACAGCCGCTCGGGGTCGAGCCCGAAGCCGCCGTCCGCCACGGAGCCGGTGAGCAGCTCCCAGGCGTACGAGATGGCGCCTTCCTTGAAGTAGTCGCCGAACGAGAAGTTGCCGCACATCTGGAAGAACGTGCCGTGCCGGGTGGTCTTGCCGACCTCTTCGATGTCCGGCGTGCGCACGCACTTCTGCACGCTGGTGACGCGCGGGGCGGGCGGCTTGACCTCGCCGAGGAAGTACGGCTTGAAGGGCACCATGCCCGCGGGGACCAGCAGCAGGGTCGGGTCGTCCGCGATGAGCGACGCCGAAGGCACGACGTTGTGTCCGCGCTCCTCGAAGAAGCGCAGCCAGCGGCGGCGGATTTCAGCCGACTCCATCAGTGGTCCTCATTCCGGTTGTACGAATGCTTGGTGTGGTCGAGAGCGGCGACGCGTCGGTACTCGACGGCTTGCGGGTCTCTGCGCGCTTCGAGGCCGAGCGCCTCACCGAGTTCGGTCTCGCGCTGCGCCATTCCCGCCTTGACGTCGAGCGCGAACTCCTTGAGCCGGTGGCCTGCTTCGACCGCCTTGTCGGCGGCCTGCGCGGCGAGGCTCTCGGGCGTCAGCTGCTTGATCTTGCGGTTGACCTTGGTGGTGGCCCACACGCCGGCGGCGGCGCCGGCGGTGAACCAGAACGTACGGCGGAACATTGCGGCTTCAGCCCTTCCGCTTCCTGCGCCGGGCGGACGGCACGGTCCGGCCGACGATCACAGTGCGACGCGACGGCTGCTGCGCCGGAGCGTCCTTGTCGCGGCCGAGCGCCCGGCGGACGCCGTACCCGAAGGCGGCGACCTTCACGAGCGGGCCGCCGAAGGTCGACGCGACGGTCGTCGAGAGCGCGGACGCGTTCGAGGTGACTTCCTGGACGTCGGTCGCGATGGCGTCGACCCGGTCGAGCTGGGTCTGCGCGGACCGTACGGTGGCGGACGCGTCCGCCAGCAGCGGGACGGCCTGTTCGGTCACGTCCGCGACAAGCTTGGTCGTCGCCCTCAGCGTCTGGGCCAGCCTCACCAGAACCACGGCGAGGAAGGAGACCAGGATCGCCCAGAAGACGGCAACCAGGATGCCGGCCACCTCTCCACCGGACACGTTGCACCGCTCCCTGACATTGAGAAAAGTCGTTCTGCGAGCCTATCGCGCCGGGGCTCCGGGTCCGTACCGCATTGCGGCCGGGGAGCGGGAGCCGTCCGGCCCGATTGTACGGAGTGCTTACGGATCGGTACGCTCCGTGTCCTATGCGACGCACTTCCCCTCCCGTGTCCCACTCCCCCGCGCACGGCGGACTCCCGGCCGAGCTGAACCGGTTCGTCGGGCGCCGCGCGGAACTGCTGGAACTGGGCCGCCTGCTGGAGGAGGCCCGGCTGGTCACCGTGACCGGGGTCGGCGGCGTCGGAAAGACCCGTTTCGCCCTGCGTGCGGCGTGCGAGGCGCAGGAACGGTACTGCGACGGCGTCCGGCTCGCCGAGCTGTCCGCGCTCACGGACCCGGGCCTGCTGGAGCACGCGCTGGCCGAGGCGATGGGGCTGACCGACCACTCCGGCAAGCCGCCGCGCGCGGTGCTGGCGGAGCATCTCGCGGGGCGCGACACGCTGCTCGTGCTCGACGGCTTCGAGCACCTCGTCGACGCCGTCGCCGGACTGACCAGGGATCTGCTGCGGCGGGCGCCCGGGCTGACCGTGCTGGCCACCGGGCGGCTGCCGTTGTGCGTCGACGGCGAGCAGACCTTCGCGCTGCCGCCGATGCCCGGCCCGGAGGCGGTACGGCTCTTCACCGACCGGGCGGCCGCCGGGCGGCCCGGGTTCCGGCCGACCGAGGCCGACAGCGACGCCGTGCACGAGCTGTGCCGCCGCCTGGACGGGATCCCGCTCGCGATCGAACTGGCGGCGGGCCGGCTGACGGCCCTGTCGGTCCAGCAGGTGCTCGACCGGCTCGACCACCGCTTCCGGCTGCTGACCGGATCGGCGCGTGGCTCCCTTCCCCGCCACCAGACCCTGCGCACCGCGATCGGCTGGAGCCATGAACTCTGCACGCCCGAGCAGCGGTTGCTGTGGGCGCGCCTGTCCGTGTTCGCGGGGCAGTTCGACCTGGAGGCGGCCGAGTACGTCTGCGGCGGCCCGGAGCTCCTGGACGACAGCGTGCTCGGCGTCCTCGACCTGATCACCGACCTGATCGCGCAGTCCGTCCTGATCCGCGAGGACACGGCGGCCGGTGTGCGGTACCGGATGCTCGACACCGTGCGGGAGTACGGCGCCGAGTGGCTGGAGGCCATGGGCGACGCGGAGCGCGTGAGCCGCAGGCACCGCGACTGGTACCTGGGGCTCGCCACCTGGTGCGAGCTGGACTGGTTCGGCCCCAGGCAGGCCGACGTGGCCGCGCGCGTCGACAGTGAACTGCCCAACCTGCGCCGGGCGATGGAGTACTCGCTCGAACATCCCCGGGACGTGCACCTGGGCCAGTACCTGGCGGGCACCCTGTGGTTCTACTGGGTCGGCTGCGGGCGCCTGGCGGAGGGGCGGCACTGGCTGGACCACGCGCTGGAGCCGGAGGGCGAGCACCGGGCGCACCGGCTGAAGGCGCTGTGGGTGCTCGGTTACGTGGCGGTGCTCCAGGGCGACGCCGTCGGGGCGCTCGCCGCCCTCCAGGAGTGCCGCGAGGGCGCGGAGCTGAGCGGGAACGCGGCGGCGGCGGCGTACGCGGTGCACCGCTCGGGCTGCCTGGCGCTGGTCTCCGACGACATGGCGCGCGCCGAGGAACTGCTGCGTGAGGCGCTGGCGCGGTACGAGGAGATCGGCGAGCTCAACAGCAATGTGCTGATGGCGCGGATCGAACTGGCGATGGCCGTGGCCTTCCGGGGCGACCTGGCCCAGGCGGTGGCCATCTGCGAGGAGGTCACCGAGGTCTGCGAGGACCACGGGGAACGCTGGGCTCTCGCGTACGCGCTGTACGTCCTGGCGTACGCGGCGCACACGGAAGGCCGGCTGGAGCGGTCGCGCGACCTGCTGCTGGAGTGCCTGGCCATCGACCACGCGTTCCACGACCTGCTCGGCGTGGTGCTGGCCCTGGAGCTGCTGGCGCTGGTCACCCTGGACGCCGGCGATCCGGCGGAGGCGGCGGTGCTGCAAGGGGCGGCCGAGCGGATCTGGCCGTCGGTGGGCCTGCCGCTGTTCGGTTCGGCGTACTACAACGCGCCGCACGCCCTCTGCGAGCGCAAGGCGCGCGAGCGTCTCGGTGACGGCCGGTACGAGACGTTCCGGTGCGAGGGCGCCTCGCTGCCCCTGGACGCGGCGGTGGCCAGGGCCCTCGAAGGG
>NZ_VBVX01000199.1 GCF_005981925.1 Streptomyces albidochromogenes
CCGTCCGAGGCGCCCAACGCCCCCGGCCCCTCCGCATCACGCCGCCCGTCGGCCGGACAGCCGACGGCGCACGCGTCCGCCTCCGCGCGCGACGCGGCCGGCCCGAACCACGCCAACGGCCCGCTCGCGGTGCTCGACGGCGACGGATCGGCGTACTGCGTCGGCGGCCTGGTCCTCGACTGCCCTGCCACCACCGTGCCCGCCCTGGTCGAGTGGGCCCTCACCGAGGCCCGGCTGGGAGCACCCCGGCTGCACCGCAACGGCAAGGACGCCGACCCGCTGATCGTCCTCACCGAGGCGGCCGCAGAGCGGCTCGGCCTGCCTGCCGTCCTGGAGGACCGGCGGGCGCTGCGCCTGCCGGCCGACCACCGGGTCAACCAGCAGATCACCCGGGCCGGCTGGAAGACGACCCGGCGCGGTTTCGGCCCCTGGGCCAGGGTCTACCGCCCGGCGCAGGCAGGGCGGCGCCAGTGCGTCCAGTTCGCCGTGGTGCCCTGGGGCGCGCTCGACCCCCGCGCCTGGGGCGACGCGGCGCACCTCCCGGCGGCGGAGCTCGCGCAGGTGCTCGGCACGTACGCGACCAGGGTCATCACCCCGCGCGGCTCCTGCGCCGTATCCGGTCTGGAACTGATGACCGCGCTTCGCCCGCCCACCCGCGCGGTCAAGGACCCGACGACCGGCACGTGGTCGTCCGGCCCCAACCCCGGTGCGCTCACCGCCCCGGTGGACCCCGCGCCGCCGGAAGCCCCCGACGAACACCCGGTCGTCGCCGCCCGGTACCCGCGCGGGCACCGGCGCACCCCCGCCGAGGTCCTCGACGAGGAGGCGTACGAGTGGATCCGCGACCCGGAACTGCTCACCGACGAGGAGTGCGCGAAGCCGTACGCGGTCGGCATCGACGTCAACATGGCGTTCGCCGCCGCCGCGAACCGGCTCAACGTCGGCGTAGGACCAGCGGCGCACCTCCACCACCCGGAGTTCGACCCGAAACTGCCCGGCAGCTGGCTCGTCGACCTGTCCCACATCGACATCGACCCGCGCCTTCCCAATCCGTTCACCCCGCACGGCGAACGTCCGGCCGGTCCGGCCTGGTACGCGACGCCGACCGTCGCCTACGCGGTGGAACTCGGGCACCAGGTACGACCGGCCGAGGCATACGTCCGTCGGGAGCACGCCGCGTACCTCGACGCCTGGTACACGCGGCTGCGCGACGCGTACATGGCCACCATGGAGCAGCTCGGCGTCGTCTCCACCATGAGCGAGGCCGACTTCCTCGAGGCGATGGACAAGCACAAGCACGTCGACGCCGGGCAGGCGGCCGTCCTGTCCGCCGTCAAGGCCACGGTCAAGGGCGGCATCGGCAAGCTCCGCGAACGGCCCCAGGGCGTCGGATACCGGCCCGGTGAGCGCTGGCCGGCCCTGGAACGCCCGACGTGGCGCCCCGACATCCGTGCCGCCGTGATCTCCGCCGCCCGGATCAACATGCACCGCAAGATGCTCAGACTCGCAGGCGCCGGACGGTTCCCGGTCGCGGTCCTCTCCGACTGCGCCGTGTACCTGTCCGACGGCCCCTCGCCACTGGACTTCCTGCCGCGCACGCCCGACGGCACACCGCTGCCCGGCGGTTTCCGGCTCGGCGTCTCGCCCGGCATGGTCAAGTGCGAGGGCAGCAGGCCGATGATGTGGGCCGTGCAGCTGCTCGACCAAGGCCACAACCCCGCCCGGCACATCAAGGGCGGCGACGCGTCCGCCGACGGCGAGTAGAGAAGGAGGGGTCAGCGATGGGCATCCTGGGCGACAGCCTCGACAAGGCCGAGGCGAACACGTTCACCCGGCCTCTCCCGAAGTCGGCGCAGGCGCAGATGCGGTTCCTGGTGAAGCACGAGAGGGGTTCCACCAAGGCGGTGGCCGAGCGGCTGGGCACCTCCCAGCGGACCGTGGAGCGCTACGTCGCGGGCCAGTTCAAGCGGCCGCGCAAGGACCTCGCCGCCCGCCTGGTCGCGGAGGTGGCCAAGAACTGGCAGCCCAAGGTGCGGGAACGGGCCAAGAAGCAGGCCGCGAGCACGACCGGCATCGTGATCGAGACCCGCGCGCGGTTCGGGTTCACCGCGGCGCCGGGCTCCACGGACGACAGCCGGCTGCGCCTGATCACCCAGCACCTGCCGCCCGCGTACGCGAGCCGCCTCTTCGACGCCCAGGCGGCGGGCGCGTCCGAGCAGCAGCTCCGGCGCATCGCCGCCGAAGGGCTCCAGGAGGAGTACTTCAAGGACCGCGGGCGCCGGGCAGCGGGCCTTCAGGTGGAGCTGAGCGACATCGATTACATCGAGCTCGACTACCGCTGACAGCGCCCGGGGCCAGTGCGGCGGCGCCTCGCCGTCGGCTGCCCGGATGAGCCAATGCGCGACAGTTGGCACTGGGGCGGGCTTGTTGTCACCGACTGGGCGGCATGCGCAGTCGGTGCCACGTTTCCGTGACGGGTTGCACCTGATCTTGGCAGTTGAGACCACCTGCGTGCCACACGACGCTAGCGTTTGTTCCATGATCGTATGGCTCAACGGCACCCACGGCGCAGGCAAGACGACGACCAGTGGACTCGTGCAGCAGCTGATCCCGGATTCACGGGTGTTCGATGCCGAAAAGGTCGGTGAGACACTCATGGACATCAAGCCGGGGCTGCCCTGGACTGGCAACTTCCAGGACTGGTCTCCGTGGCGGCCGCTAGTGGTCGAGACCGCCCGCCGTGTACTCGACTACACCGGTGGCACTTTGGTGATGCCCATGACCGTCCTGGTCGAGCAGTATTGGCGCGAGATCAGCTCGGGCCTTGCCCAGTATGCGATTCCGGTACGGCACTTCGTTCTCCATGCTGACCAGGAAACCCTCCGCGGGCGTATCGAGGGGGACACGGACCTTGGCCCTTCCCCGTTCCGTCTCGCTTACCTCGAGCCCTACGTCGAGGCGGCCCGCACGTGGCTGCACGGTGAGGCCGAGGTCGTCGACACCACGCACCTCACGCCGGCCCAGGCCGCCCTGCAGATCGTGGAGGCCGTCAAGAGTTGAGGTCCGCCGTCGATCATCGCTACAGGTGACCCAAGGGTTGCTGAATGAGCATCTGTGACAAGCAGCGTGCCGCACTGGTGACCAGCAGGCTGCTTCGGCCGGTCCCATTCGCCATGTCATCCGGCTCTGCCGGTGACCACTACTGAGCTTTGGCTCACCGGAGGCCGAGCCCCCGCGCCGAGTTGGTGTGTACCTGCCGCTAGAGTGCGTTCTTCGATCGACGCGCTGTACTGCGAAGGGGGACGCATGAGTGGGCAACTGAGAGACACGGCAAGCGAGTTGGCCGCCGTGCTGTGGCGGGAGCACACGGTGTACCGCGACCGTGCCGGGGGAGTGGTCATCAGGGGCGAGCACGTGCGGCGCTGGATAAGCCTCGCGCCGGCGGGCGGCCGGGGTGAGATCCTCGTCCGCGCCGGCCGCATCCTCGACGGCGGTACGACGGCACCGGCCCGCTCGGAGGCGGTCGTGCCGCTCGCCGCCGGAACCGGGGAGCTCGCCGCGGCCTGCCGCCGTCTGCTCGCCGAAGCGGCGGTCGACGCTGTCCCCCGCGTGCCCGGCCCCTCGCGTACGGGCCGCTCCGCCGGGCCCGGCCGCACCCGCACCGCCCGTCGGCCCGGCCGCTCCACAGACTCCGCCACGCCCCGGCGGCGGCGGGGCAGCCACACGAGTTTCGGCTCCTTCGTGGTCCTGGTGTGCGTGGCCGGCGTCGTCGCTCTCTACCTCCACAGCGCCGGCGTGTTCGGCGGCTAGTCGAGAAAGGCCCGTTCAGCCCCGCTTGCGGGCCTCGATGAGGAAACGGGTCGAATGGGCCACGAACGGTCCCTCGTTCTCGATCTTCTCGTGCAGTTCCCACAGCCTGTCGCGGTACTGGTCGACGGTGAAGCCGGGGACCATCCAGATCACCTTCCGCAGGAAATAGATCACCGCGCCGATGTCGAAGAACTCGATCCGCAGCCGCTCGAAGCGCAGGTCGACCACGTCCAGTCCCGCCGCCTCGGCGTCCCGGCGCTCGTCGTCCGGGTGACGCGCGCGGCGTACCTCCTCGGGCTGCGGACCGAGGAAGTACTCGACGAGTTCGAAGACGCTGGAATGGCCGACGTGCTGGGAGAGGTACGTGCCGCCGTCCCGCAGCACACGGGCGATCTCCTCCCACCACACCGTCGCCGGATGACGGCTGGTCACCAGGTCGAAGGCGCAGTCGGCGAACGGAAGTGGTGGTTCGTCCGTGTCCGCGACCACGACGGCGCCGAGCGGGTGCAGCAGCCGCGTCGCCCTGGCGACGTTGGGCGGCCACGACTCCGTGGCCACCATCGTCGGCGGCAGCTTCGGCGCTCCGGCCAGGACCTCCCCGCCGCCCGTCTGGATGTCGAGCGCGGCCGACGCACGCGCCAAGTGTGCGCTCATCGTGCGCTGGTACCCCCACGAAGGGCGCTGCTCGGTGGCGCGGCCGTCGAGCCAGGAGAAGTCCCAGCCGTCGACCGAGACGGCTTCCGCCTCGGACACCAGTTCGTCAAAGGTGCGTGACATACCCGGATGATCACGTCGGAAAGAGGGTGAAGTCAAAGCGTTTTCCCTGCGTACCGCCGGCAGAAGCATCTGATCGCCGGGTGATCGAGCTCCTGCCCGACCGGCCGCCCGCGAAGCCGCCGCCGAGGCCGTCGAGCGGGACGGCCGGCGCCCGAGCGTGCGCCGCGGCCCGGCGGCCGGCTCGTGCGAACGGCCGGCCCGTGCGAAATTCGGTTGCCCGGCCGGCCGCGCGGCCCGCAGGATCTGCGCATGGACCTCACGATCAACGCCTTCCCGCCGCTGGCCTCCGCCCCCCGACCGGCGCGGGTCCAGCAGCGGACCGGCCGATCGCGAAGGCCGATGCCCGTCCGCCCGTGATCGCCGCGCTCGTCGCGGGTCTCCTCGCCGGCTATGGCATCGCCGTGCCGGTGGGCGCGGTCGCGGCGTACCTGGTGTCGCTCACGGCGCGTACGTCCCTGAAGACCGGTGCCTGCGCCGCGCTCGGCGTCGCGACCGCCGACGGTCTGTACGCGCTGATCGCCGCCGTGGGAGGGTCCGCGCTCAGTCCCGTCATCCAGCCGGTCGTACTGCCCCTGCGCTGGGTCTCGGCCTGCGTGCTGATCGCCCTCGCGGTCCGCGGCGGGCTCAAGGCGCTCAGCCAGTACCGCGCGCGCCGCACGGCGATCCACGACGACGAGGAGCACGTCGGTGCGGCCCGGGCCTATCTGGTCCTGCTCGGCATGACGATGATGAACCCCGCCACCGTCATCTACTTCGCGGCGCTGGTGCTCGGCAGCCAAAGTACCGGCCCGCCGGACCACGCGGAGCAGGCCGTGTTCGTACTCGCCGCCTTCGTGGCGTCCGCCAGTTGGCAGCTTCTCCTGGCCGGGGGCGGGGCGCTGCTGGGCCGAGCGCTGACCGGGAGCCGCGGACGGCTCGTCACCGCCATGGCGTCAAGCACCCTGATCGTCGCCTTCGCCCTGCACCTTGTCCTCCAGGGGACCTTCGCACCGGGCTGACCGGCCAGGTCGGGGCAGTACGCCCGGACGAGCGGCGCGAACGGGCGGTTCACCCGAACGGACCACGGATCCCGGCCCGGGCACGGGGTTCACGGTCGTCTCCACGTGCGGAGCCGGCATTTTGCGGCTACTCGTAGGACATGGCATCGAAGTGGGAGCAAGAGCACGGAGACGACGAGCCCGGCCGCGACCGGCGTCGGCCGGACGCGGACGCGGACACCGGGCCGGACGCGGAGTCCGGCAGGCGTGCGGGCCCGGACCCACAAGTGGAACGGGACGCTCCCGACACGCCCACCCAGCTGGGCAAGCAGTCGTGGGGCTCGGTGCTCAAGCGCACGATGGCGGAGTTCAAGGACGACGAGCTGACCGACCGGGCCGCCGCGCTGACGTACTACGGCATCCTCGCGCTCTTCCCGGCCCTGCTGGTGCTGGTGTCGATCCTGGGCATCGCGGGCGAGTCGGCGACCAAGGCCGTCCTGGACAACATCGCCAAGCTGACGCCCGGCTCCGCCCGCACCATCATCACCGGCGCGGTGGAGCAGCTGCAGGCGAGCGGCAGCGGTACGGGATCGATCATCGCGATCGTCGGTCTCGTCGGCGCGCTCTGGTCGGCCTCCGGCTATGTGGCGGCGTTCATCCGCACCTCCAACGCCGTCTACGACATCCCCGAAGGCCGGCCCGTCTGGAAGATCACGCCACTGCGGCTGGTTCTGACGCTGGCCCTGATGATCATCGCGTGCGTCAGCGCGCTGATCGTGGTGTTCTCGGGCAGTCTCGCCCGGCAGTTGGGCAAGACGCTGGGGATCGGCGACACCGCCCTGAACGTCTGGTCGATCGCGAAGTGGCCGGTCCTCGTCCTGCTGGTCACCATCATGATCGCGCTGCTGTACTGGGCTTCGCCGAACGCGCGGGGCCGCGGCTTCAAGTGGGTCACCCCCGGCAGCTTCCTGGCGCTGGTGATCTGGATGATCGCCTCCGCCGGATTCGCGCTGTACGTGGCGAACTTCGCCTCGTACAACAAGACGTACGGCGCCCTGGCCGGCGTGATCATCTTCCTGGTGTGGCTGTGGATCACGAACCTGGCGATCCTGCTGGGGCTGGAGTTCGACGCGGAGATGGCCCGTGAACGTGCCATCGTCGGCGGCCATCCCAGCGACGAGGAGCCCTACGTCGAACCGCGCGACACGCGCAAGTGGACCGATCAGGACCGCAAAGACATGGGCAGCGACTGACCGTGCCGGAACACCAGGGCAGGGGTGTCGACGGAGTCGGCGTCGTACGGTCCAAGGAAGCGGTGACCCGCTTCCTCCACGACGTACACCGCCTAGAGAAGCGGCTCACCCACCGGGCCGCCTCCTGGGAGTCGCCGTGGGCCCGCCAGGTGCTGCCGGCCGTGGAGTCCGCCGCCGAGCGGACCAAGCTCTGGTGGGGCGCGGCCCTCACCCTGGCCGCCCTGGGCGGCGCCTCGCAACGCCGGGCCGCTGCCGAGGGAGTAGCGAGCATGCTCTGTGCGCAGCTGATCGCCAACGGTGTGTTCAAGCCGATGTACGAGCGGCGCAGGCCCCCCGCGGACCTGCTCCCGCACAACGGCGCCGAGGAGCGGCCGGACAGCTCGTCCTTCCCGTCCGGACACACCGCCGCCGCCGTCGGGTTCACCGTCGCGGTGGCCTTCACCTCGCCCTGGGCGGGCGCGGCGGCCGCGGTCCCGGCCGCGATGGTCGCCGTGCAGCGCGTCCAGGCCGGTGCGCACTACCCCAGCGACGTCGCGGCCGGTGCCGCGATCGGTGCGGGAAGCGCCCTGCTGGTACGTCACGCGCCGCGCCTGCTGCTGCGCCTCCTGATGTAGGACGCGGCCAAAGCGGCGCGCCGCTTTGCGGCCATCGGGGGTATCCGTCGGTCAGCGCCGCGTGGTGTGTCGGCTGGCGGGCACCCGGGGGAGCGGTTACGACTTGGAACGACAGCCACCAGCGAGCGGGTCAGCGTCGGCGCCACGCCGGGCGTGGGCCGAGAGCGGCAAGGAAAGGCAGGTCACGAGGATGAGCACGTCAGTGGACCAACCGCCCCGCAGGGACGCCGATCGGTCGGTGGGCGACCTGGTCAAGCACGCGTCGGAGCAGATCTCCCAGCTGATGCGGCAGGAACTGCGCCTGGCACAGGCCGAGATGCAGCAGAAGGGGAAACGGTTCGGGGTCGGCGGCGGTCTGCTGGGCGGAGCCGGTCTGGTGGGCATTCTCGCGCTCCAGGCCGCGGTGGCCACGGCGATCGTCGCGCTGGACCTCGTGTGGCCGCTGTGGCTTGCCGCGCTGGTCGTCACGGGCGCGCTCCTCGTCCTGGCCGCGATCCTCGCCCTGGTGGGCAAGAAGCAGGTGGGCCGGGCCACACCGGCCACCCCCGAGCGGGCCATCAGCAGCCTCAAGGCCGACGTGGCCGAGATCAAGGAGAGGGCACGGCGATGACGGACAAGGCAAAGGGCGACGGTTCCTCGCCCGACCCCGAGGAGCTGAGGGCGCAGGTGGAGCGGACCCGCGAGGAGCTCGGCCGGACGGTCGAGGCACTGGCCGCCAAGGCCGACGTGAAGGCGCAGGCGCAGCAGAAGGCGGCGAAGGTCAAGGGCATGATGCACGACAAGGCCGCCTCCGCCAACGAGCAGCTCTCGGGCACCGCCCACGTGCTCGGCCGCAAGATGCACCCGCGCGGTCCCGAGGCCGGCGCGCCCGACGGCGCGGGCACGCACACCCACCGCAACGTGCTCGTACTGGCCGGGCTGGTGGCGGCGGCGATCGCCGTGGCCGTCGTCGTGACACGACGGGACGGGAGGTGCTGATGAAGGCGTCCAAGGTTGCCTACAAGCCGGTCGGCATGGTGCTGGGCGCCCTGAGCGGCGCCCTGGCCGGTGCGGTCTTCAAGCAGGTGTGGAAGGTCATCGGCCACGACGAGGACGCCCCCGACGCCACCGACGAGGAACGCGGCTGGCGGGAGATCATCATCGCGGCCGCCGTGCAGGGCGCCATCTTCGCCGCGGTCAAGGCGGCGGTGGACCGCAGCGGGGCCACCACCGTGCGCCGCCTGACCGGGACGTGGCCCGGCTGAGCCGCGGCGCGTACGCCGTCGGAGCGGCGCGCGGAGTGCCCGGCGGGGCCGTGCGGGCTCAGAGCGCGACGCGCCGCTCGTCGGCCGTGATCGGGAGGTCGTTGATGCTCGCGTAGCGGCGCCGCATCAGGCCGTTCTCGGCGAACTCCCAGTTCTCGTTGCCGTAACTGCGCAGCCACTGGCCCTGCTCGTCGTGCCACTCGTACTCGAAACGGACGGCGATCCGGTCGTCCGCGTAGGCCCACAGCTCCTTGCGCAGGCGGTAGTCGAGCTCGCGCCGCCACTTGTCGCGCAGGAATTCCACGATCCGGGCGCGCCCGCGCAGGAACGTGTCGCGGTTCCGCCACTCGGCGTCCTCGGTGTAGGCGAGGGCCACCCGTTCGGGGTCCCGGCTGTTCCACGCCTCCTCGGCGGCCCGTACTTTCCGCCGGGCGCTCTCCTCGGTGAACGGCGGGAACGGCGGCCTGCTGTCGGTCATGGCTCTCCCCTCGAACGAGAGAACGGACGTTCTCCCGAGTCTTCGATAGCCTAGGAGAACAGTGATTCTCTCGCAAGGAGAAGTGGGTATGGAAGCCGCGGCACAAGAGACCCGCATCCTCGACGCCGCCGAGGAACTCTTCTACGGGCGCGGCCTCCAGGCGGTCGGCATGGCCGAGATCCGCGACGTGTCGGGAGCCTCCCTCAAGCGCCTCTACCAGCTCTTCCCGTCCAAGGACCACCTGGTGGAGGCCTACCTGCGGCGCCGCGACCTGCGGTGGCGGGCGTCCCTGGCGGCGTACGTCGAGGCCCGGAGCCCGGGGGAGGAGCGGATCCTGGCGGTCTTCGACTGGCTGCGGGAGTGGTTCGCGGAACCGGGCTTCCGCGGCTGCGCCTTCGTCAACTCCTTCGGGGAGCTGGGCGCCACCTCGGACGCCGTCGCGGAGGCGGCCCGGGACCACGTCGACGCCCTCAAGGACTATCTCGCCAGCCTCGTCGCCGAGGCGGGCCACTCCGCCCGGCTGGCCCGCTCGCTCCTCCTTCTGGTCGAGGGCGCGATCTCCACGGCCGCCGTCTGCGCGGACGCCGGCGCCGCCGACGACGCCAGGGAGACGGCACGCGGGCTGCTGGAACTGGACTTCGCCCGCACCGGCGGCGCCGGCTGAGGCTCCAGGAGCGGCCCACGCCGTCCCCCTCGTCACACCGCGCGGTCCACGAGGAACGGCACGAGCGTGCGGAGGTCGCCAACGGCCGCCGGCTCCAGCGGGACGCTCTCCAGGCAGCCGCGCGCACGGTCCAGTTGGCGGTGCGCCTCGGCCAGCGCGGCGCGCCGCCCGCCCGCCTCCTCGACGAGCGCGGCGGCCCGGCGGGCGTCCGCGTCGTCGAGGGCGTCGCCCGACGCGAGGAGCGCCACGAGCTCCCGCGCGCCCGGGCCGTCCGCCGACACCGCCGCGAGGACGGGGTACGTCTTCTTCCGCCGGCGCAGATCGCCGTGCACCGGCTTCCCGGTGACCCGCGGGTCGCCCCAGATCCCCAGCACGTCGTCCACGGCCTGGAAAGCCACTCCCAGATGCCGTCCCGCCCGGGTGAGGGTGTCGGCCGTGGCCGCGGGCGCTCCGGCCAGTACGGCGCCCAGCCCCGCCGCGCAGCCCAGCAGCGCACCGGTCTTGTGGCCGGCCATGGTCCGGTACTCGCCGGGGGACACCGCCTCGGGGCCGGTCCACGGCCGGGCCTCGAAGAGCAGATCCTCGGCCTGTCCGCGCACCAGGTCGTTCAGCGTCCCCGCCAGGTGCCGCACGGCCGCCCCGCTGTGTACGTTCCGCGAGTCGGCCAGGGTCTCCACGGCGAGGGCGAACAGCGCGTCTCCCGCGAGCACCGCCGGGCCCGTGCCGTACGCCTTCCACACGCTCGGGCGCTGCCGTCGGGTCTCGTCGCCGTCCATGATGTCGTCGTGCAGCAGCGAGAAGGTGTGGATCAGCTCGACGGCGACCGCGCCGGCGACCGCGTCGGCGCCCGACCCGCCCGCCGCCTCGGCCCCGAGCACGGTGAGTGCCTGGCGCACCCCCTTGCCGTGCGAGCCCGCGCCGCCGGGGCCCGGCACCGGCCTGCCGCCCACCTCGCTCCAGCCGAGCGAGAAGGCGGCCATCTCGGCCGGCCACGGATGCAGACGCCGCACCGCCTGCGTGAGGGCGGGCCGCACGAGTGCGCGGCAGCGGGCGAGGATCTCCGGCGCGGTGGCCCGGGTCGTCACCGGCGGTGTCATCGTCGGCCGCCCTTGTCGTCGCCGGCGGTGGCGTGGGGGAGTACGCCGAGTTCCGCGTGGGCCTTGTCGACCATGTCCCGGGCGTGCCGCAGGCCGATCCGGTCGAGAGTACGGCGCAACTCACCCAGCTCGGCTGCGGTCTCGCCGTGGTCCCGGCCCAGCCGGGCGCGCGCCTTGGCCAGCCCCAGGCGCGCCAGTGCCTCGCCCCGCGGCTCGCTCATGGCGCGGAACTCGGCGAGCGCCTGCTCGTACACCTGGCGGGCCTCCTCGTAACGGCGGGCGCGGTAGAGCACGTTGGCGCGCATCTTGTGGTTGTAGGCGAGCGCGCTGGACAGGTTCATCTCGCGGCAGGTCAGTTCTGCCTCGCCGAGCAGGGCCAGAGCGCGGTCCGGGTCGTCCCGCAGGGAAACGATGTCAGCCATGCCGCGCAGGGCCCACGCCCTGCCCCGCCGGTCGTCGGCCCGCCCGGCGATCTCCGCCGCCTCCTCGAACATCGCGAACGCGGTGTCGTAGGAGCCGGTGTTGCGGTGGATCTGCGCGATGCCCTCCAGCGCCCACACGGTGTGGCGGGCCTCGCCGCGCTGCCGCGCCTCGGCGAGCAGTTGCTCGTGCAGTACGGCGACGGCCTGGTAGTCGCCCTGGATGCGTCCGGTCTCCGCCAGGCCGGCCAGGGAGTACCCCCGGGCGACGACGTCCCCGCCCCGCTTGCCCAGGTCGGCGGCGAGCCCCAGCAGCCGGAACGCCAGCGCCAGCGCCCCCCGCTGCCGGGCCAGCGTCCCGCCGCTCCACAACGCCCAGGCCATGGCCCCGAGGTCACCGGCCGAACGGGCCGCGCGGTAACTGGCCTTCCAGGCCCGGTCCGCCTCCTCGACGTTGCCCAGCCTGCGGTGCGCCTCGGCCACCGCGAGCCCGGCGCGTGCCACCTCCCGCTGCTCACCGCCGGCCTCGGCCGCCCTCAAGTGGCGGGTGCCCTCTGCCAGTACGTCCGTCAGGGAGGAGTTCACCGACAGCGCGGTGAGGGCGCCTTGGTACTCCGGCGCGAATGCCTTGCTGTGCATGGCTGCCTTTCGTGCGCGGCCAGGGCGTCGGCGCGGCGACTATACACAGCATGTATACGCACAGTGTATAGATGGCCGGTTCTCACACCCTGGTGCTCGGGGATCCGGGGACCGCCGACGCTTTCGCGGCGGACCGTCCTGTTGTGGATCAAGACGGCCGCCGCGCGCGCGGGGTTGCTCGCACCCGCTGTGATTTCTCCGGCCGCCGATCACCGGGGCTCGTGCTGCACGCGATCACACCCCCCTCACCGGGCAGTCGACCGGCGCGGTGTCCTCACCGGGTGCGCGCCGGGGCGTGGGCGGTGCCGCCGCGGCCGATGGTCAGGGGCGGGCTGCAGGCGTCGTACGGCAGCTCGGGGGACGTGATGCGCACCCGGTACGGGCCCTCGGGCAGCTCCGGCACCACGACCGAGGCCCGCAGCGCGCGCGGGTCCACCTGCGAGGCGAGTACCGCCGCCTCGGACCACTCGCCCTTCTCGGTCCTGCGCTCCAGGAGGACGCAGCACGGGTGGTCCAGCCCCTCGGTGATCCGCCAGCTGATCTGCCGTCGCTCGACGCAGTTCCAGCACTCCCCTCCGGTGGGCGCCCGTACGAGCAACGCGTCCGAAGCCGGTTCGCAGGGGGTGGGGC
>NZ_VBVX01000019.1 GCF_005981925.1 Streptomyces albidochromogenes
GCGTACACCGGCTCCGCGCCCGCCCCCGTCACGCCCCACCGCCGAGCAGCGCGCGCAGCCGGGGCCAGCCGCGTTCGTACGAGAAGGCCCGCGCGCCCCACCGCAGCGCCGGCACCGTCACCACCAGCCCCGCCGGGTCCCGCTCCAGCACGTGCACCTCCGCGACCCGCCGGGACCCGCCCGGACCTCGCGCGAGATGCACGACCACACCGAGAGCGGCGGCCAACTGGCTGTGCAGCGCCGCCCGGTCGAGCCCCGCCGCCGCACCCAGCGCCTCCAGCCGGGCCGGGACATCCGCCGCCGCGTTGGCGTGCACGGTGCCGCACCCGCCTTCGTGTCCGGTGTTGAGCGCGGCCAGGAGCTCCGTGACCTCGGCGCCGCGCACCTCACCGACCACCAGCCGGTCGGGCCGCATCCGCAGTGCCTGCCGCACCAGGTCTCGGAGCGTGACCTGCCCGGCGCCCTCCTGATTCGGGGGCCGCGACTCCAGGCGCACCACATGCGGGTGATCGGGCCTCAGCTCCGCCGAGTCCTCGGCCAGCACGATCCGCTCCCGCTCTCCGACCAGCCCCAGAAGTGTCGACAGGAGCGTGGTCTTCCCCGTGCCCGTGCCGCCGCTGACCAGATACGACAGCCGGGCTTCGACGAGCGCCCGCAGCACCGCCTCCCCGCCCGGCGGCACCGTCCCTGCGGCGACCAGCTCGGCCGGCGAGAACGCCTTCGGGCGGACCACCCGCAGCGACAGGCACGTGCAGCCGACGGCGACCGGCGGCAACACCGCGTGCATCCGCGTCCCGTCGGGCAACCGGGCGTCCACCCACGGCCTCGCGTCGTCCAGTCGCCGCCCCGCCGCGGCCGCGAGCCGCTGGGCGAGTCTGCGCACCGCCGCCGCGTCGGCGAAGGAGACCGGGGTGAGTTCGAGACCGCCGCCCCGGTCCACCCAGACGCGGTCGGGTGCGGACACCAGCACATCGGTCACCGAGGGGTCGGCGAGCAGCGGTTCCAGCGTTCCCGTGCCCACCAGCTCGCAGCGCAGCTCCTCGGCCGCCCCCAGTACCTCCGTGTCGCCCAGCAGCCGGCCCTGCGCCCGCAGTGCGGCGGCCACCCGCGCCGGAGTCGGCTCGGCACCGCTCTCCGCGAGCCGCCGCCGCACGGCGTCCAGCATTCCCGCGCTCATGACACACCGCCCCCGGTCAGCGCCCGCTCCCAGAACGCGGTGCAGAACCGGGCCAGGGGTCCGCGCGCACTGCCCCCCGGTGGCGTTCCCCCGGCCTGCGCTTCCAGCAGCCCCGCCTCCACCGGCAGCTCTCCGGCCAGGGGAAGGCCCAGCAGCCTCGCGACCGTCTCCTCGTCCAGGCCGGCCGCGAAGGGCCCGCGCACCACCGCCCGCAGGTCCCGCAGCACCATGCCGACGCTCGACGCGACCCGTCCGGCCGCCGCGACGGCACGCAGCTCCGCCGGCACCACCAGCAGGCCGAGGTCGAGCTGGGCCAGCGCCTCGGCCACCGCCTCGTCGACCCGTCGCGGCAGATCGACGACCACCACCCCGCCGCGCCTGCGCGCGGCGGCCAGCACCGCCCGCATCGCCTCCGGCGGGATCACCACACGGTCGCCGCGGTCCCAGCTGAGGACTCGCAGCGCGTGCAGCTCGGGGAGCGACTCCTCCAGCGCGCCGCTGCCGACCCGTCCCCGGGACTCGGCGAAATCCGGCCAGCGCATGCCTTCCACGGCTTCCCCGCCGAGCAGGACGTCGAGCCCGCCGCCCAGCGGGTCTCCGTCGACGAGCATGGTGCGCCGGCCCGCACGGGCGGCCGCGACCGCCAGGGCGCACGCCAGCGTGGAGGCCCCTGCCCCGCCGCGGCCCCCGATCACTCCCACGGTCACGGCCTGGCGTCCCACGCCCTCCGCCACATCGGCGATGCGCTCGACGAGCCAGCCCTCCGCGTCGGGCAGCCGCAGCACGTGGTCGGCGCCGATCTCGACGGCCCGCCGCCACACGTGGGGGTCGTCCTGGTCCTTGCCGACGAGCAGCACGCCGCTTCTGCGCGCGCCCCCGCGCCCTAGAACCGCCCCGCGCACCCGCTCGGCGGCGTCGTCGCCGACGAGGATCAGCGGCGCGCTCTCCCAGCTGCCCCTGCGCTCGGGCACCGCGTGATGGACCTCCGGCTCGGCTCCGGCCGCGGCGCACAGCCGCAGCAGATCGTCGAGCAGGTCGACGTCCTCGGTGACGATCAGCGGTCCGCCCTGCCGCGCCTCGGCCACCTGCGGTCGGTCGGGTGTGATGGATCCGGCCACGATCTCCGCCCCCTCTCCCAGCGATTCCTGCTGTCCACGAACTTCGCGGACGGAATCACCGTGACGGGACTTGGGAAATCGTGTGGATCTTGCTGAAAAACTGTGGACAAGTCATCGGTTGTGAATATCCCGCTCACCTATACCAGTGACTTCCGGAGAGCGGCGGAACGACTACAGAGCGTGACACGTCTCACGAGGGGAAGGCATTGGCGGCCACGGGCCAAGAGGAGGAGAAATGATCAGCACCGGAAGGCGAAAAAGTATCCGGACATGCGACGACCCCCGTCGGGGGGGAGAACGGGGGTCGTCTCCACGGCCGACTCGGGGGGGGAGGAGTCGGACCGGGGTAGCACGGTCGCGAACGATCCGTGACTTCCATGGTGTACCCGAGAGCCTTCTCAGGCAAACCCACGCGCCACAGCGTACGCCGAATGGTGGGCGCCTATGCTCGCCTCGTGGAAAAACGCTCCTTGCCGCGAACAGCCGCCTTCTTCGACCTCGACAAGACCGTCATTGCGAAGTCGAGCACGCTGACCTTCAGCAAGTCCTTCTATCAAGGCGGACTGATCAGCCGCAGAGCCGCTCTGCGCACCGCGTACATCCAGTTCGTCTTCCTCGCCGGCGGCGCGGACCACGACCAGATGGAGCGCATGCGCGAGTACCTCTCCGCGCTGTGCAAGGGGTGGAACGTGCAGCAGGTCAAGGAGATCGTCGCCGAGACCCTGCACGACCTGATCGACCCGATCATCTACGACGAGGCGGCCTCCCTCATCGAGGAGCACCACACCGCCGGCCGCGACGTGGTGATCGTCTCCACGTCCGGCGCGGAGGTGGTCGAGCCGATCGGTGAGCTCCTGGGAGCCGACCGCGTCGTGGCGACCCGGATGGTCGTGGGCGACGACGGCTGCTTCACCGGTGAAGTGGAGTACTACGCGTACGGCCCGACCAAGGCCGAGGCGATCAAGGAGCTGGCGGCGTCCGAGGGGTACGACCTATCGCGCTGCTACGCGTACAGCGATTCGGCCACCGACGTGCCGATGCTCGAATCGGTCGGCCACCCCTACGCCGTCAATCCGGACCGGGCGCTGCGCCGGGAAGCGCTCGCCCGCGAATGGCCGGTTCTCACCTTCAACCGGCCGGTCCGCCTCAAGCAGCGGCTGCCCGCCTTCTCCATGCCGCCCCGGCCCGCACTTGTCGCCGCCGCGGCGGTCGGAGCGGCCGCCGCCACCGCGGGTCTCGTCTGGTACGTCAGCCGCCGGCCGGGCCGCAGAGCGCGCCGCACCCAGGAAAGCTTTGCCCGTATTTGAACCGATAAGCAAAGAAGCACGTCCAGGGCTTTCGCTTCCCCGGCTTCAGGAGTACAAAGGACTTAACGGCCCGCGAGACCAGGGACATCCGAGAGGATGACCTAGAACGCAGTAAGGCCCCACGGACCGAGCATGGAAGCCGAGCACCCACGCGACGTCGACCCGTCGATTACGGGCCAGCCGCACCAGGTGACGGGCAAAGCACCCGACCTGATGGGCATATATCGAGGACGCTTGGTAACTGGGCGGACATGCCAGCGGCGGTACCGGTGACCGGTACCGCCGCAACCCTTTGACCGGACGATCCCGCCGGCACGACCGGCGCCTCGCGCGGCCGAACCTGGCCGGAAAGGTGCGGAGGGCGGCCCCTCAGGCGGCGCCGCGCTGCAGCGCCTCGCACACGGCCGTCGACTCCCTGGCCCCCAGCTCCACCGCGCGCCCGCAGTGGGTGATCCACGCCGCCATTCCCTCCGGCGTTCCCGACGCGTAGCCGTCCAACGCCGCCACGTACGCCGCGCGCCCGAGTTCTCCGTGCCCCACCTCGGCGGGACAGACCGACTTCGGGTCCAGCCCGCTGCCGATCAGGACGATGCGCTCGGCGGTGCGCGCCACCAGGCCGTTGTGGGAGCCGAAGGGGCGCAGCGCCATCAGTTCGCCGTGCACCACCGCCGCCGTGACCAGCGCCGGCGCGGAGCCGCCCGCGATGATGAGTTCCGACAGCCCTTCGAGCCGGCCCGCCACCTCACCGGCGGACGGCAGCGGCAGCTCGACCAGGGGTTCGTCCACCGGCTCGCCCGCGAGCCGCGGCCGGCCCACCAGCTCGTCCGACACGCCGGCGCCGCCCGCCGCCACCAGGTGCAGCCGGGCCAGCACGCGAAGCGGCGACTGGCGCCAGATGGACAGGAGCTGCCCTGCCTCGGCGGTCAGCCGCAGCGCCGCGCCGACCGTGCGGGACTCCTCGTCGATGCTGAAGTCGGTACGCCGACGCACCTCCTCCAGCGCCCAGTCCGCACCCGAGAGCGCCGCCGACCCGCGTGCGCCGCGCAGCGCCGCCTCGGCGGTGATCTCGTTGCTGCGGCGCCGCATGACGCGGTGTCCGTAGACCCGGTCGACGGCCTTGCGTACGGAGTCCACGGCCTCGGGCACGCCGGGCAGCGCGCCCAGCGCCGCGAGTGGATCAGCAGTCGTACTCATAGGTAAGGAGCCTACGCACCCCTGGCACGCACCCCACCTTGGAGTGGTCTTCTTCACTTCATGTGCGCACGGCACGCAATCATGCGATTACCCTTGGTGAACATGAAGATCGCTTTCGTAGGGAAGGGCGGCAGCGGCAAGACCACGCTGTCCTCGCTCTTCATCCGCCACCTCACCGCCAACGAGGCCCCGGTCGTCGCCGTGGACGCCGACATCAACCAGCACCTGGGCGCCGCACTCGGCCTGGACGAGGCGCAGGCCGCGGCAATGCCCGCGATGGGCGCGCACCTGCCGCTCATCAAGGACTATCTGCGCGGCACCAACCCGCGCATCACCTCCGCCGACACGATGATCAAGACCACGCCGCCGGGAGAGGGCTCGCGCCTGCTCCGGGTGCGTGAGGACAACCCGGTGTACGACGCGTGCGCCCGTACCGTCCGGCTGGACGACGGCGAGATCCGGCTGATGGCCACAGGGCCCTTCACCGAGTCGGACCTGGGCGTCTCCTGCTACCACTCCAAGGTGGGGGCGGTGGAGCTGTGCCTGAACCACCTCGTGGACGGCCCCGAGGAGTATGTCGTCGTCGACATGACGGCCGGCTCCGACTCCTTCGCCTCGGGCCTGTTCACCCGTTTCGACATGACCTTCCTGGTCGCCGAGCCGACCCGCAAGGGCGTGTCGGTGTACCGCCAGTACAAGGAGTACACCCGGGACTTCGGGGTGTCCCTCAAGGTCGTGGGCAACAAGGTGCAGGGGCAGGACGACATCGACTTCCTGCGCGAGCAGGTGGGTGACGACCTCCTGGTCACCGTCCGCGCGTCCGACTGGGTGCGGTCCATGGAGAAGGGCCGCCCGTCCCGCTTCGAGCTGCTGGAGGCGGACAACCGCCTGGCCCTGCAGACCCTGCAGAACGCCGCTGAGGACTCGTACGCGGAGCGCGACTGGGAGCGCTACACGCGCCAGATGGTGCACTTCCACCTGAGGAACGCCGAGAGCTGGGGCAACGCGAAGACGGGCGCCGACCTGGCTGCCCAGGTCGACCCCGCCTTCGTCCTCGGGGAGCGTTTCGCCGAGGCTAGTGCCGCTCAGCCCGCTTGACCTGCGAGGCCGCCCCGGCGCTCGGGGCGGCCGGAGCCGGCTTGGTCAGGAACGACGCCCAGCCCTCCTTCGGCGCCTCACCGACCTCCAGGGTGCGCATCTTCGCCAGGACCTCCGGGTCCTGCGCGTCCAGCCAGTCGGCGACCTGCTTGAACGAGACACAGCGCACGTCGCGCTTCACGCAGACGGTCTTGATCGTCTCCTCGATGGCGCGCATGTACGTGCCGCCGTTCCAGGACTCGAAGTGGTTGCCGATGATCAGCGGGGCGCGGTTGCCGTTGTACGAGCGGTCGAATGCCTGGAGCAGACCGTCGCGCATCTGGTTGCCCCAGAACCTGTGCCGGGACGGATCACCCTTGACCGTTCCCGACTGGTTGACCATGAAGTTGTAGTCCATCGAGAGCGTTTCGAAGGCCCGCCCCGGCACCGGGACCAGTTGGAGCGGCATGTCCCACAGGCCCTCGGTCTTCTTCGGCCACACCTGCTTGCCGACTCCGCTGGAGTCGTAGCGGAAGCCCAGCTCCTTCGCCGCCAGCATCATGTTCTTCTGCCCTTCGAGGCAGGGGGTGCGGGCGCCGACGAGCTCCTTGTCGTAGTCGAAGGGCAGGGGCTTGGCGTTCTTGAGGCCCGAGTTCGTCTTCCAGCGCTTCACGAACGCCTTGGCCTGCGCGATCTCGCTCTTCCACTCCTGCGTCGACCACGTGCCGACGCCGCCGTCCTTGCCGCAGAAGTGGCCGTTGAAGTGCGTCCCGATCTCGTTGCCGTCGAGCCACGCGCCGCGTAGCTGGTCGACGGTGTCGCTGATGCCCGCGACGTCGTTGAAGCCGATGTCGGAGCGCCCCGGGGAGTGCTGCGGCGGGTCGTAGAGGTGCCGCTTGTCCTCCGGCAGCAGGTACACACCGCTGAGGAAGTACGTCATGGTCGCGTCGTACTTCTTGCCGACCTCGCGGAAGTGCGAGAAGAGCCGCTGGCTGTCCTCACCCGCCCCGTCCCACGAGAACACGACGAACTGCGGCGGCGTCTGACCGGGCTTCAGCCGCTCGGGCGGGGACACGTGCGGCTGCTTGCCGGTGTACGCCGTCGAGCCGTCGCCGATCAGACGCACCGCGCTCTTGGGCGCCGCCTTGGGCGCCTGCTTCTTCGCTCCGTGCGCGCCTTCCTTGGCTCCGGAAGCGCCCCCGGGCGGCCCCGAGCAGGCGGCGAGCGCGCCGGCCAGGGCCGCGGCGGCGACGCCGAAGGCCATCCTCTTCGTAGCGGCCATCATCCGCCCACCTCTTCCTGTCGGATTTATCTGCTTATCCGCTGAAATGCCTATACAGCGGAGCAAACTTCGCATGTCCCGGCAGAGGTATTGATATGACAAGCCGCTTAGATTCTCGCTTCACCGCAAAGGGTGAAAGCTTGCGCCGTTTAGCCCTATTCACACCCTTCGTTCTTTACTCAGCATTACGATTCATTTACCGAGAGTTGAGAAATCCCGCCGCTGCACGCCGTGACCCACGGCCGCGTCCCCACGTTCCGCGACCGCGCTGCCCCGGAGGAGACGGGAACCATGACTGCTTGCGTCCCGACCAGCACCGACCACTCTTCGTCCGTCACGGACGCGTCCCAGTTCCAGCGTCCGCACAGCCCCCCGACCGGCGGTGGTCCCCGCCGCCGCTTCCGCATCGCGGGAGCGGACCTGTCCGCGTCGATCGCCGTCTTCCTCATCGCGCTGCCGCTCTCCCTGGGCATCGCGCTGGCCACCGGCGCCCCCCTCCAGGCCGGGCTGGTCGCCGCCGCCGTCGGCGGACTGGTCGCCGGCCGGTTCGGCGGAGCCCCGCTTCAGGTCAGCGGGCCGGCCGCGGGCCTCACCGTCGTCACGGCCGAGCTGATCCAGCGGTACGGCTGGCGCACGACCTGCGCCATCACCGTGCTGGCCGGCCTCTCCCAACTTGTACTGGCCACCGTGCGCGTGGCCCGGTCCGCCCTCGCCGTGAGCCCCGCGATCGTGCACGGGATGCTCGCCGGCATCGGCGTCACCATCGCGCTCTCCCAACTCCACATCGTCCTCGGCGGCAGCCCGGAGAGTTCAGCCGTGGACAACGTGCGGGTGCTGCCCGCCCAGTTGGCGAACCTGCACGGACCGGCCGTCCTGGTGAGCGCCCTCACCGTCGCCGTGCTGCTCTCCTGGCCGCACCTTCCGGGGCGTACGGGCCGGATCGCCCGGAAGGTCCCCGGCGCGCTCGTCGCCGTGGCCGCCGCCGCCGTGCTCACGGTGCTGACGGGAATGAACGTGCCGCGTGTCGACCTGCCCTCCTGGAGCAGTCACGCGCTGCCGGGGCTGCCGGAAGGCCCCGTGCTCGGGATCGCCGCGGCCGTGCTCACCATCACTCTGGTCACCAGCGTCCAGTCGCTGCTGTCGGCCGTCGCGGTGGACAAGCTGGTGGCCGCCCGCAAGGAACCGCCGACCGACGTACAGCGCTCGAACCTCGACCGAGAGCTGGCCGGGCAGGGCGCCGCGAACATCGTGTCGGGAGCCCTCGGCGGCCTGCCGGTCGCGGGCGTCGCCGTCCGGAGCGTCGCCAACGTCTCGTCGGGCGCCGTCAGCCGGCACTCCACGATGCTGCACGGCCTGTGGATCGTCCTCGCCGCGCTGTTCCTCGTACCGGTCATCGATCTGATCCCGCTGCCCGCGCTCGCCGCGCTGGTGATGGTGGTCGGCTTCCAGATGCTGAGCATCACGCACATCCGCAGCGCCTCCCGGCACCGGGAGATGCTGGTCTACGCGGTGACGACGGCCGGTGTCGCCCTCCTCGGCGTACTGGAGGGAGTGGCCATCGGCATCGCGATGGGGGTCGGTGTAGCCCTCCACCGGCTGGCCAAGACGCACATCACCACCGCCACCACGGCGGACGGCGCCCATCACGTCCAGGTGCGCGGCCAGTTGACGTTCCTCGCGGTGCCCCGGCTCAGCCGTGCGCTGAACCAGGTGCCCGAAGGGGCGACCGTCGTCGTCGAACTGGACGGGTCGTTCATGGACCACGCGGCGTACGAGACGCTCCACTACTGGCAGGACGCGCACACCGCGCGCGGCGGCCGCGTGGACATCACCGGCCGCTCGGGCAACCGGTTCACCGGTCCGCTCTCCGGCACAGGGGCCGGAGAGTCCGCCGGCACCGGCCCTCACGGCGCCCACTCCACCCACACCTGCTGCCGCCCGTGGACCCCCTGGCGCAACCACCACTGCGACCACCGCGCCGCCGCCCCGTCGCCGGCCGCGGCGGGCCGCGGTGGGCGCAGCGCGGGCCAACTCGCCACCGGGCTGAGCGCGTTCCAGCGCAACACGGCGCCGCTGGTGCGCGAGGAGCTGGCCCGGCTCGCGCGCGAGGGGCAGACGCCGTCGCAGCTGTTCATCACCTGCGCCGACTCCCGCCTCGTCACGAGCATGATCACCTCCAGCGGCCCCGGCGACCTCTTCACCGTGCGCAACGTGGGCAATCTGGTGCCGCCGCCCGGCGCGGAGAGCGCGGACGACTCGGTGGGGGCGGCCATCGAGTACGCCGTGGACGTGCTGAAGGTGCAGTCCATCACCGTCTGCGGGCACTCCGGCTGCGGTGCGATGCAGGCCCTGCTCAACTCGCCGCCCGACACCCCGCCGGACGAGGACCGTACGCCGCTGCGGCGCTGGCTGCGGCACGCCGTACCCAGCCTGGAGCGGATGCGCAGCAAGAAGCACTCCTGGGCGAGGATCTCGGGGAGGATGCCGGCCGACGCGGTCGAGCAGCTCTGCCTGACCAACGTGGTGCAGCAGTTGGAGCATCTGCACACGCACGAGGCGGTGCGCCGGCGGCTCGAAGAGGGCACCCTCGAACTGCACGGCATGTACTTCCATGTCGGCGAGGCCCAGGCGTATCTGCTCCAGGACGGCGTCCGGATCGGTGAGACCGACGCGGTCTTCGACCGGGTCGGCCCGGTCGAAGACCCGGAGGCAGAAGGCTCCCTGAAGGAGTCGCGCGTCTGAACCGACCGGCCGCCGCGCCCGTGAGACCGTATGGCCCCTCCTCGCGCCGCCCTGCGGGGAGGGGCCGTACGCCGCCACCAACACGGCGCGGATGTGACCCACCCGACTCACAGGTCTAAACCAATTTCCGGAAGGCTCTTGTCACCCGGGCACGGGACTGATGAGCTAGGGCACGGGACACATCGGACGCCCTGGGAATGGGAGATGTCGTGAGCAACGAAAGCCTGGCCAACCTCATGAAGGAGGAGCGCCGCTTCTCGCCGCCTGCCGAGCTGGCCGCCGACGCCAACGTCACGGCGGAGGCGTACGAACAGGCCGAGGCAGACCGGCTGGGCTTCTGGGCCGAGCAGGCCCGGCGGCTCACCTGGGCCACCGAGCCGACCGAGACGCTCGACTGGTCGAACCCGCCGTTCGCCAAGTGGTTCGCCGACGGCAGGCTCAACGTCGCGTACAACTGCGTGGACCGCCACGTCGAGGCCGGCAACGGCGACCGGGTCGCCATCCACTTCGAGGGCGAGCCCGGCGACACCCGCGCGATCACCTACGCGGAGCTCCAGGACGAGGTCGCCCGCGCCGCCAACGCCCTGACGGAACTGGGCGTCCGCAAGGGCGACCGGGTCGCCGTCTACCTGCCGATGATCCCCGAGGCCGCCGTCGCGATGCTGGCCTGCGCCCGCATCGGAGCCGCGCACTCGGTGGTCTTCGGCGGCTTCTCGGCCGACGCCGTCGCCTCCCGCATCCAGGACGCCGACGCCAAGATCGTCATCACCTCGGACGGCGGCTACCGGCGCGGCAAGCCCTCCGCCCTCAAGCCCGCCATCGACGAGGCCGTCGCCAAGTGCCCGCAGGTGGAGCACGTCCTGGTCGTACGCCGCACGGGTCAGGACACCGCGTGGAACGACAGCAAGGACGTCTGGTGGCACGAGATCGTCGGCCGCCAGTCCGCCGACCACTCCCCCGAGGCGTTCGACGCCGAGCACCCGCTCTTCATCCTCTACACGTCCGGTACGACGGGTAAGCCGAAGGGCATCCTGCACACCTCCGGCGGCTACCTCACTCAGGCCGCGTACACCCACCACGCCGTCTTCGACCTCAAGCCGGAGACCGACGTGTACTGGTGCACGGCCGACATCGGCTGGGTGACCGGGCATTCGTACATCGTGTACGGGCCGCTGGCCAACGGCGCGACCCAGGTCATGTACGAGGGCACGCCCGACACGCCGCACCAGGGGCGCTTCTGGGAGATCGTGCAGAAGTACGGCGTCACGATCCTCTACACCGCGCCGACCGCGATCCGCACGTTCATGAAGTGGGGCGACGACATCCCCGCCAAGTTCGACCTGAGCAGCCTGCGCGTGCTCGGGTCGGTCGGGGAGCCGATCAACCCCGAGGCGTGGATCTGGTACCGGGAGAACATCGGCGCGGGCAAGACCCCGATCGTGGACACCTGGTGGCAGACCGAGACCGGCGCGATGATGATCTCGCCGCTGCCCGGCGTCACCGCCACCAAGCCCGGCTCCGCCCAGCGCGCACTGCCCGGCATCAGCGCGACCGTCGTCGACGACGAGGCGAACGAGGTGCCCGACGGAGGCGGCGGCTACCTCGTGCTCACCGAACCGTGGCCCTCCATGCTCCGTACGATCTGGGGCGACGACCAGCGCTTCCTCGACACCTACTGGTCCCGCTTCCCCGGCAAGTACTTCGCGGGCGACGGCGCCAAGAAGGACGACGACGGCGACATCTGGCTGCTCGGCCGGGTGGACGACGTGATGCTGGTGTCCGGTCACAACATCTCGACCACCGAGGTCGAGTCGGCGCTCGTGTCGCACCCGTCCGTCGCCGAGGCCGCGGTCGTCGGCGCGGCCGACGAGACGACCGGCCAGGCCATCGTCGCGTTCGTCATCCTGCGCGGTACGGCTTCGGAGACCGACACGCTCGTGGGCGAGCTGCGCGACCATGTCGGCGCCACCCTCGGTCCTATCGCGAAGCCCAAGCGGATCCTGCCGGTGGCCGAGCTGCCCAAGACCCGCTCCGGCAAGATCATGCGCAGGCTGCTGCGGGACGTCGCCGAGAACCGGCAGCTGGGCGATGTCACCACCCTCACCGACTCCTCGGTGATGGACCTCATCCAGACGAAGCTGCCGAGCGCGTCCAGCGAGGACTGACGGCAGCAGTCCGCCTCAGCGGCTCAGCCAGCGTCCAGAACGGGCACCCCGCCCCCGCGCCGGGTGCCCGTTCGTACGCGCACCTCACGTTCTGGTGGTTCAGGACATCATGGGCATTCTGCTCGTAAGGTGACGATTGCCGGATTACGCCCTTGCGCTCCCGGGTAGAGTGGTCGACCGCGTCAGGAACGCGTCAAAACTCCACAGGTGCGCCGGGAAGTCTGGTCGGCAATGTGCTCCATGCTGCCCACCGACCGGAGGTTCCACCCGTGACCGCGCCCCGCCCGACCGCCTCGCCCAGCCCGTCGGCCCCGCAGGGCGGCCGGAAGTTCCTCGGACGCCTCTCGCTCCCCGAGCGCACCTTCGTCGCCGACGCGCTGCGCACCGAGACGGTCGGCGGCGTACTGCTCCTCGTGGCGGCCATCGCCGCGCTGGTCTGGGCGAACACCCCTCTCAGCGAAAGCTACGCGTCCGTACGCGACTTCCATTTCGGACCCGCCTCCCTGGGCCTCGACCTCTCCGTCCAGCACTGGGCCGCCGACGGCCTCCTCGCCGTCTTCTTCTTCGTCGCGGGCATCGAGCTCAAGCGCGAACTGGTGGCGGGCGAACTGAGCGACCCCAGGGCCGCCGCACTCCCCGTCATCGCCGCCCTCAGCGGCATGCTGGCGCCGGCCCTCGTGTACGTCGTGGTCAACGCCGCCGGGGGCGGAAGCATGGACGGCTGGGCCGTCCCGACCGCCACCGACATCGCCTTCGCGCTCGCCGTCCTCGCGGTCATCGGCACCTCGCTGCCGTCGGCGCTGCGCGCGTTCCTGCTCACCCTGGCCGTCGTCGACGACCTGTTCGCGATCCTGATCATCGCCGTCTTCTTCACCAACGACCTCAACTTCGCCGCGCTCGGCGGAGCGGTGGCCGCGCTGGCCGTCTTCTGGCTGCTGCTGCGCAAGCGCGTACGGGGCTGGTACCTCTACGTACCGCTCGCCCTGGTGATCTGGGGCCTGATGTACAACAGCGGCGTGCACGCCACGATCGCCGGTGTGGCGATGGGGCTGATGCTGCGCTGCTCCCGCGAGGAGGGCGAGGCGCACTCCCCCGGCGAGCACATCGAGCACCTCGTACGGCCGGTCTCGGCGGGCGTCGCCGTACCGCTGTTCGCCCTCTTCTCCGCCGGGGTCTCCGTGTCCGGTGCGGCCATCGGCGACGTGTTCACCCGGCCCGAGACGCTCGGCGTCGTCCTCGGCCTGGTCGTCGGCAAGGCCGTCGGCATCTTCGGCGGCACGTGGCTCGCGGCCCGCTTCACCAAGGCCGAGCTCAACGACGACCTCGCCTGGCCAGACGTCTTCGCCGTGGCCTCGCTGGCCGGCATCGGCTTCACCGTGTCCCTGCTCATCGGCGAACTCGCCTTCACCGGTGACGCCGCACTCACCGGCCGGATCAAGGCCGCCGTGCTCGCCGGTTCGCTGATCGCCGCCCTGCTGTCCGGGATCCTGCTCAAGCTCCGGGTACGCAAGTACCGCGCGTTGGTCGAGGAGGAGGAGCGCGACGAGGACCAGGACGGCATTCCGGACATCTACGAGCACGGCCAGCGCGAATACCACCTGAGGATGGCCGCGATCCACGACGCGAAGGCCGCCGAGCACCGCAAGCTCGCGGAACTCGCGGGGGCATCCAGCGGCAAGGACGACAGTCCGGCATGATTCGACATCAGATACAGACAGACGGAGAAGAGGGAGAGAGCGATGAGCGACCCCGCCCGCACAGCGACGGCTGACAGCGTCGACCGCAGCCTCGGCCAGTTGGTCGCGACAGCGACCGCCGAGATGTCCGCACTCATGCACGACGAGATCGCGCTGGCCAAGGCCGAGCTGCGGCAGGACGCCAAGCGCGTCGGCATGGGCGGCACGGCGATCGGGGTCGCGGGGGTGTTCGCGCTCTTCTCCCTGCCGGTGCTGAGCTTCGCCGCGGCGTACGGCATCCACAACCTGGGGCTCGGGCTCGCCTGGTCCTTCCTGATCGTCGGCGGAGCGTTTCTGCTGCTGGCGGGGCTGCTGGCGCTGATCGCCGTCACCAAGTTCAAGAAGGTCAAGCCGCCGGAGAAGAGCATCTCCTCGGCCAAGCAGACGGCGGCCGTACTGCAGGGCGTCAAGCCTCACCCGCGCCAGGTCGGTGACAAGGCGGTGGCTGTGGCACGCTCATCCACATGACCGCCCCAGATTCCGGCTCCGCCACGCCTCTTTCCGTCGTACGTCCCGACGGCCCATGGACCCACCGCGACGTCGCGGCCAACGGCGCGCGCTTCCACATCGCGGAGGTCGGGGACGGCCCGCTCGTGCTGCTGCTGCACGGCTTCCCGCAGTTCTGGTGGACGTGGCGGCACCAGATGACCGCGCTCGCCGACGCCGGGTTCCGGGCCGTGGCGATGGACCTGCGGGGCGTCGGCGGCAGCGACCGCACGCCGCGGGGTTACGACCCGGCGAACCTCGCGCTCGACATCACCGGCGTGGTGCGCTCGCTCGGCGAGCCGGACGCGGCGCTCGTCGGGCACGACCTGGGCGGATACCTGGCGTGGACGGCGGCCGTCATGCGGCCCAAGCTGGTGCGCCGCCTGGTGGTCTCCTCGATGCCGCACCCCCGGCGCTGGCGCTCGGCGATGCTCTCCGACCTGTCGCAGACGCGGGCCGGATCGTACGTCTGGGGTTTCCAGCGGCCGTGGCTGCCGGAGCGTCAGCTGACGGCGGACGACGCGGCGTTGACGGGCCGGCTGATCCGCGACTGGTCCGGGCCCCGGCTGCCGGACGACGAGGACGTCGACGTGTACCGGCGGGCGATGTCGATTCCGTCGACGGCGCACTGCTCGGTCGAGCCGTACCGGTGGATGGTGCGGTCGCTGGCGCGCCCGGACGGCATCCAGTTCAACCGGCGCATGAAGCGGCCCGTACGAGTGCCCACACTGCATCTGCACGGATCGCTGGACCCGGTCATGCGCACGCGCAGCGCGGCGGGCTCCGGCGAGTACGTCGAAGCCCCGTACCGGTGGCGGCTGTTCGACGGTCTGGGCCACTTCCCGCACGAGGAGGACCCGGTGGCGTTCTCGACCGAGCTGGTCAACTGGCTGAAGGACCCCGAGCCCGACCGCTGACCGGCCGGCAGCCGGCCGACGGCCGCCGGAACGCTTGTCCTACGAACAGCCAATTGCCTCGCGCATAGGCCAATTGGCTGCCCCCGACGCGATTACGGACCATGGGGCCCGGGCAAACGTCGGGGTATGGGCTGGACGCACGACTACGGTGACGCAGCACGCAACCGCCGCTCGGCCACAGCGCTGAGCACCCACGAAGGGGGCGGTCCTCGGGACCAGGGCCACGGCCCGCCCTCCCGCGCGATCGGGATTCCGCGCATCCTCCGCCGCCGGGCCCGCTGGGTCTCGGCGCGACTGCGCCATCCCCGCGACTGAGGCAGGCCGGATCCGTACTACTCCGCTTCGAACCTGAGGTATCCGAGTCCGGGGTGCGCGCCGCGGTAGCCGTCGAGCAGCCGCCGCGCCACCCCGACCGAGTCGACGAGCGGGTGCAGGGCGAACGCCTTCACCGCTGCCCGCGCCGATCCGCTCTCCCCCGCTTCCAGTACGCACCGCTCCACCGCCTTGACCGCGGCCACCAGGCCCGCCTCATGGCCGGTCAGCGGTGATACGGCGACGGGGCGCGCGCCGGTCGCGTCGACCAGGCACGGGACTTCGACGACGGCTGCCTCGTCGAGCAGCGGCAACGGCACCGCGCCGTCGCTCCCGCCGAGGCCGTTGCGGACGTTGAGGATCAGCGTGGCGCGCTCGTCGCGGGCGATCGCCCGCATCAGGGCGAGCGCGACGTACTCGTAGCCACCGGACTCCAGGTCGTCGGCGGCGCGCTCTCCCGCGCCCGCCGCCTCCCGGTTCTCCGCCATGTACGTGGCCTCACGCTCGGCGCGCGTACGGTCCCACGCGGCCAGGGCGCCCGACGTACGGCCCGCCATGCCGTCGTAGAACCGCGCCTGCTGGTCGCGGAGGAAGGCGCCGCGGGTCTGGTTCGCCTCGCGGTAGGCGGTGACCGTCTCACGGTTGAAGTAGTAGTAGTGCAGGTACTCGTTGGGGACGGAGCCGAGCGAGCGCAGCCACGCGGCGCCGAAGAGCCTGCCCTCCTCGAACGACGTCAGCGCGCGCTCGTCGTCGAAGAGGGCCGGGAGCAGGTTCCCGCCGCCGGGTGCCTCGTCGTCGTACACGCCGCGCAGCCAGCCGAGGTGGTTGAGGCCGACGTAGTCGAGCCGCGCCGCCGCCGGGTCCGCGACGCCGAGCACCCGGGCGACGCGCCGGCCGAGGCCCACCGGCGAGTCGCAGATGCCGATGACGCGGTCGCCGAGGTGGCGGGACATGGCCTCGGTGACCAGGCCGGCCGGGTTGGTGAAGTTGATGACCCACGCCTCGGGGGCGATCCGCGCCACCCGGCGAGCGATGTCGGCGGCGACCGGGACCGTGCGCAGCCCGTACGCGATGCCGCCGGCGCCGACCGTCTCCTGGCCCAGGACACCCTCGGCCAGCGCGACGCGCTCGTCGGCGGCCCTGCCCTCCAGGCCGCCGACCCGGATGGCGGAGAAGACGAAGTCGGCGCCGCGCAGCGCCTCGTCGAGGTCGGTGGTCACGGTCACGGACGGCGCGTCCGCGACCCCGTCGGCCTGGTCGGCCAGGACCCGGGCGATCGCGGTGAGCCGCGCCCGGTCGAGGTCGTGCAGGGTGACCTGGGTGACGCGGCCCTCGGCGCGGTCGCGCAGGAGCGCGCCGTACACGAGGGGGACGCGGAAGCCGCCGCCGCCGAGAATCGTCAGACGCATGTGCTTGTCCCCGCCGCCTCTTCGCAGCGCTCCGCTCAGAGCGCGCATCCCTCGCTGTCGACCTGCTGGTTGGCGGCGCGGCCGAGGCGGACGTCCTCCTGGACCTCGTCGGCCGTCAGGGCGTACCCCGTGTCGGCGTCGTCGAGGGACTTGGCGAAGACGACGCCGAAGACCTTGCCGTCGGGCGTCAGCAGCGGGCCGCCCGAATTGCCCTGACGGACGGTCGCGAAGAGCGAGTAGACGTCGCGCTGGACCGTGCCGCGGTGGTAGATGTCCGGGCCGTTGGCGTTGATCCGGCCGCGGACACGGGCGGACCGGACGTCGTACGCGCCGTTCTCCGGGAAGCCGGCGACGATGGCGCTGTCGCCGGTGCGGGCGTCGGCGTCCGTGAACTCCAGCGCCGGGGCGTCGAGGTCGGGGACGTCCAGTACGGCGATGTCGCGCTCCCAGTCGTAGAGCACCACGGTGGCGTCGTACCGGCGGCCCTCACCGCCTATCTGCACGGTGGGCTCGTCCACGCCGCCGACGACGTGCGCGTTGGTCATGACGCGGCGCTCGTCGAAGACGAAGCCGGTGCCTTCGAGGACCTTGCCGCAGCTCTGCGCCGTACCGACGACCTTCACGATGGACTTCTTGGCGCGGGCGGCGACGGGGCTGCCGGCGAGCGCCGGGTCGGGGGCCTTGACCTCGGTGATCGGCTCGTTGGAGAAGGGGCTGAAGACCTGCGGGAAGCCGTTCTGCGTGAGGACGGACCTGAAGTCCGTGAACCACATGTCCGCCTGCTCGGGCAGCACCCGCGAGACGCCGAGGAGCACCTTGGAGTTGCGGACCTCCTTGCCCAGCGTGGGCAGCGAGGTCTGCGCGAGCATGGAGCCGATCAGCCAGGCGACCAGCAGCATCGCGACGACGTTGACCAGCGCGCCGCCCGAGGCGTCCAGGACGCGGGCGGGCGACCAGGTGATGTATCTGCGGAGCTTGTTCCCGAGGTGGGTGGTGAAGGCCTGCCCCACCGAAGCGCACACGATCACGACGATGACCGCGACGACGGCGGCCGTCGAGCTGACTTCCGAACCGTCGGTCAGCTGGTCCCACAGGAACGGCAGCAGGTAGACGGCGACGAGGCCGCCGCCCAGAAAGCCGATCACCGACAGGATGCCGACGACGAATCCCTGTCGGTATCCGACGATCGCGAACCACACCGCCGCGACCAGCAACAAGATGTCCAGGACGTTCACATGGCCACCCTGTCACGCGTGCCAGTCGAGCGGGACCTGCCGGGAGCGGTCCCAGGGCCGCTCCCATCCCGCGTAGTGAAGGATCTTGTCGATCACGCCGGCCGTGAAACCCCAGACCAGAGCGGGTCCGACCAGGAACGCGGGGCCGCTGTGGCCGCGCGGGTGCACGCTCGTCACGCGGTGGGCCGGATCCGTGAGATCCGCCACGGGAATGGTGAACACGCTCGCCGTCTCGGCGGAGTCGACGACGCCGACCGGGCTCGGCTCGCGCCACCAGCCGAGGACCGGCGTCACGACGAAGTTGCTGACGGGGATGTAGAGGCGGGGCAGTACGCCGAAGATCTGGACACCGGAGGGATCGAGGCCGGTCTCCTCCTCGGCCTCGCGGAGCGCGGCGCGCAGGGGGCCCGTGGTCTGCGGATCACCGTCGGCGGGGTCGAGGGCGCCACCGGGGAAGCTGAGCTGGCCCGCGTGCGAACGCAGGCTCCCGGCCCGCTCCATGAGGAGCAGTTCGGGCCCCTTCTCCCCCTCGCCGAAGAGGATCAGGACGGCCGACTGGCGCCCGGCGCCACTCTCCGGCGGCAGGAAGCGGCTGAGCTGCTCGGGGCGTACGGACCGGGCGACCTCGGCCACCGGGCCGAGCCAGGCGGGCAGCCCCCGGCTCGTCACGTCGACTTCGGCAAGGCCGGCCGCCTCGGCCGTCCGGGCCGCCCCGGACGGCGCGGCCGCCCGGCCGCCGTCGTATCTCTCGCTCCCACGCGTCATAGGCACCCCCGTCGTCACAACGCCCGAACCGGGCCCGTTCGTTCCGCGCGGTCGCGCGCACCCGCCACCCGGCCCGCCGCTCTTCTCGCCACCTCGCCCGCCGTGCGACCCCTCACCCGGCCCGTCACTCGGCGGCTCCCAACGTCGGCGCGGGCTTGCCGGGATAGTCCGGCGGGGGCTTCAGGCGCTGCCCCGGGTGGCCGCCCATCTCGTATTTCAGCAGCTTCTTGGCCTTCTCCGGGTCCGTCTCGCCCTCGCCGTACGACGGACACAGATCCGCGATCGGGCAGGCGCCGCAGGCCGGCTTGCGGGAGTGGCAGACGCGGCGGCCGTGGAAGATGATCCGGTGCGAGAGCATCGTCCACTCGCTCTTGGGGAAGATCGCGGCGATGTCCGCCTCGACCTTCTCCGGGTCCTCGTGCTCGGTCCACTTCCAGCGCCGCACGAGCCTGCCGAAGTGCGTGTCGACGGTCAGGCCGGGGACCCCGAAGGCATTGCCGAGGACCACGTTGGCGGTCTTGCGGCCGACGCCGGGCAGCGTGACGAGGTCCTTGAGACGGCCGGGCACCTCGCCGCCGAAATCGTCCCTGAGCGCGGCGGAGAGGCCGAGCAGGGACCGGGCCTTGGCGCGGAAGAAGCCGGTCGGCCGGATCAGCTGCTCCAGCACCTCGGGGTCCGCCGCGGCCATGTCCTCGGGCGTGGGGTACGCGGCGAAGAGGGCCGGGGTGGTCTGGTTGACCCGCAGGTCCGTGGTCTGGGCCGAGAGGACCGTGGCGACCAGCAGCTCGAAGGGATTCTCGAAGTCGAGCTCCGGATGGGCATACGGGTAGACCTCGGCCAGCTCACGGTTCGTCCGCCGGGCGCGGCGGACCATGGCCAGCCGCGACTCGGGCTTCCCGGGCTTCGCCCCCGCCCCGGACTTGGACCTTTTCACCCCATTCGCGGCATTCTCAACTTGAGCCGGGACCTGTTCGCCCACAGCGGAATTACGGCCTTCAGTCACCTGTCCGGCCCCCTCGGGCTCCACTCTCACCGGCGATTTGGACACCCGGCCAGCCTAAAGCCCGGCACTGACATCCGCCCCGGTCACAGGCAATTGCCAACCCAATCGGCCCCCTGCCGCACGGTCGGGCACGCCGGTACGTCAAACTTGTGATTGATCGCACTGTTTTACCGTCCGGCATCATGGAGACCACGGTTCCCGTGATGAGCAGGTCGACAAGGAGAGAACTCGTGGACGACGTTCTGCGGCGCGCCCCGCTCTTCGCGGCGCTCGATGACGAGCAGGCCGCGGAGCTCCGCGCCTCGATGAGTGAGGTGACGCTCGCTCGCGGCGACGCCCTCTTCCACGAGGGCGACCCCGGCGACCGCCTGTACGTGGTCACCGAGGGCAAGGTGAAGCTGCACCGCACCTCCCCCGACGGCCGCGAGAACATGCTGGCCGTCCTCGGACCCGGCGAGCTGATCGGTGAGCTGTCGCTCTTCGACCCGGGCCCGCGCACCGCCACCGCCACCGCCCTCACGGAGGTCAAGCTGCTCGGCCTCGGCCACGGCGACCTCCAGCCCTGGCTGAACGCCCGCCCGGAGGTGGCCACGGCCCTCCTGCGCGCGGTCGCCCGCCGGCTGCGCAAAACCAACGACCAGATGTCCGACCTGGTCTTCTCCGACGTGCCGGGCCGTGTCGCCCGCGCGCTCCTCGACCTGTCGCGCCGGTTCGGCGTGCAGTCCGAGGAGGGCATCCACGTCGTGCACGACCTGACGCAGGAGGAGCTGGCCCAGCTGGTCGGCGCGTCCCGCGAGACGGTCAACAAGGCCCTCGCGGACTTCGCGGGCCGCGGCTGGCTGCGCCTGGAGGCGCGGGCAGTGATCCTGCTGGACGTGGAGCGCCTCGCGAAGCGCTCCCGCTAGGACGACCCCGCTACGACGCCGGAAGGGCCGCCCCCTCGTGGGGCCAGCCCTTCCGCCGTCAGATCAGGCCGTGGTCCCGCAGGTACTCCAGCTGCGCCCGCACCGACAGCTCGGCCGCCGGCCACAGGGAGCGGTCCACGTCCGCGTACACATGGGCGACGACCTCCGGCGCGCTCGCGTACCCGTTCTCGACCGCCGTCTCGACCTGCGCGAGGCGGTTCGCCCGGTGCGCCAGGTAGTACTCGACCGCGCCCTGCGCGTCCTCCAGGACCGGCCCGTGGCCCGGCAGCACGGTGTGCACGCCGTCGTCGACCGTCAGCGAACGCAGCCGCCGCAGCGAGTCGAGGTAGTCGCCGAGCCGCCCGTCCGGGTGGGCCACCAGCGTCGTGCCGCGCCCCAGGACCGTGTCGCCCGTCAGTACGGCCCGGTCGGCGGGCAGGTGGAAGCAGAGCGAGTCGGCGGTGTGGCCGGGCGTCGGCACCACGCGCAGCTCCAGGCCCCCGGTGGTGATGACGTCCCCCGCCGCCAGCCCCTCGTCCCCGAGCCGCAGCGCCGGATCGAGGGCCCGTACGGACGTACGCGTCAGCTCGGCGAAGCGCCCCGCGCCCTCCGCGTGGTCGGGGTGCCCGTGCGTCAGCAGGGTCAGCGCGACGCGCCTGCCCGCCCTCTCCGCGGTGTCGATCACCGCCCGCAGGTGTACGTCGTCGAGCGGCCCCGGATCGATGACGACCGCCAGGTCCGAGTCCGGCTCGCAGACGATCCAGGTGTTGGTGCCGTCCAGGGTCATCGGGGAGGGGTTCGGGGCGAGGACGTTCACGGCGCGGTCGGTGGCCGGCCCGGAGAGCACTCCGCCCCGGGGCTGCCCGGGCAGCGCGGCTGCGTCGGTCATGCGACACCTCCCGTCCCGACGCGCTTCGTGAACTCATCGTGCCCCGGCCAGCTCAGAACCACCTCGTCGCCCTCCAGGCGCGCCTGCGCCAGGACCGGCGTCATGTCCTGCTCCGCCGCGCCCGCGAGCGCCTGGGCGGCCGTGGCGTACGGCTGGAGCGTCCGCAGCGTGGAGATCGTCGGCGGCATCATCAGCAGCTCACCCCTGTCGTAGCCGGCGGCGGCCTCGGAGGGACTGGTCCACACCGTACGGTCCGCCTCCGTGGAGGCGTTGCGGGTCCGCTGGCCGGCCGGCAGCGCGGCGACGAAGAACCACGTGTCGTACCGCTTCGGCTCGAACTCGGGGGTGATCCAGCGCGCCCACGCGCCCAGCAGGTCGGAGCGCAGCACCAGCGACCGCCGCTGGAGGAAGTCCGCGAAGGACAGCTCCCTGGCGACCAGGGCTTGCCGGTCCGCCTCCCAGTCGTCCCCGGTGGTGTCACCGACCACCGTGCCGGCCGTCGGTCCGGCGAGCAGCACGCCGGCCTCCTCGTACGTCTCGCGCACCGCCGCGCACACGATGGCCTGCGCCGACGCCGGGTCCACACCGAGGCGAAGGGCCCAGTCGCCGAGGGACGGGCCCGCCCAGCCCACCTGGTGGTCGTCGTCGCGCGGGTCGACGCCGCCGCCCGGATACGCGTACGCGCCCCCGGCGAAGGCCATGGAGGCGCGTCTGCGCAGCATGTGCACGGTGGGACCGCCGGCCGTGTCCCGCAGGAGCATGACGGTGGCGGCCCGCTTGGGGGGCGCGACCGTCAGCTCGCCACGGGCGAGAGCGCGGATCCGGTCCGGCCACTCGGGCGGGTACCACTGACCATTGGACATGGCCGGAGGCTATCCGCTCCCGGTCGGATGTTCGAGAGCACCAGGTCCGGAGGCCGGGCCACGACCACGGGCCGGCGGACCGGGCCGGCGAAGGCCGGCTCGACGGCGTCAGGCGGAGGTGAGCTCGACCTGGATCTCGACCTCGACCGGCGCGTCCAGCGGCAGCACGGTCACGCCGACCGCGCTGCGCGCGTGCACGCCCTTGTCGCCGAGGACCGCGCCCAGCAGCTCGCTCGCTCCGTTGATCACGGCCGGCTGGCCGGTGAAGTCGGCGGCGGAGGCGACGAAGCCGACGACCTTCACGACACGCGCGACGCGGTCGAGGTCACCGGCGACGGACTTGACGGCGGCCAGCGCGTTCAGCGCGCACGTACGCGCCAGGTTCTTCGCCTCTTCCGGCGTGACCTCCGCACCGACCTTGCCGGTGCACGGCAGCTTGCCCTCCACCATCGGGAGCTGGCCCGAGGTGAAGACGTACACGCCGGACTGCACGGCCGGCTGGTACGCGGCGAGCGGAGGGACAACCTCCGGAAGCGTCAGGCCGAGCTCGGCGAGCTTCGCCTCGACCACACCGGTCATGCCTGCTTCTCCCGCTTCAGGTAGGCCACCAGCTGCTCGGGGTTGTTCGGCCCGGGCACGACCTGGACGAGCTCCCAGCCGTCCTCGCCCCAGGTGTCCAGGATCTGCTTGGTCGCGTGCACGAGAAGGGGCACGGTCGAGTATTCCCACTTGGTCATACGGCGACTGTAGTGCCTGCCACAGACACCTCCTGCGTAGCCCGGGCGCCGACTGGTTAGGCTCAGGACGTGAGCAGGCTCCAGGTCGTCAGTGGCAAGGGCGGTACCGGCAAGACCACGGTGGCCGCGGCACTCGCGCTCGCCCTCGCGACGGAGGGCAAGCGCGCCCTTCTCGTGGAGGTCGAGGGCAGGCAGGGCATCGCGCAGCTCTTCGAGACGGAAGCGCTTCCGTACGAAGAGCGCAAGATCGCTGTCGCACCGGGCGGCGGGGAGGTGTACGCCCTCGCGATAGACGCCGAACGCGCCCTTCTCGACTACCTCCAGATGTTCTACAAGCTCGGAGGGGCCGGCAGAGCGCTCAAGAAGCTGGGCGCGATCGACTTCGCGACCACCATCGCGCCGGGTCTCAGAGACGTGCTGCTGACCGGCAAGGCGTGCGAGGCGGTGCGCCGCCGGGACAAGCAGAACCGTTACGCGTACGACTACGTCGTGATGGACGCACCGCCCACCGGCCGCATCACGCGCTTCCTGAACGTGAACGACGAGGTGGCCGGGCTGGCCAAGTTCGGGCCGATACACAATCAGGCGCAGGCCGTCATGCGAGTCCTCAAGTCGCCCGAGACGGCGGTCCACCTGGTGACGCTGCTCGAAGAGATGCCGGTCCAGGAGACCGCCGACGGCATCGCCGAGCTGCGCGCCGCCGAACTGCCGGTCGGCAACGTCATCGTGAACATGGTCCGCCCGCACCTCCTCGACGAGGACGCCCTGCGCACCGCCGCCGGCGAGCGGCGCACCGCCGTCGCCAAGGCGCTCTCCCAGGCCGGACTGGGCGGCGCCCGCCGCGGCGGTCTGGCCGAGCGCCTCGTGGACCCGCTCCTCGAACAGGCCGCGGAGCACGCGCAGCGCGTCGAGCTGGAGCGCGAGCAGCGCGCCGTACTCGCCCGGCTGGACCTGGCGACGTACGAACTGCCGCTGCTCGGCGAGGGCATGGACCTCGCCGGGCTCTACCGGCTGGCGAAGGAACTGCGGACCCGTCTCGCCCCTGGGGGAACTTCATGACCGTGAGTGGCACCGACACCGGCACGGACAGCAACACGGCCACCAGCACCGGCGCCACCACCGGCGACGACGCCATGGCCGCCACGCCCGCCCTGGACATCGACCCGCTCCTGGACGACCCGGCCACCCGCATCATCGTGTGCTGCGGCGCGGGCGGCGTCGGCAAGACGACGACCGCGGCGGCACTGGGTGTACGGGCGGCCGAGCGCGGCCGCAAGGTTGTCGTCCTCACCATCGACCCGGCCCGCAGGCTGGCCCAGTCCATGGGCATCGACGAACTCGACAACACGCCGCGGCGCGTGAAGGGCATAGACGAGACGGCCGGCGGCGAGCTGTCCGCCATGATGCTCGACATGAAGCGGACCTTCGACGAGATCGTCGAGGCGCACGCCGACGCCGAGCGGGCCCGCGCGATCCTGGAGAACCCGTTCTACCAGTCCCTGTCGGCCGGCTTCGCAGGCACGCAGGAGTACATGGCGATGGAGAAGCTGGGCCAGCTGCGGGCCCGCGACGAGTGGGACCTGATCGTCGTCGACACCCCGCCGAGCCGTTCCGCGCTCGACTTCCTCGACGCGCCGAAGCGGCTCGGATCGTTCCTGGACGGCAAGTTCATCCGGGTGCTGATGGCGCCCGCGAAGGTGGGCGGCCGGGCGGGGATGAAGTTCCTGAACGTCGGCATGTCGATGATGACGGGCACCCTCAGCAAGCTGATGGGGGGACAGCTGCTGCGCGACGTCCAGACGTTCGTGGCGGCCATGGACACCATGTTCGGCGGCTTCAGGACGCGCGCGGACGCGACGTACCGGCTGCTCCAGGCGCCCGGTACGGCGTTCCTGGTGGTCGCCGCACCGGAGCGGGACGCCCTGCGCGAGGCCGCGTACTTCGTCGAGCGGCTGGCGGCGGAGGAGATGCCGTTCGCCGGGCTCGTGCTCAACCGGGTCCACGGCAGCGGTGCCCCTCAGCTCTCGGCCGAGCGGGCACTTGCCGCCGCGGAAAATCTTGACGAGGGCGGCATTGTGGATCAGGGGGCCGGGAATGCTGGAGTTCGTGACTCCTCGGCGCCCTCTCCCACAGCCGAACCCACACCGGACGAGACCTCCGACAGCCAAGGCGGCTCGGAGGGCCAGAGCGGCACCCGCACCGTCGAGCAGCTGACCGCGGGTCTGCTGCGCCTGCACGCGGAACGCATGCACGTACTCGCGCGTGAACAGCGAACGCGCGACCGCTTCACCGCGCTCCATCCCGAGGTGGCGGTGACCGAAGTCGCCGCCCTGCCGGGCGACGTGCACGACCTCGCAGGGCTCCGGGCCATCGCTGACCGGCTCGCCGCCCGTGAGGCCGTCGAGCCTGTCGAGTACGACCGGTCGGACCAGCCCGTGGGCTAGCCGACACCCGGACGGGCCCGTGGGCTAACCGACAGCGGCGTACTCGATGAACGCCCCGCTCTCGTCGTCCTCGGGCAGAATGCCCGTGCTCCGCTCGTACTCAGTACGGGCGGTCTCGAGGAGCCGGCGCCAGGAGGTCACGGTGGGGCGCCTGCGCAGCAGCGCGCGCCTCTCCCGCTCCGTCATGCCGCCCCACACGCCGAACTCGACGCGGTTGTCCAGCGCGTCGGCCAGGCACTCGGTCCGCACCGGACATCCGGTGCACACCGCCTTGGCCCTGTTCTGCGCTGCTCCTTGTACGAACAGTTCATCCGGATCGGTAGTGCGGCAGGCTGCCTGCGCACTCCAGTCGGTTACCCAGCCCATACCGGCGCCGTCCTCTCCCGAATCGAGGCTCCCCCACGGCGGCAGCGGCATATTCACCGCTGCCAGTTGAGGACGTTACGGAAGGTGGACACAGCGCAACACCCCCTTCGGGCCCAATCTTGAATGGCCCGAACGGACTATGCGTAAGCGACAGATCACCCGACGGAGTGATGCGGGGGCATACGAGACCAACCCGGCGATGCGGGGCAGTTCGACATGGTCACAACGGAAACCCGGTGACGCATGAGGCGTATTCGGACATGCCTCTGCCAGATCTTCGGAACGGGGGGAGGTGACGCCGGCGGTGTCAGGGGGCTTGATGCGACACGCCACCGCTGTGACAGTTGAGAGCAGCTTAGGCCAAGGCATATACGCGTGTCCGGCGAATGAGAACGTAGGCTGCCCCCATGCCAAAGAAGCGCTCGGGCGGGGGTCTCACCAAGGCCCAGCAGGCCGCCAAATTCCTCGGTGTCGCCGCGCTCTCCGGAGCTGTGCTGGCGGGCATCGCACTGCCGGCAGCAGGAGCGCTGGGACTCGCGGCCAAGGGAACGGTCGAGGGATTCGACGAGATCCCCGCGAACCTCAAGACACCGCCGCTGAGTCAGCGCACCACCATCCTCGACGCGCGCAGCGAACCGATCGCCACGGTCTACTCGCGTGACCGCACCGTCGTGGACCTGAAGGACATCTCCCCGTACATGCAGAAGGCGATCGTCGCGATCGAGGACGCGCGCTTCTACGAGCACGGGGCGATCGACCTCAAGGGCGTCCTGCGCGCGGCGAACCGCAACGCCCAGTCGGGCGGCGTGTCCCAGGGCGCGTCGACCCTCACGCAGCAGTACGTGAAGAACGTCTTCGTGGAGGAGGCCGGCGATGACCCCACCAAGGTCGCCCAGGCCACCCAGCAGACGCTCGGCCGCAAGGTGCGCGAACTCAAGTACGCCATCCAGGTCGAGGAGGAGCTGGGCAAGAAGAAGATCCTCGAGAACTACCTCAACATCACCTTCTTCGGACAGCAGGCGTACGGCATCGAGTCCGCGTCCAAGCGCTACTTCAGCAAGTCCGCCAAGGACCTGAAGCTGGAGGAGGCCGCGCTGCTGGCCGGCATCGTGCAGTCGCCGAGCCGCTACGACCCGGTCAACGACGCCGAGGAGGCGACCAAGCGGCGCAACGTCGTGCTCCAGCGCATGGCGGACATCCGCGACGTCTCGCAGGCCGAGGCCGACCGCGCGAAGGCGACCCCGATCAAACTGAACGTCAGCCGGCCGAAGAACGGCTGCATCACGGCCGTCACCGGCGCGGGCTTCTTCTGCGACTACGTGCGCGAGGTCTTCCTGTCCGACCCGGTCTTCGGGAAGACGAAGGAGGACCGGGCGAAGGTCTGGAACCAGGGCGGCCTGAAGATCCGTACGACGCTGGACCCGCAGGCACAGGAGTCGGTGCAGGCGTCGATCAAGGACCACGTCTACCAGTCCGACAAGATCGCCACGGCGGTCACGCTGGTCGAGCCGGGCACGGGCAAGGTCGTCGCGATGGGCCAGTCGCGGCCGTACGGCTTCAAGAGCAACGAGACGACGATCAACTTCTCCGCCAACAAGAACATGGGCGGATCGGCGTACGGCTTCCCGACCGGCTCGACCTTCAAGCCGTTCGTGGCGGCCGCGGCCATAGAGCAGGGCATTCCGGCGACGAAGACCTACTCGGCGCCGTACGACATGCCGTACCCGAGCCCGGTGGAGACCTGCGACAAGCCGTGGATCAACACCGGCGACACGGTCGAGAACGAGAACGAGGCCGAGGTCGGGCCGTACGCAATGAAGGAGGCGATGGCGAAGTCGGTCAACACCTACTTCGTCCAGATGATCTCCGAGATCGGCATCTGCCCGGTGACGCAGATGGCGAGCAAGCTCGGCGTGATCCAGGCCGACGGGCAGAAGCTCAAGGAAGTGCCCGCGATCTCGCTGGGTACGGAGGGCATGTCGCCGCTGACCATGGCGAACGCGTACGCGACCTTCGCCAACCGCGGCACCTACTGCACCCCGGTCTTCATCGAGTCGGTCAGGACGGCGCAGGGCAAGAGCCTGCCGGTGCCGAAGTCGACCTGCTCGCGGGCGATGTCCGAGAGGACCGCCGACACGATCAACACGCTGCTCAAGGGCGTGGTCGACTCGGGTACGGGTCAGCAGGCGGGGCTCAGCAGCCGGGACAACGCCGGTAAGACGGGTACGACGGACGGGCGGCACAACGCCTGGTTCGTCGGCTACACGCCGAACATGGCGGGCGCGGTGTGGGTCGGCGCGGCGGGCGCCAAGCAGGTCCCGATGGAGAACATCACCATCGGCGGGGTCTACCACGACAAGGTCTTCGGCGGTCAGGTCCCGGGTCCGATCTGGAAGGACGCGATGAGCGGCGCGCTGGACGGCAAGCCGGCGCCCGGCTTCAACACCGTCCACATCCCGGAGCACAACAAGGACAAGGGCAGGGACAAGGGCGACCGCGACCGGGGCGACGACGGGGACGGCGGTGACGGGGGCGGCGACCACGAGGACGGCAAGCCCGGCGACGGCGGCGACGGCGGCGATCCCTGGCCGGACATCTCCCTCCCGCCGGACCTCATCGGCGGCGGCAACGGCAACGGCGGCGGCCGCGGCAGGAACGGGCCGTAGGCGACGCGGAAGGCCGGGCGGGCAGGTCGGGTCGGGGCGGGTCGGTCTTGCGACGGCCGGCTGTACGACGTGCCTGGCACGCCGGGCCGGTACGCCGAAGGGGCGCCGGGTGGATTTCCCACCGGGCGCCCCTTCGGCGTACTGCCTGCTCCGTCTTCCCGACGGGATCCGAGGGGGCCCGACCGGACAGGTGCCGGGTTCGCGCGCCCCGCCGTACCCCTCACACCCCGGCGGCACCCGTCAGGTCGGGCCCAGCCGTACTCCTCGGCCGTACCTCTGACGGGACTCGGTCCCGCTCTCAGCCCGCCAGGAGCCGCTTCACCGTGGCGGCGACGCGGCCGCCCTCGGCGCGGCCCGCGACCTTCGGGTTCACGATCTTCATGACGGCGCCCATCGCCCGCGGCCCCTCGGCCCCGGCGGCCTTCGCCTCTTCGACGGCCTGCCCGACGACGGCGTCCAGCTCGTCGTCGCTCAGCTGCTGGGGCAGGTACGCGTCGAGGATCGCGCCCTCCGCCTTCTCGCGCTCGGCCGACTCGGTCCGGCCGCCCTGGGCGAAGGCCTCGGCCGCCTCGCGGCGCTTCTTCGCCTCCTTGGCGATCACCTTCTGCACCTCGTCGTCGGAGAGCTCGCGCGCCGTCTTGCCGCCGACCTCCTCCTTGGTGATCGCGGTGAGGGTCAGCCGGAGCGTGGACGAGGTGAGCTCGTCACGCGCCCTGATGGCGGTGGTGAGGTCTTCCTGAAGCCTGGACTTGAGCGTGGTCATGGGGCAAGTGTGGCAGGTACGCACCCACTGACGCCCACGGATTTCGTGCGCGGTCGCTGTCTGCGACGATGGGCGCATGCGCGCACGTTACGGGGTACCCCTGAAAGTCACCGCGGGAATCACGGCTGTTGGCGCGGCCGGCATCGCCTACGCCGCCGGCTTCGAGGCCCGGTCGTTCCGGCTCCGCCGGGTGACCGTGCCCGTACTGCCACCGGGGGCGGGCCCCCTGCGCGTACTCCAGGTCTCGGACATCCACATGGTCGGCGGACAGCGCAAGAAGCAGCGGTGGCTGCGGTCGCTCGCCGGGCTGCGGCCCGACTTCGTGGTCAACACGGGCGACAACCTCTCCGACACGGAGGCCGTGCCCGAGGTGCTGGACGCGCTCGGTCCGCTGATGGAGTTCCCGGGCGTCTACGTCTTCGGCTCGAACGACTACTACGGCCCCAAGCTGCGCAACCCCGCCCGCTACCTCCTGGAAAAGGCGCAGGGCAGGCACGGTCTGAACGGCAACCCGCCGGCCGTCGGGGCCGTGCACAACCCCTGGGAGCGGCTGCGCGACGGTTTCGACGCGGCGGGCTGGGTCAACCTCACCAACACGCGGGGCCGGATCAAGCTGGGCGGGCTCGACGGCATGGAGATCGCCTTCGCGGGCGTCGACGACCCGCACATCAAGCGGGACCGGTACGCCGAGGTCGCGGGCGGCCCCGAGCCCTCGGCCGACTTGTCGATCGGCGTGGTGCACGCCCCGTACCTGCGCTCGCTCGACGCGTTCACCAGCGACGGTTATCCGCTGATCCTGGCGGGCCACACGCACGGCGGGCAGCTCTGCGTTCCCTTCTACGGGGCGCTGGTCACCAACTGCGACATCGACAAGGACCGGGCGAAGGGCCTGTCGGCGCACACCGCCGACGGCCGGCGCGCGTACCTCCACGTCTCGGCGGGCTGCGGCACCAACCGCTACACCCCGGTCCGCTTCGCGTGCCCGCCGGAGGCGACCCTGCTGACCCTCGTCGAGCGCCGCTGAGGCAGCGGACCCACCGTGGGCCGATGATCGCGCCAGTACCCACAGGCGTCCCCGCGCCGCGCAGTCCCGCCGCGCCGCCGTCCGTACACCGCCGCCTTCCGTACGTTCGTCTGCGGGCGGCGGTCACCGGCCTCGTCATCGATCTGCCCCTGGGCCGTCCGCCGCGGGCTGAGCTATTCCACGATCCAGTCGAACGTCCTGGTCGCCGCCGCCTTCAGGGCCCCGGCGGCCCGCGCCTGAACGGGGCCGGCCCTCGCTGTCGCCCGGCTCTCCCCGGGCGCGGAGGCGCGCTACCCGTACCCCTTCCTCGACCGACGGGGCACAGGGGGACGTGGGGGTGGCCGACAACTCCGTCTTCCTCGGCGCGGCCTTCTACGCCATGGCCGGTGATCGTCGACATGGACCGGATCCGCCCGAGCCTCGGCCCCGACCTGCGGCGCCGTTCAAACCGGATTTCGCCTGTGGCCGTGAGTCCGCTAAAGTAATCGATGTCGCCGCGACGCGCGCGACAATCGGGGTGTAGCGCAGCTTGGCAGCGCGCTTCGTTCGGGACGAAGAGGTCGTGGGTTCAAATCCCGCCACCCCGACAGCTGAGTAGCAGGTCAGAGGGCCCTTACCGGGTAGGTAAGGGCCCTCTGGCGTTGCCGTGTGTGGTGTCCGGGGCGTAGGCCGCCATTCGGATCACCGGCGGCCGTCCTTCCGGTGATTGCCGGGCCTGTCGCGAGCGAGGTGGGTGTCGCGGAGGTAGGAGCAGAGGACGAATCCGGAACCGGCGAGGAGATCAGCCATGTACGCAGCAGTCCGGCGGTACGAAGGGGTGACCGATCCGGCCGAGGCGGGACGCCTGGTGAACGAGAGGTTCGTGCCGCTCATGCGCCAGGTCCCCGGCTTCGTGGCCTACTACTGGCTCGATGCCGGGAACGGCGTCATGGTGTCGACCAGCGTCTTCGAGGACCGGGCCGGCGCCGAGGAATCGGTCGCGAAGGCGGCGGACTTCGTGCGGGACAACCTCGCGTCCCTGCTGCCCAACCCTCCCCACGTCCTGGCCGGGGAGGTCGTGGCTTCCGCCTAGCGGCGTTCGAGCCGTGGCTCGGGCGGGGGCCCGAAGCCCACACCCGGCGCTGTCGTACCAGGTCAAGGGCCTGATCCTCGTGGAGGGTCAGGCCCTTCCCGTGTCTCCGGCCGGCAGCCGCACCGGCTGTTCCCGGGTGCGCTGACATCGCCTGACAGGTAACGGCGGCCGCTGTCAGGCCGCTGTCCGCCGGCTGTCAGGGGAGCTCGGCATCGTCGTGGTCATCGAGAACGACGAGGACCTGACGAGGAGATGTTGAACATGGCGTACGCGATCCGGGCCGAGGGACTGGTCAAGAAGTACGGCGACTTCACGGCCCTGGACGGCGTCGACCTGGAGGTCCCGGCCGGCAAGGTCGTCGGCGTCCTGGGGCCCAACGGCGCCGGCAAGACCACCACCGTGCGCATCCTGGCCACGCTGATGCGCCCCGACGCCGGGCACGCCACCATCGGCGGGCACGACATCGTCAAGGACCCGGTGAAGGTCCGGCAGCTGATCGGGCTGACGGGTCAGTACGCCTCCGTGGACGAGACCCTGTCCGGCGCCGAGAACCTGGTGCTCATCGGGCGGCTGCTCGGCCTGTCCCGGCGCGACGCGAAGGCGCGGGCGGCCGCGCTCCTGGAGAGCTTCTCCCTCGCCGAGGCGGCCCGCAAGCCGATCGCCACCTTCTCCGGCGGCATGCGGCGGCGCCTGGACCTGGCCGCCTCCCTGGTCGGCCGGCCGCGGGTCCTCTTCCTGGACGAGCCCACCACCGGCCTCGACCCGCACGCCCGGCAGGAAGTCTGGGACGTCGTACGGGAACTGGTCGCCGACGGCTCCACGGTGTTGCTCACCACGCAGTACCTGGAGGAGGCCGACCAGCTCGCCGACTCCATCACCGTCTTCGACAAGGGCCGCAAGGTCGCCGAAGGCCGGCCCGGTGAGCTCAAGCGCCGCGTCGGCGGCCAGATCCTCCAGGTCCGGCCCACCGTGGCCGCCGACGTGCCGCTGGTGGCCGGGATGCTCGCCGAGCTGACCGGTCACGCCCCCGCGCAGGACTCCGGCGTACTCACCGTGCCGGCCGACGAACCGCTCATCGTCGCCGCGGTCGCCCGCCGCCTGGACGGCGCCGGCATCACAGCCGACGAACTCGGCCTTCGCCTGCCCAGCCTGGACGAGGTCTTCCTCGCCCTGACCGGCCACGCGCCCGCCGTCACCGGCGACCAGCCCGTCGCCGTCTGAGCCCGCCGCTCCCCCACTTACGCGAAGACTCCCCCCGAGAGGACCCCGACATGAGCACCCAGCCCCTCAGCGCCCACGCCGAGCTCCCCGGCCGTATCGGCCTCGCGCAGACCGCACAGCACAGCCTCGCCCTCGCCGGCCGCGGCGTCACCAAGTTCATGAAGTCGCCCATCCAGCTGGTCGACGTGATCCTCACCCCGATCATCAGCCTGCTGATGTTCGTCTACCTCTTCGGGGAGGCCATGTCCGGCGGCGACACCGACCGCTACCTGCAGCTCGTCACCCCCGGCGTCATGGTCATGGCCGTCTTCCAGGCCAGCGTCGGCATCGGAGCCTCGCTCTGCGCCGACGCCAGCACCGGCATCTTCGACCGGTTCCGCAGCATGCCGATCGCCCGCTCCAGCCCTCTGATCGGCGCCGTACTCGCCGACATCATCCGCTACGTCGTCTGCCTGGGCACCCTGGTCGTCCTCGCCCTGGTCATGGGCTACCGCGTCCAGACCGGCCCGGTCGCCTCGCTCGCCGCGCTCGCCCTGCTCGTCGGCTTCGCCCTCAGCTTCTCCTGGATCTCGGTGTACCTCGGCATGCTCATCAAGAACCCCGCCTCCGTGCAGGGCCTGATGACCATCCTGATCCTGCCGCTCACCTTCGCCAGCAACGTCTTCGTCCCCCGGGACGACATGGCCGGCTGGCTCCAGGCCTGGTCCGACGTCAACCCCGTCTCCCTGGTCGCCGACGCGGTCCGCGGACTGCTCAACGGCGGCCCGGTCGCCGACTCCCTGTTCGGCACCTTCGCCTGGATGGCCGGCGTGGTCGTGGTCTTCTTCCCGCTGGCCATGCGCGCCTACCGCAAGAACGCCGGCTGATCCTCCGGTGACAGGCCCGCCGGGCGGGGTCCGCACGCACAGTGCGGACCCCGCCCGGCTGTCCGCGTGGGCGCGCGTGCCGTCGTGTCAGATCCGCGCCACCGCCCGCAGGGTCTCCGCCTCCAGCCACCGCAGCGCGTCCTCGCGGGAGTACGCCGCCCCCTCGTCGTACGCCTTCTTGAAGCCCTCCTCGCCCAGCGTCGCCACGATCCGGTCGACCAGCTCGCGCCACTCCGGCTCGCCCCAGTCGAAGGCGCCGCGCATCACCTGGCTCATGCCGAGCGACCTGGCGCCCTCTTCGGGAGCGCCCTCCAACGTGCGTATGCCACCGAGCAGTTCGGCCACCCAGGCGAGCGCGGCGCCCGCTCCCTGGCCGAACAGGGAGCCGGCCGCCTCGGGGAGCAGGGCCCTGGCCCGTACGGCGTCCCCCTCGGCGAGACGGTTCTCGATGCGGGTGCTGACGATCAGGTCGCGGGCCAGCTCCCGCAGGGCGGGGCGGCGGGCGCTCAGTGCCTCCAGACGGTCGAGGGTCGCGTCGGACCGCGCCAGGTCGCCGGCTCTGCGGTGCACATTGGCCAGGCCCACCAGGATGTTGGCCTCCAGGCGCAGCTGTCCGTGCTCGCGGGCCTGCCGGTGTGCGGCGTGCAGATCGCGGAAGGCGCCCTCCAGGTCGCCGCTGCGCCGGCGCTCGCGGGCGAGCCGGGCCTTGCTGAGGTAGAGGTAGTCCTCGGTGCCGAGCTCGGAGCTGAGTGCCACGGTCCGTTCGAAGGTGGCGATGGCCTGGGGGTACTCGCCGCGCAGGGAGTGGTCGCGGCCGATCGGGAACAGGCTCATCACGAGCCCCCAGCGGTCGCCCACCTCTTCGAAGCCGCGCAGTGCCTCGATCCGGGACTCGGCGCCGGTGACCAGGTCGCCCTGTTCGGTGAGGGCGAAGTCCCGTGCCAGGTGGGCGCTGGCCCGCACCCAGGGGTCGGGGGATTCGAGGGGGTCCTGGCCGGCGGTCGCGCCCGGCCCCGACCCGTCGGCGGTGAAGGAGACCCGGGACATCCGCAGGAGCAGTACGGCCGGGTGGAACTCGCGCGCCGTCGCCGACTCGCTCTCGGCGGCCGGACGTTCCCCGCCCCCTGCCCCCGGCGTGCCCGGTGCCCGCGGGGTGTCCGGTCCGACGGCCTCCGCCAGGTACGTGTCGAGGTGGGTGCTCATCCCCCTGATCCCCCAGTACCAGAACATGGCTCTGGCGAAGCGTGCGGACAGCTCCCCGTCCCGGGCGTCGACGACCGAGCGCAGCGCGAGGACGAGGTTGTCGTGTTCGGCGTCGAAGACCGCGATCGCGCGCAGTTGCTCGCCGGTGCGCAGGCGCGGTTCGTACTCTTCGGCGAGGGCCAGGAAGTAGGCGGCGAAGCGCTGGGTCACGGCATCGGTGGGTTCGGCGTCGGCGAGCCGCCGCGCGGCGTACGCCCGTACCGTCTCCAGCATCCGGTAGCGCGGCTCGCCCGCCCCCTCGTCGACGGTGTGCACCAGCGATTTCTCGACCAGGGCGTCCAGGACGTACGGGATGTCGTCGGCCGGGAGCGACGGGTCCGCGCAGACCGCTTCGAGCGCGGCGACGGTCGCACCGCCCGGGAACACCGAGAGCCTGCGGGCGAGGGTCCGCTCGGGTTCGTCGAGCAGGTCCCAGCTCCACTCGACGAGCGCGAGCAGGGTGCGCTGGCGGGGCAGGGCGGTGCGGCTGCCCGAGGCGAGGAGGCGGAAGCGGTCGTCGAGGCGCCGCGCGATCTGCTCGACGCTCATCGAGCGGAGCTTCGCCGCGGCCAGTTCGAGGGCGAGCGGCACCCCGTCGAGCCGCCGGCAGACCTCGACGACGGCGTCCAGGGTGGTGTCGTCGAGCGTGAAGTCCGGCCGGACTCCGACGGCCCGGTCGACGAAGAGGCGGACGGCGGGCGACTGCGCGGCCTCGGCGGGCTCCGGTGACCCCGTCGGCACGTCGAGGGGGCCGAGGTGGCACAGGGACTCGCCGGTGATGGCGAGGGCCTCGCGGCTGGTGGCGAGGATCCGCAACTCCGGCAGCTGGTCGAGGAGTTCCGCGGCGAGTTCCGCCGCCGCCTCGACGAGGTGCTCGCAGTTGTCGAGCAGGAGCAGCGCGTCGCCGCTGCCGAACAGTGTGGCCATGCGCTCGACCGGGGTGGCCCGCTGCCCCGGGCCGGCGTCGTAGAGGCGGCCGTCGGTGGAGCTTAGGGCGCCGAGCACCGCGTCGGCCAGCTGGTCCGGTGCGCTCACGCCGGCGAGCGGCACGAACCAGACACGGCCGCGCGCGTGGGCGCGGTCCCGGGTGGCCGCTTCCAGGGAGAGCCGGGTCTTGCCCGCGCCACCGGGGCCGACGATGGTGACGAGCCGGTGGCGGACCAACTGGTCGGCGAGCCGGCTCAGTTCCTCGTCGCGGCCGATGAAACTGGTCAGCCTGGCCGGGAGGCGGCTCGGTGCGGCCTCGGCCCGCTCGACGGGCGTCTCCAGCTCACCTCGCAGCAGGGCCAGGTGGATCTCCCGCAGGTCGGCCGACGGATCGACGCCGAGTTCGTCGCCGAGCCGCTCCCGCACCGCCTCGTACACCGCGAGGGCGTCGGACTGCCGCCCGGCCGCGGCCAGCGCCCGCATCCGCAGCCCGGCGACCCGCTCACTCAACGGCCGCTCCGCCCCGGCCGCTTCGAGGTCGGCCAGTACCTCTCCGTACCGTCCGAGCCGCAGCTCGGCATCGCAGCGGTCCTCGGTGGCCGCGGTCCGCACATCGTCGAGCCGGGTGGCCACGGGGGCGGCGAACGGGGCGTCCAGGACATCGACGAGCGCCGGGCCCTGCCACAGCCCGAGCGCCGTGGTGAGCAGCGAGGCCGCCTCGTCGGCCCGCCCGGCCGCGAGTTCCCGCCGCCCGCGAGCGGTCAGGTCCTCGAAGCGGTGTACGTCCACGTCCTCGGCCCGCACCGAGAGGCGGTAGCCGCCGGACGCGGACTCCACCGTCGCGTGCCCGCGCAGCGCCCTGCGCAGCCGGGACACCAGCGCCTGCAGCGCGTTGGCCGCGTCGGCGGGCGGCTCCTCCCCCCACAGGCCGTCGACGAGCGAGTCGGCGGACACCGCCCGGCCCTCGTCGAGGGCGAGCCTGGCGAGGAGCATCCGCAGCCGGACGCCGCCCACCTCCACCGGCGTCCCCTCGTCGGCGTACACCTGTATCGGCCCAAGCAACTTCACGCGCACCACGGCGGTCTCCCCCTCCGGACCGGTCGGCCCCCCAGGCGTTGATCATTTCTCCAACGCCGGGTCAGCATCACCCAACCGGCGCCCCCGGTAAAGGGCTTGCGGCGCCGGCCGGAGCTCGATGTGCGCGAGCGAGGAGCGAGAGCGACGCGTACTCGGCCGTGGCTCCCGGACCGAGTGGAGGCCGCCGGGGTTCGCGGATACGCCACCCAGTCGTGCAAGGCGTCGATACGCTGCCGAGATCTTGTCGTCCGTACGACCGGAGGTGCGATGCAAGCTGGTGACGTCAAGCTCGGAAAGGTCTTCGCCAACGACCACCAGAGCGTGATTCCGATCTTCCAGCGGCCCTACGTCTGGGATCAGGAGCGCAACTGGGAGCCCCTGTGGGGCGATGTCCGCACCGCGGCCGAGGAGGTGGAGGCCGAGGCCGGGGAGGGTGGCGGGGGCGGACCGGCGAAGGCGCGTACGTACTTTCTGGGCGCCGTGGTCGTGCAGGAGCGACACCGGCCGCCGCGGCGGCTCGCATCGTCGCACATCATCGACGGCCAGCAGCGCATGACGACCTTGCAGGTCCTCTTCGCAGCGGCTCGCGCCGTGTCTCAGGGGCTGGGAGCGCACAGTGTGGCCGGCCGCTTCACGAGCCTGCTGGAGAACCGGGCCGAGACCGTCCACGAGGCCTTCCCGGACGACCGCTACAAGGTGTGGCCCCTTCCGCAGGACCGGGACGCCTTCCTGTGGGCCGTACGCCGGGACGAGGACCAGCGGGCCGCGCCCGACGCGCAGCACCGGCTCGTCAGGGCCCGCTCGTGGTTCGAGCAGGAGATCGGCGACTGGGCGAGGGGGGCGGAGAAGCCCGTTCAGCGGCTGGACGACCTCTACTACACCCTTCAGGAGCGGATGCAGCTCGTCGAGATCGTTCTCGACGCCGGCGACGACCCGCAGGTCATCTTCGAAGCGCTCAATCATCGCGGTGTGCGGCTCGACGCGGCCGACCTGGTGAAGAACCTGCTCTTCCAGACGGTGGACGCCCAGGGCGAGCACCACCGCGCCGAACAACTGCTCATGCGGGGGTGGTTGCCGCTGGACGCCGAGCCGTGGCGCGGCCAGGTCACGACCGGACGTATCAAACGTGCCCTGGTCGACCTGCTCCTGGCGTACTGGCTGACGGTCCACAAGCGCGAGGACGTGCTGGTGGAGCACCTCTTCGCCGACTTCAAGACGTGGCTGCGGAACAGCGGCGCGCAGGCGGCCGACGTCATCCTGGACATCAGGCACTACGCCGACACCTATCTGCGGCTGCGGGAACTGCCCATGACCAGTCCGACGGGGCGGCTCCTCGACCGCATGCAGACCATGACGGCGACCCCGTGGCCGGTTCTGCTGTACCTGCACGCGACGGACGCCGTGCCGGAGGAGCAGCGTGCGATCGCGGCCCGGGCGATCGACTCGTTCCTCATGCGGCGGGCCGTCTGCCTGCTGACGTCCAAGGACTACAACCGGCTGTTCGTGCAGGTCCTCGCCGATGTACGGCAGAGCGACCCGTCCGGGGCCGGTGACGCCGTCGTACGGAGCCTGCGGGGACAGACCGCCGAAGCCCGCCTGTGGCCCGACGACAACATGTTCCTGAACGCGCTGCTCGCGCCGGACCTCTACCGCCGCTCCTACCGTGCCCGCCTCAAGGCGTTGCTCGTGGGGCTGGAGAACCACATGCGGACGCCCAAGACCGAGACGGGCCCCGTCCTGTCGAGTACGGACGCGAGCCTGAACATCGAGCACATCCTCCCGCAGAAGTGGGAGACGCACTGGCCGCTGACCGACGGTGATGGTGACGGTGACTACGAGAAGCGGCTGAAGCGGCGTCAGGACGCCGTGCACCAGCTGGGCAACCTCACGCTCGTCACCACGAAACTCAACCCGTCACTGAGCAACCAGGCGTGGGGGCGAAAGAAGGAGGAGCTCCGCTCTCACAGCCTGATGCGTCTCACCACTTCGTCCGTTCTCTCCGCACCGGAGGGGCTCGGCGCGCACGGGGGCGGCGAGACGTGGGCCGCCGCCTGGGACGAGGACCGGGTCGCCCTGCGCGGTTCGTGGCTCGCTCGTGCCGCTCTCCACGCCTGGCCGCTCCTCGGCTGACGGTCGCAGCGGCGGGCGGACGACGGGGGCGGCCCGGTGGCCGGGACACCGGGGCGGGACCGCTGTCAGTGGGGCGGAGCAGAATAGGGGGATGACTGAGAAGACCGGGGACGTGCAGGACGTGGCCATGCCCGACTGGGAGAAGCGGTTCAGGGCTCCCCGGGTCTCGCTGCCCGACTGGGCCGAGGAGGCGCCGGAGCGGGCGCTGTTCGTTTCGAACGCGACGGGGACCTACGAGCTGTACGCGTGGGACCGGGCCACCGGGGCGCAGCGGCAGGCCACCGACCGGCCGAACGGCACCACCGACGGGGTGCTGACGCCCGACGGCGAGTCGATCTGGTGGTTCAGCGACACGGACGGGGACGAGTTCGGCGTCTGGATGCGGCAGCCGTTCGCCGGGGGCGAGGACCAGCCCGCGGCTCCCGGCCTGGCGGCGTCGTACCCGGCCGGGCTCGCGCTCGGCCGGGACGGGACGGCGGTCGTCGGGCGCTCGACCGACGAGGACGGGTCCACGGTGCACGTCGTACGGCCGGGCGCCGAGCCCGTCGAGATCTACCGGCACCGGGAGTCGGCCGGGGTGGGGGACCTGTCGTACGACGGGACGCTGGTCGCGATCGAGCACACCGAGCACGGCGACGCCCTGCACTCCGCGCTGCGGGTGACGCGGCTGGACGGCACGTCCGTGGCCGAGCTGGACGACACCCGTGGCGGGGAGGCCGAGCTGGGGCTGGAGGTACTGGGCTTCGCGCCGGTCCACGGCGACACCCGGCTGCTCGTCCGGCACCAGCGGCGCGGCCGCTGGGAGCCGATGGTGTGGGACGTCGCGTCGGGCGAGGAGACGCAGCTCGGGATCGAGCTGCCGGGTGACGTGGCGGCCGAGTGGTACCCGGACGGCTCCGCGCTGCTCGTCGCGCACAGCTTCGAGGCCCGCAGCGAGCTGTGGCGGTACGACGTCGCCACCGGGCGGCTCACGGTGGTGCCGACGCCGGCCGGGACGGTGTCCGGGGCCACGGCCCGGCCGGACGGGACGGTGGAGTTCCTGTGGTCCTCGGCCGCCGAGCCGCCGGTGGTGCGGTCGACGTCGGGGGGCGTGGTGCTCGATCCGCCGGGGATGAAGGCGCCGGGCTCGGTGCCGGTCGAGGACGTGTGGGTCCAGGGCCCGGGCGGGCGGATCCACGCGCTCGTGCAGAGGCCGGCCGCCGGTGAGGGGCCGTTCCCGACGGTTTTCGAGATCCACGGCGGCCCGACCTGGCACGACAGCGACGCCTTCGCGGCCGGGCCGGCGGCGTGGGTGGACCACGGTTACGCGGTCGTGCGGGTCAACTACCGGGGTTCGACCGGGTACGGGCGCGCGTGGACGGACGCGCTCAAGCACCGGGTCGGGCTGATCGAGCTGGAGGACATCGCGGCGGTGAGGCAGTGGGCCGTCTCGTCCGGGCTCGCGGATCCGGCGAAGCTGGTGCTCGCGGGCGGTTCGTGGGGCGGGTACCTGACGCTGCTCGGGCTCGGCACGGAGCCGGACGCCTGGGCGGTGGGGCTGGCGGCGGTGCCGGTCGCCGACTACGTGACGGCGTACCACGACGAGATGGAGGCCCTGAAGGCGCTGGACCGCACGCTGTTCGGCGGTACGCCGCAGGAGGTGCCGGAGCGCTTCGCGGCCTCGTCGCCGCTGACGTACGTCGACGCGGTCAAGGCGCCGGTGTACATCTCGGCGGGCGTCAACGATCCGCGCTGCCCGATCCGCCAGGTCGAGAACTACGTGGACCGGCTGGAGGCGCGGGGGGCGGCGTACGAGGTGTACCGGTACGACGCGGGGCACGGTTCGCTGGTGGTGGAGGAGCGGATCAAGCAGGTCCGGCTGGAGATCGATTTCGCCGCGCGGTACCTCGGGTAGGCGTGGGCGGACCCCGGACTGGGGGCCGGGG
>NZ_VBVX01000001.1 GCF_005981925.1 Streptomyces albidochromogenes
GTGCGGGGGCGTACGCCGGGGGGCGCAAGCGCTTTCCGTTTACGGCTCAACGGGTGGGTGTAGCTGTCAGTGAATGTCAGGCTCACGCCTAAGTGTCCATTCATGTGCCGTACATGCGCGTGTTACGGAAATGTCCGTAATCGGTAACGTGGTGTCAGGCGCACCCCTACGGCCGGTGCCGGCGGGCCAGAGTTTGGGTCCTCGGCACCGACAAGGGGGCCGGGACCGCATCGCACCACCGGCCGTGTTTCGGCGGGTGGTGCACATGATCTGAGGGGACATCACTCATGTCTGCTTCTTCCACCCGTCGTCTGGCCGCCTCTGTTCTCGCGGCCGGAGCGATCGTTTCCGCCGCCGCTCTGCCGGCCATGGCCCACGACCGTGACGAGGACCGGCAGCAGCGCCGCTCGGGCGTCGAGATCAGCGCAGTCCAGGCCAACAGCCCGGGCCCGGACACCCGCTCGAACCGGTCGCTGAACCGCGAGTGGATCGAGATCACCAACAGTCACCGGCGCGCGGTCAACTTGGACGGCTGGACCCTGCGGGACCGTGACGGCAACCGCTACCGCTTCCACGACGTACGCCTCGCGGGCCGTGCGACGGTCCGGATCCACACCGGTGTCGGCCGCGACACCCGTACCGACCTCTACATGGACCGCCGCCACTACATGTGGGACAACCACGCCGACACCGCGACCCTGCGCAACGACCGCGGCCACACCGTGGACACCGAGTCCTGGGGCCGCGGCGGACACCACCGCGGCTGACCACACCGCCCGCACCTGACCACAGGCACAGGGCGGCGCGCCAACGGCGCGCCGCCCCCTCGCGGGCCTGGCGTGGCCTGCCGCCCGCCACCACTGTCGGCTGCTTCGAGCGCGCCGCAGGCAGTGATGCGCGGTCGAGCGCCCGCCAGCAAGCCCTGCCGGAACCGTCACCCGTGCAGACGCACCGAAGCCGGCGGCGGCAACCGCCATCCGGACTCAGCACATAGTTGAAGCGGTAATCGCAAGCTCGTTGCGCGGTAGGCTTCTGCCGCTCATCATCACTCTTGAGGGGGGACCTCACTTTGCGCATCACCCATGCCGCCGTCGCCGCTGCGATCACGGTCGGATCGCTCGCCGCACTGACAAGCCCGGTCCAGGCCGCCGAGTACTCCTCGGCGCTGAAGGTCCGCGGCGTTCAGTACGACGCACCGGGCCGCGACTCCAACAGCTGCTCCTCGGGGAACACCCGCGAGGAGTACCTGACGGTCAAGAACTACTCGGCATCGGCGACCGTCAACCTGAAGGGTTACGTCGTCAAGGACGCGACCGGCAACCGCTTCGCGTTCACGGTCAACCACTACCTGCAGCCGGGCGACTCGGTGAAGCTGCGGGGCGGCCACGGCACAGACTCCGACGCGAACAATGTTGTCTACCGCGACAACTGCAACTTCATGTGGAACAACGACAGCGACACGATCTACCTCTACAAGCCCTCCGGCAGCCGCGCGGACGTCCACTCCTACAGCAAGAGCGGCAACGACCGCGACGGCAACGGTTACATCACCTTCCACTGATCCCGCACCCGCTCACGCTCCCCTCGCCCAGTGGCGAGGGGAGCGTGAACTGCGTTCACAGCGGGAGGCGTCACCCGGATCCTGGCTCGGCGCGATCCCCGCTGCAGCAGCCTGCCAAGCCGAGTAGCACTGTTTGGTCGAACAGAAGGAAGCGAACGCGCGGCGTGCCGGCCTGGTGCACCTCCAGCGCGTACGCATTTCATCGAGGGCCATTGGAAAGCCGCCGAACCCACCGACTGGGTGCAGCGGACCGGGTCCCCACCCGCAGCGGTGACGTGTGCAAGAGCCGGACTGTCGAACCGCACGCCAGCCCAGGTAGGGCCGAACGCGCCGCCAGCAGTGCGGCAGGAGCCGCAGGCCATGCCGAGAGCGGCCGGGCGGGCGCGCGCGCTTCCGCATCTGACCCGGCGCGGGATCCCGCGGCTGAGGCGTCTTCACATCATCGTGCCGGGGCGTCGGATGTCCACGTACTCGCGGGCCTTCACCCCCGGCGCTCCGGGCTCGCAGCGTACCGACGTGATGCCGGAGGTGGCCCACCACTCACCGAGGTCGGTCATGACGGCGTGTACGGTCGCCTCGTCGGCGGCGCTGATGTCCAGCACGACGAGGCCGGGCTCGTTGATGTGCTGTTCGTCGATCTTCTCCATGCTCATGGCCGACGCTGCCCCGGCACTTCGTGGTTCGCCACTGGCCCACATTCCACCCATACGTGTCGTCCGGGCCTGCCTGCGCGGTGGGCCGGCTCATGCCCGGACGGTATTCAGAGTGTCCCCTGGGGGCGTCTCGTGGCCCCGGGCCCGGCGTGTGGGGAAGCGGCATCGTTTCTGCGGTGAATCGGCGCAGCAAGCGTGAACACCGAGAATCCGCCATACGTACCCTGCTGCTGGGGGTGCCCTGGGTGTCTGCTCTTCGGCAGCGTCGTAGGCTCACGACGCAGGCAGGCCTCGGTGGGGGAGGGGACGGCATGACGAGCATGTAGGTCCGCTGGAGTGACGCAGCGGCCTGCCAGGGCACCGACCCGGAGGAACTGTTCGCGAACACCGCGGGGCAGAAGCGGGCCAAGGCCAGCTGCGCCGGTTGCCCCGTGCGCCCGAGTGCCTTACCGAAGCACTCGACAACTGGTTCGAGTTCGGCGTGTCGGGCGGCATGACAGAACGCGAACGCAGAGCGCTGCTGCGCCGCAATCCTGAGGTCGTCTCCTGGCGGAAGGTACTGGACGAAGAGCGCCGCGAGCACGATCAGCGGCACGCGAGCTGACAGCAAAGCTTGGCAGCAGACGCTTGGGGAACCTGGGAGGCCCCTGCTCCCGAAGGCAGGGCAGGGGCGTCGCGCTCGCGTTCAGCGGCTGTCGTTGTGGAGGGCTTCGGCCATGGGTGAGGTGCCGTCCGTGACGTAGGCACGGATCGAGGCCAGGTATGAGGCCCGGTCGATGCGTCCGTCATCGTCAGAGTTGAGTGCTTCGAATGCCGCCTCGGCGCTGTCGACGGGGTTGCCGAGAGCTTCACGCAGCCGCGTGAACTCCGCCCGGGTCAGGGTTCCGTCCGCGTCGGTGTCGGCGAGGTCGAACAGTGAGCCCAGCGCATGCCGGCAGACCTCGTCGAACGCCTCTGCACCGGCCCAGGCCGCGTATTCCTCGAAGGTCACCTTCCCGTCGCCGTTCGCGTCCATCGACGCGTACACCTCTTCATGCGTGGCACGGGCGATGGAGACAAGAGGATCGTCACCGTCGCGCCCTGCCACGGCGGCGGCCCGTTCGGGGCGGGTGAGGTACTCCTGGCGGGAGATGACTCCGACACCGTCCACGTCCAACATGGAGAAGATCTACCTCTTGGCGGCGATGGCGTCCACAGAGATACCCTTCGCGAGTTCTAGCTTCCGGTCGATACATGCGGCTCCTGCCGCATGCAAAGCTGCGCGCCTGCCACTGGGCTCTGCTGCTGGGCTCATGGGGCGGGTTCGAAGTGCACTTCGGTGGTGGGGCACTGCTCGGCGAGTTCTAGCAGCTCGGCCTGTTCCTGCGCGTCGGCGGTCAGGCCCCAGCGGAGCTTGGTTGCGGTCCATTCCGCGGCGTACTGGCAGTGGACGTCGCCGGCGGGCGGCATCCAGGTGGCGGGGTCCTGGTCGGACTTGCTGCGGTTGGACCTGGCGGTGACGCCGACCAGCGAGGTAGGGGCTGTCAGGTCGTTGGCGTAGGCCTCGCGGCGCTGCGCGGTCCAGGCTGAGGCGCCGGAGTCCCAGGATTCGGCGAGGGGCACCATGTGGTCGATGTCGAGTCCGGAGGGCCCGGAGACCGTCGTTGCGTCGTAGTAGGAGAACCAGGTGCCGCCGGTCAGCTTGCACCCGGGGCCGATGGTCGGCGGCTCGATTGCCTCGGCGATCAGGACCTCGTTGCGGGTGTTGCAGCCGTCCGACGGGTTCTGTCCGGTGTTCCAGTGGCGGAACTTGTCGCGCGTGTACCCTGCGCGGGATTCGTCGGCGACGGTGAGCTGGTGGACGGCGACGCTGAGCGGGAGCGTCTCAGCGGAGTGCGCCGGCGAAGAGACGGTGACGGGCAGGAGGGTGAGCGCGGCAGCCGTAGCGGCGCGCAGCAGGTTCTTGATCACACACGTATGGATAGCGTGATATGGCCCGTGGTTGCCCCAGGACGCCGGACTGCTCACCCACCAGAGTGGTGCGGTTCACCGCAGAAACGATGCCCCCACGTGTCTGCGGCGAGCAGACACGCAGGCATCAGCGTGCCTGGAGGAGCAGGGGCCGGCTACGCCGATCTTGGTTCGCGGCCGCCGGGCTTCTACGCCGACGCCTGGGCTCGCCGCGTCACTCTCACCGCTCCGCACAAACCGACCCGTGCCCACCAGGGCATCGCGGCCGCTGCGTACCCTTGGTGAGCCCCCAGAGCTTGTCCTGGCCGTTAGCGACATCGCGGTCGACCATGGTCCAGCAGCGACTGCCACCCGGGGAGCTGAGCTGAACCACGTGCTGGTCCATTCGCTCGGGCAGCAGAATCATGACCGCAGCGGCGTACTCCAGCCGGATCTGTTCGGTCCACGCTCTGTCAGTATCGACGATCCCCTCGCCGTCACGGGCGAGCATGGCTGTCGTGGCGACAGTCATTGAGCCACTCGTCCGAGAGCAGAACGATTCGGTTGAGGCCTTCTGTCCTGCGGCCACGGGCCACATGGCCATGCCGTCGCCGCTATCTGAGGCGCTGGTGCAAGGGGCAGCGAAGGAGGAAGGCGACAGCCACGGTGCACGCGCCAGTTCAGAAATACTCGGTCGATCACCTCCTCCGCTGCATACAGCTGCCGATACCGGTCAGGCGAACGAGAAGCATCCGGCGACGTAATGGAGGCACGACGATGAACTGGCGTCACAAGGCCGCCTGTCGGCGGGAAGACCCCGACCTGTTCTTTCCCATCGGCACCGGTGGCCCAGCCATGCTCCAGGCCGAGGAGGCGAAGGCAGTATGCCGCCGCTGCCCGGTTATGGACGAGTGCCTGACATGGGCGCTTGAAGGAGGTCAGGACATGGGTGTGTGCGGCGGCCTGACCGAAGACGAGCGGCGCGCCGTCAAGCGCCGGACGACCAGGGCGGCCCGCGCCCGCGCGGAAGCCTGACTCACCAGCGTTCCATGCTGGTGGAGACGTTCCTGACTCCCTCGCACTGGTGGGCGCGGCCCTGCCGGCCGCCGTGGCGCCGTCCCACCCAGCCTCAATGCCGCTCGGTCGGACGGGTTCATGCGGGGGACCAGTGAGCGGACCCGGACGGGTCCGGCCGATTACTGCTCTTGTTGTCAAGCCACTGCCGTGACGGTTGGTGCCGGTTCGTAGCACCGCCCGTCACGGGCGGGGCCCACAGTCCGTACGGAACAACCCAACCTTAGTACTACAGCCGTAGATCGTGATCTTCATGCTTGAGCGGCTTGACGCCGGTAGTGGCTTGCCTGGGATCGGGCCTGGTGACGGCGTCGCCAGACGGACCAGCGAAGTCGGTGGACAGGGTCAAAGACGGTCCGGTCGACGAGCGTGATGAACAGTGGTTGGACCTCGTCACAAGTGAGCGGTATCAGCTCGTCGGGCGAGGGATGACCCTCGTGTTCGTTCGCGCGGAGGACAGCGAGGAAGGCATGCGCGAGCATGGCCAGGGTGACCCAGCGGGACCAGGGCGGGTTTGTTGTCACCGAGGCCGACGGCCCGGCAGCGGTCGGAATCGGAGGTCCAGGAACGCAGAACATAGAGTTCCCGGTCCACTGCGGCGTGCCTGCGGCGGCCGACGTGACCAGGTAGACGGCGACCTGGGCGTTCTCGACCCTGCCCGCGGTGCCGGTGTACTGCCGCTGGACTCCAACGGTGTCGGTGCCTTTCTTCACGTCGCCGGTCTCGTCGACCACCAGCACCGCCTCGTCGTCGTGCAGATGCTCCACCACGTAGTCACCCACCTCGTCGCGGACCTGGTCGGCATCCCACTTCGCTATCCCGAGCAGGTGCTGCATGCCGTCCGGGGTCCTGACTCCGGCCCACTCGGCGATGGTCCAGCAGTTCTTGCGCGGCAGGTCCGACAACAGGCCGAGTACCAACCTCCGGGGCCGGCGTCGGGATTCGACCCGTGTGAAGCGTCCCGCCATCCGGCTCATCAGGCCCTCGAACGCCTCCTGGCAGCAGGCAGGGTCTACGCTGTGACTTGCGGCCACCGCATGATCGTCTGTCTTCACACACCGATGATCAACGGTGGCCGCACCCGTCTCCACACCGCGTCAGGTCGCGCAGGGTCTGCCTGCCGTCCTGTGTATCGGAGGGCTTGTGCAACGTGGCGAAGTCTGGTGGGTCCAGTTCGACGAGCGGAGGCTGGTCGTACTGCTGTCAGGAGACGAGGCGTCCGGGCTCCAGGTGATGCAGGTCGTCGCTCCGGCGGGCCTCGACATCAGCGGTCTGGGCATCGAAGTGACGGTCGGCGCCGGTGAAGGGCTGCCGCTCGAAGGCGTGCTGCGGCTCGCGTTCCCGCGTCCAGGCTTCACCCCGTGCACGTGGCTGACCACCGTGTCCCGGGACGACCTGATAGAGCGGGCAGCCGTCCTGCCCTCCAGGAAGCTCAGCGAGATCGACGATGCCCTCCGACTCGCTGAACAAGCGCAGGAGGGGACCCCGCCAACGACCGCGAAGCTCGGCGAGTTTAGGGACGCCCTCCGTCGCGGTGAACTCGGGTAGACGGAGAAGGAGCCGACGCCCGCGACGGCATGAGCGACCTCGGGCGAGATGAGTGGGCCGGATTCTGAGCGGTCCGAACTCGTCGAAGGCGAAGGCCCGTTCGGGGAAGCGGTCCAGGACCTCCCCGATCCGATCCAGTTTCGCCTTGCGCCTGAGCGCGCATCCGCCCCGATCAAACAGGGAGTAGTGCGGTGCCACGGTCCGAGAGGGATCCGGCACAGGCAGATTCCGCCGTCACGCTGCCTGTGGGCTTCCGCGCCATGGTGTCGGTCGACTCCAGCATCGTCCGCGCCCACCAGCACGCGGCCGGCGCCCGAAAGGGGGCACCGCAACCCGGCGCTCGGCTGGTCCCGCGGCGGGATGACCAGCAAGGTTCATCTAGCCTGTGACGGCCTGGGCCGCCCGATCGCCTTTGTGGTCACGGGCGGCAACACTAATGACTGCACGCAGTTTACCGCCGTCATGGAGGCGATGCGGGTGCCCCGGCCGGGGCCCGGACGCGGGGCAAACAATGCCCTCGGGGCAAAACGCTCTTAAGTATCGCCAACCGGACTGGTGGATCCGTCAAAGGGGCTTGTCGGATCGACAGAGGACTGAGGAGTAACACGCAAGATCGTTTTTGCTGCCACGGAAGATCAGTTACCCTTCGACCTCCACACCTGATGTGCACACAACATGCACATCGGCGGGGGGTGTGATGTGGCGCCGCATTGCGTGTATCCCTCGCCGTTCATCGGCCGTTCATTCGGCATGGATCGAAGACGAGAAAAGGCTCATGATTCGACGAACTTCAGCAATGCTGCTTGCCGTGGCATCCCTTTTCGGAGCGGGAGTCGCCATGGCCGCGCCCGCGCAGGCTTTCGGATGCACATACAACAACGTCTGCCTCTGGTCTGACAGCGGACACAACGGATACGTGCGCAACGACTTCAACTCCCGTACCAACTGGTCCCAGATCAGCTACGACGGCGGCGCCTTCAAGCCGCTCTACCAGGGTGACGGCGTCATCGACAACGTCAGCTCCATCGACAACTGGGACCCGGACACCAGAGTCTCGGTGTACTACAACTCCGGATACTTCGGTCCCTGCTTCAAGGTCGAGGCCAACGGCGCAGTGTCCAACATGGCGAGCATCTACATCACCTCCAGCAAGACCGCCAACGACAACATGAACTCGCACAAGTTCAGCAACGAGTGCTTGGGGGCCACGTACAACTTCTGATCGCCGGCCCATGACCGCGGTGGGGCGGAGCCAATTCAGCCCCACCGCGCACATCCACTCTTTCCAGGGGTTCCCTTGCGTTACACACGTATCGTCATCGCCGCCGGGGTCGGCACGCTGCTGCTCACCGGGTGTGGAGAGGGCGTCCAGGAAGACGTCGGCGCAAGCGGCGGCGGTGGCGGTTCCGTGGTCCGGGATGTCGTCACGGAGGCCGACATCGTCCTCCCGGTATCTGCCTACTTCTTCACCTCCGAGCAGCAGGCGCTGGTCGACAACGCGAGCTCCACCCTGTCCTCCGACTGCATGAAGCGGTTTGGATTCGACTGGCCCGTCAAGAGGGTCGAGCCGGTGAAGGTCGTGAACCGTCGGTACGGCGTGGTCAGCGAGAAGGTCGCCGCTGAGCGCGGCTACCACCTGATCCCGTCGGCAGGCGAAGGCCGGGACGACGAAGATGCGGTTTCCAGAGGGGACAAGCTCCCGCCCGAGGCGTACATGGTCTACGGCGCCAAGGGCAGCAAGGTGGGCGCGGGCCGCAGCTACGAAGGCAAGGACGTCCCCGAGGGCGGCTGCACCGGGGAGGCCGGCCGCAAGCTGGGGCTCGACAAGGTACAGGACCCCGCAAAGGGCGACATCGAACTGCTCAGCATCGACTTCTCCTCCTTCGGGAAGGCCCAGGAGGCGCCGGAATTCAGAAAGGCGCAGGACGAATGGGAAGCTTGCATGAAGAAGGAGGGATATCAGTACACCGCTTTCCTGCAGCCCGCCGAGAAGTACGCACCTCGGGGGAACTCGGCGTCACCGCAGGAGAAGGTCGTGGCCAAAGCCGACGTGAAGTGCAAGCAGGAAACGAACATCGTCACCGTGCTGCTCCGGGTCGAAACGCAGATCCAGAACGACTACATAGAGCAGAACGCCACCGGTTTCGCCGAGATCAAGAAGGATCGCATCGCCGTCATCAAGTCGGCCAACGAGGCACTGGCGAACTGAATAAAGAACCACGAACAGCCCTCCGTGGACGCGGCCGAGGCAGCACGCCGTAACGGTGGTGACGTTGTACGGAGCAGGCGCCGGCGGGTCGCCCTACTCGCAGTGGGCGCGGTCGCGCTCACTGGGTCGGGCTGCGGAGCCTCCCTGCTGAGCGTCGCGCGGGCCCGCCGGGTCGGATCCGATTCCTCCGCTCCTCTGCCGGGCGAGCACGAGTGTTGGATTCCTCAAAGGGTGTACACATACCGGCGGGGTAAGCGCCTGGTGGGTGGTGCAGTTCTGCCCCCATATCCATGGCCGCGCGCGGGCGTTGAGCTGGGATGTTGCCAGGCGGGTGGCTTGTTCGATCTCGGGTGGCCCGGCAAGTGACTGTCCTGCGATGGCGGCCTTGCGGAAGATGCGCCACCGGCCTTCCTGGAGCTTGAGCCGGCAAGCACCGACGGGGATGAAGACGTGCCGGATCCTGGGGTGGTCCTTGAGCCAGGTTCGGGTGGACAGGCTGTTGTGCGAGGACAGGTTGTCGGTGACGACGTAGATCTCCCTCGTGGGATTGGCCGCCTCGATCTTCTGAAGAATGATCCTTGCCGAGATGTTCGGTGAGGGCCGGCACCTCCGGCTTGCCGAAGGAAATCTGATCCCCCCGCCGAGTTGTGTAGCCGGTCGAGGGCCGTGAACGTGCGGGTGGGCGACCGAGATCTGCCTGATCCGCCGGCCGTTGAGCCAACCGGCGGTACGGAGACAGGTGGTGCAGGCCAAGAGACAGCGAGGCGCGAATTTCGTGGCCCTCCGGGTGGAACAGCCCAATGGTGCCAAGCACGAACCCTGATGGCAGTTCGACCTGGTGGGGGCGGCCTTGGTGCGTTCTGCGTACGCCGCGGTGACGGGCCGTGCCACCACGACGACTTCGTCAGCGCGACCGGGGACGGCAGAGCTTGCCGGTGTACCAAGCATTGCGGATCTGCGCAGTGGTACCGAGCTGAGTTGTACCGGGGTCAACACAGTGCTTGGTGTCCCACACATTGATCCGGTCGATCTTGATCTGGATTCTAGAACCGTCATTGGTGCAGTGGTTGTAGAAGGCCAGGTGGCCTCTGGTGAAATACCCGCAGGGATCCGGGGCAGGCACCGCCGCAACCGCGGGCGCAGCAGTAGCCGCTGGAGCGGTAACACCCAGCAGGAGCGCGGCAAGGGCGAGAGGAACCAGTCGTCGTGTACCCATGAGGAGAAGGTACCCATACAGCGCAACAAATGAAACGAAAGGCCGCAATACGGCCGAATCGCAGCTGGCCGCTCGGGCGGACCCGAGGGGCAGGCGAGCCCGGTTCACGGACATCGAGCACCTCGAGTTCGGCCTGTAGATCTCCAGCAGCAGGGGCCCGAACCGCCTTCTGGGTTCGGGCCCTTTCTGCCGCTCCTGGCTTTGCCGAGCGTTCTCTGCCACAGGATTGTCGGACTCCGCTCCTATGATGCGGCCCGTGGATCGAGACTCACGACATCCGCCTGTGGTGCCAAGCCCTGCGGGGCCGACGGCCAAGCACCGGACATCATTGCCCAATCCCGCAACGCCGAATCCATGCACGTCGAGTGGCGACGCAAGGTCCGCGCCAGGCTCAAGCAACTGCAAGACAGCTACGTGCCCCTCTTCAAAGCGACGAAAGTCTTCCGCGTCTACTCCGGCACCTCGTCCCCCGGTCTCCTCCAAACTGAGGGATACGCCGCCGGCTTGATGTCCCTGATCACCGCGTTCCGCGAGATCCCCGACGACGTGGCGCAAGCCGTCGCCGCGCGCCTTGAGCGCTCCAAGATCCTGCACGAGTCGGGCCACCGCTTCGTCCTCCTGGTGGAGGAGACGGCCCTGCACCACCAGATCGGCGACGCTGACGCCATGGCCGCCCAGCTCGGATACTTGGACGGTGTCCTATGTGGTGAGTCGGGCAAGTCGTTTGTAGCAACAGAGTGCGGCGGCGAGGCCGAGAAAGGCCAGGTAGTTGCGGGGGTGTTGCTCGTAGCGGTGGTTGAGTCGGCGGTATCCGGTCAGCCAGGACATGGTGCGTTCAATGACCCATCTGCGGCGCCCAAGTCGCTCGCTGGACTCGATGCCCTTGCGGGCGATGCGCACGCCGATGCGTTTGCCGCGTAACCACTTTCGCAGGTGGGGAACGTCGTAGGCTTTGTCGGCGTGGAGGCGTTGGGGCTTGAAGTAGCGGCCGCGGTGGGGGTCGTGTCTCGTTTGGTGACCCGTGATCATGGGCTTCAGCGCTTCGCTGTCGTGGGTGTTCGCTGCCGAGACACCGACGAGGAGGGGCAGTCCGTTCGCGTCCGACAGGACGTGCATCTTGGAACCCGGCTTGCCCCGGTCCACAGGGCTCGGACCTGTGAGTTCGCCCCCTTTTTCGCCCTGACGTGGGCGGAGTCGAGGACCGCACGTGACAGGTCGAGCAGGCCGGCGTCGTCGAGGCGGTGCAGGATCTCCTCGTGGAGCCGCCCCCAGACTCCGGCCCTCGACCAGATTAAGAACCGGCGATGCGCGGTCGACTTCGATATCCCGAAGCACGGTGGCAACGCTCGCCAGGCACACCCACTGACCAGGACGTAGATGATCGCGGCGAACAGCGTCTCATCAGGCGTGTCCTGCGTCCCGCCACCCTGCGGGCGCACCTTCGACGGCGGGATCAGCGGCTCCGCGATCTCCCACAGCCCGTCCGGAACAATCCAGCTCCACGTACCCCGCCCCATACCAAGTCCAACGAACCAGCACCACATAGGACACTGTCTTGGACGTCGTTTCATTTGGTGAGGCGGCGGTGGCAGATGAGGGCTGCGGCTATGCCGACGAAGGCGAGGAAGTGCTCGGGCTTGCGTTCGTAACGGCGGTGGAGCCGGCGGCAGCCGGCCAGCCAGGACACGGCCCTCTCGACGACCCATCGGTGGCGGCCGAGCCTTTGTGAGGACTCGATTCCCTTGCGGGCGATGCGATGGCGGATGCCACGCTCGCGGAGCCATCGGCGCAGGTGGTCGTAGTCGTAGCCCTTGTCGGCGTGCAGTTTCCCGGGGCGCCGACGACGGGGACCGCGTCGGGAACGGATGGGCGGGATGCCCCGCACGAGCGGTTCAAGGCCCTGGCTGTCGTGCATGTTGGCCCCCGAGATGCCCAGCGAGAGGGGTAGTTGTATTGACCTGCAACGTTGTTGACGCGGGTGATGGGCGGGTGTCCGCCGAGTGCGGTGTGGCAGCGGTGGTGGTTGTAGGTGTGGAGGAAGTCTGACAGAGCTGCTTTCCGCTCGTGGTTCGAGGCGTAGGGCCGCAGGTAGGCCCACTCGTCAAGGAGCGTCCGGTTGAAGCGTTCGACCTTGCCGTTGGTCTGCGGCCGGTAGGGCCGGATCTTCTTGTGGCTGATGCCGGCCGCGGTGAGGCTCTGGGTGAAGAGCCTGGACTTGTAGCAGGCTCCGTTGTCGGTCAGGACACGTTCGACGGTGATGCCGTGGTCGGCGAAGAACGCGTTCGCGCGTTGCCAGAAGGCGATGGCGGTGTGCTGGCGCTCGTCGGGCAGGACCTCGCTGTAGGCCAGGCGGGAGTGGTCGTCGACGGCGGAGTGGATGTAGCTGTAGCCGATCACCGGAGTGCAGCTCTTGCGCTCGGTCGTGGTGGCCTGACGATTACGGTCGCCGGCCGTCCTGCCGACGGTCCGCCATCCGCCGCCGTCTGGGATGTTGCCGAGCTTCTTGATGTCGACGTGGACCAGTTCGCCGGGCCGGTCACGTTCGTAGCGGCGGATCGGCTCGCCGGTGGGCCGAAGGTGTGAGACACGCCATAAGGCCTCTGCGTTATCTCGCCCTCCATGGGGTAAGCGCGCGAAGGCAAAGTGCCAGGGCGACGTTCCACCGGCGCCGACAGACGACGCTAGGGTGCCTCAGATGTCACACGCTCCTCACGGGCGCACAGCCCCGCCCCCACCGGTCCGTGAGCCGGACTCTCCAAGTCCCCATGCACGGCCCGTCACCGCTACGCCCCGGCCCGGGGCCGCGAAGCAGCGTGACGCGTTCTTCGACAACGCGAAGTACTTGCTGATCGTGCTCGTGGGCGTGGCGCACATGTGGGAACCCGTGATGGACGGCAGTCGCGCGACCCGCGCGCTGTACCTGGTCGTCTACACCTTCCACATGCCGGCGTTCATCATCATCTCCGGATACTTCTCGCGCGGCTTCGACATGAGCCCCAAGAAGATCCAGCGCCTGATCACCGGCGTCGCCGTCCCGTACGTCATCTTCGAGACCGCCTACACCCTCTTCAGATGGTGGGCCGACGACTCCGATCAGCCGATCAGCCTGCTCGACCCCTGGTACCTCAACTGGTTCCTCATCGTCCTGTTCGTCTGGCGACTGACCACCCCCCTCTGGCAGTCGCTGCGCCATCCCCTGCCCGTTGCGCTCGGCCTCGCCGTACTCGCCTCGGTGACCCCCAACATTGGAGACGACCTCAACCTCCAACGTGTGCTGCAGTTCGCGCCGTACTTCGTGCTGGGGCTTCTGCTGAAGCCCGAGCACTTCCGGATGGTGCGCAGGCGCGAGGTCAGGCTGCTGGCCCTTCCCGTCGTACTGTGCACTGTCCTCTTCGCGTACTGGGTGGCACCCCGCCTTGAGCTCGGGTGGTTCTACCACAGCAGTGCCACTCAGGAGAGGGGTGTTCCGTGGTGGGTCGGGGCCGTGATGACGTTCGCCCTTTTCGGCTGTTCGCTTGTGCTGACGGCCTGCTTCCTTGCCTGGGTCCCGGGCCGCACGATGTGGTTCACGGTGCTCGGCGCCGGCACGCTCGGCGGCTACCTGCTCCACGGATTTGTGGTGAAGGGAGCCGTCTACGCGGAGGTGTTCGAGAGGTACGCCTGGCTTTCCACCCCGCTTGGCGAGGTTCTTCTGACCATGGCGATGGCTGTCGTGGTGACCCTGTTGTGCACGCCGTTCGTGTTGCGGCTCTTCCGCTGGGCGATGGAGCCCAAGATGAACTGGGCGATCCGCCGTGACCCGGTCGAGAACGCACGGAAGCGAGAACGGGCATCCCGTGACACTCGATATGCCCTCACCGCGAGGTGATCGACGCGATGCATGCATGCTTCAGTACCGGATCACAGGGGGCCATTTCCCGAGGACCCCAAGTGACAGTGACGACGCGTCTGCAACCGGCTGCTGATGCGGGCGCCTGAGGGAGACGGACATGGGGTGTGGGTGTAGAAGTGTCCGCAGGCAGGGTGGTCATCTCGATCCGGGTACCGGCGACTCGGTGGGCCTGTTCTCTCGGCGAAAGGCGGGCGATGAAGGGAGGCAAGCGGAAGCGGATGCGAGTGCTGCATTGCGCTGCGGGGCACGAAAGCACAGCCTGGGCCGCAGGTGGAACCTTTGTCGAGTGCCCACAGTGCAGCGTGACAATCTGGGTGCCCGAGGGCTTGCAGGACAGGAGCATCGCATTCTGGACCGTGCTCTCTGGTGCGCTCATCGCCAGCTTCATCCTGCTCGTACGGGCGTGAGACGTGCACACCGCGAGCCGGGCCTTGCGTGCCCTGGTGACGCTCGTTAGCGCGGTCGGCCCGATGATGATCTCGGGGTGCATCAGCCGCGTCAGGGGGCCTGGGACAAGATGTAGTTGGCCGGTCCGGGTGGGGCGTGGCGACCGCCGTTCTCGATGCCAGGCTCGTGGACGGCGGTTATGCACCTTTCGCGAGGTGGCTGCATTGATCACCAACGTCAGTTGGCTCCGCCCCGAAGCTCCTGAACAAAGCCCACTGGCTCCCGGCACCCGGTGGACCGCAAGGCGGGGTGGAGGCATTCCTCTTCCAGCTCGGTTGGAGCCCTTGGCCAGCGGGTTTCGGTATGGGCCGCCCGGGTCACCACCCGGCTCGCCGGGGGTGTGGCCCGCGATGATGCGGTGGCGTCAGTGAGTTCTCGCGGCCTTGGGGCGATGGCAGCCCACAGTCATCGTCGTCCGTCGATCAACCACGCTTTCGTCCGCTGGGAACCGCTCTGCGCGCAGCAAACGCGCTGCCGTAGGTGAGGGCCCTCCAGGGGCGGCAGGGCCCTCACAACGCGGGTCCGGGGGACAGATATACACACACGCGTCGCTCATTCAACGGCGCGGGTCGTGCGCTCGCCGGTTTCCTGCTCGGCTCCTACGGCCAGCAGGTGATCGCCGCTGCGCGAAGGCCGGTGGTGTCCGTGCGAATCGGTGACGCGATGGCGAGCGAGCCGGCCGGCGGTGAGGTCGTCGTCGGTCACCAGGGCGCGGCAGAAGACAGCGACGCCGTCCTGCGGTTCGCCTTCGAGGCGGCTGCCGTACGGGGGCTGCCTGTGCGGGCGGTCAGGGCCTGGAGCCTGCCGCCGATATATGCGTTCAGCCCCGGGTCGATGCTCCTGGCCGACGAAGCGGGAGGGTTTGAGCCGTTCGAGAGGAAGGCGTTGGAGCAGGCGCTCGCTCCCTGGCGTATGCGTTTCCCCGACGTTCAGGTGATCGAGCACGTCGAAATCGGAAGCGCGGGACAGATGCTGCTGTCGGCCGCCTCCCGTGCGCGACTGCTTGTGGTCGGCCGCCGGGTACGCCGCTCACCTGTGGGCGCCCGCATCGGGTCCGTCGCCCATGCAGCTCTGCACCATGCGCCCTGCCCAGTGGCGGTCGTGCCGCACGCCTGAGGACTGGCGGGTCTCCAGGTCTGCGGCGAGGCGCTGTGCATCGGCCGACTCCCTGCACGCCCCGCCGGTCCAGTCCGGCACCGGGAGACGGGCCTGGTCCGAGCGGCCGCTGCACGCCAGGAAGCCCGCCGCAACCCAGGAGGAAGCCCGCCCCGACGCAAGAGGACGGGGGGCGGGAACCACGGGGGCGGCAGGCTGGTTGCTCCCAGGCTGCTTATGGGCGAGGGCTCAGTGGGGTGGGCGGCCCTGGTGCGGCGAGGACGGGGTCGACGTCTGCTGTTCCTGCGTGGACAGCGCCTGGGTGGCGATGACAGCGGCCTGAACCCGGCGTTCCACACCCAGCTTGGCGAGCAGCCGCGAGATGTTGTTCTTGACCGTCTTCTCCGCGAGGAACAGTTGCTTGCCGATCTCACGGTTGGTCATGCCCTGTCCCACCAACGTCAGAATGTCCCGCTCACGTGCGGTCAGCCCCCGCAGACCCTGCGGCCGGTTGTCCTTGGGCGCATTGTCTCCTCGGAGGCGGGCCATCACCCGAGCCGTGGCGCCAGGGTCCAGCAGGGACTGGCCCGAGGCCACCGTGCGCACGGCGTTGACCAGATCGGTGCCGCTGATTTGCTTGAGCACGTAGCCGGACGCACCGGCCATGATCGCGTCGAGCAGCGCCTCTTCGTCGTCGAAGGAGGTCAGCATCAGACAGGCGAGATCAGGCATACGCGAACGCAGTTCCCGGCACACGCTCACGCCGTCCCCGTCCGGCAGCCGCACGTCCAGCACCGCGACCTGCGGTCGAAGGGCCGGCACACGCGCCAGCGCCTGCTCCGCGGTGCTCGCCTCCCCGACCACCGTCAGATCCGCTTCCGCGTCCAGCAGGTCGTGCACACCGCGCCGCACCACTTCGTGATCGTCCAGGAGGAAGACCTTGACCAGCGGCTTGCCAGGGGAGCCGTCGCTGCTGTCCGACATCGCATACTCCGTAGTCGCCGGGATCATCCACTGAGGCGGACCCTACGCATGGTGCCTGCGAGCGGGTCCGACGACCAGGGCCGGTCGGCCCTAATCGGCCGCTTGTCTTGCGGGGAGAAGAGCCGCTCCGGGACCTTCGGCCCACGGCGAGGGGCCTGCGGACCTGCTGGTGCGGTCCGCTTCCTGGTGGACTGACAGGACAGCGGCGCACCGCGCCCGGGCCACCGTCGCCCCTCCGCAACGCCGACACCCACGTACGGAGAGGGCTGCCGAGATGACCGTTACTCCGATCACCCTGTGCTCGACGCCGGTTGACGACACCACGGTGACCGTCCTCCTGACCGGTGAACTGGACATCGACACCGCTGACCGGATCGAGCCGGCGCTCGCTCACCTGGCCAGCGCCGGGGAACGGGACATTCACATCAACCTGGCGGGCGTCACCTTCTGCGACAGCTCGGGTGTCGCGCTGTTCGTCCGCGTCCCACCAGCGCTGCACGACCGCCGGTACGCGCCTTCGCCTGCACCGCATCCCGCGGCATACCACCGCTGGCGATCCGCGCCCTGGGGCTGGACCACATCGTCGCGTGCGGCTTCGCCTGAGAAGGGGTCCGGTCGGCCCTGTCGCCGTAGGAGCCTTGGGCGGAGTGTGACTGGCAGGAACAAGTGAACCCGGGGCGGGCCGGAGGGATCAGAAGGTCGGCATGATGAACGACGAAGCCACGTGGAGCACAGCGGACTACGGTGGTCAGACCGCAGCGCCGCGGCGTATCCCGCTTGACCGCGATGAGGCGCTGCGCCTGCTCGGTACGGTATCGCTGGGCCGGCTCGTCTTCACGCACCAGGCGCTGCCGGCTGTCCGTGCGGTCAGCCACCTCATGGACGGCGGGAACCTCATCGTCCAGCTGCACGACGGCGCCGCGCTCGCCTCCATCGTGGCCCCCACCAGCGCCACAGGGGTCGTCGTGGCCTATGAAGCCGATGCCATTGATCCAGTGACCCGTCTTGGCTGGAGCGTCGTTGTCACCGGCTATGCCCACCAGGTCACCGACGAGGTCGAGCTGGCCCGCTACGCCGCCGTGCTCCGCCCGTGGGCAGACCACCATGCCCCGGACGCCGCATTGCGTATCCGGCCGGACCTCATCACTGGGTCCCACCTTTCGGTTTAGGGCGCGTGCGTCGCAGCGGCATAGCGCTGACGTCGGCTTCGTCAGCAGCTTTGAGTGGCCTGCCAGGCGGCACGTGGGGACCAGACGGGCTGGTGCGGGAAGAGGCGGGCACCAGAAGGTCAGCAATTCCCCCTGGCCCCGATGGTGCGCCCCCGCTTGTCGGATGCTCCACTGCGCGAACTGCCGCTGCGCCGGACCTCAGCGGGGTGAGGGGGGAGGTGGGTCACTCGGCCCCCGCATTGTGGGCTCACCGGCCCTTCAGCTGCTCGTTCCCATGGCCCAGTCTGGTAATGGAGTCCGCCGGTCCGTTCGTGACCGTGGCGGTGGGCCGCGGCAAGTACAGAAGGTGGTGGGAAACGGTGTCCCGCAAAGTGCTGATCGCCTATGGGACCAAGAATGGTTCCACGGCAGAAATAGCCCAGGTCATTGCGTCGGTCATGCGTGACAGGGGTCTGGAAGCAGACGCCCGAGCTGCTGCTGAGGTCGAAGACGTCGCCCCCTATGACGCCGTGGTGCTGGGCGGCGCCCTCTACATGGGCCGCTGGCACAAAGACGCGCGGCGCTTCGCCCGACAGCACCGTCACATTCTTGCCGAGCGGCCGCTCTGGCTCTTCAGCAGCGGGCCCCTCGACCCGTCGGCGTCCGAGCGGGATCTTCCGCCGGTTCCCAGTGCAGGCCGTGCCGCGCGCCGGACACGGGCGCGTGAGCACGTCACCTTCGGCGGCAGGCTGGAGGCCGGTGCCAAGGGCCGTGTTGCCCGGATGATTCTTGAGGAGGGGCGGGGTGGTGACTACCGCGACATGAACAAGATCGCCGAGTGGGCCGCCGGGATCGCGAACGAACTGAGCGTCGGGGCGCAGTGAGTTGCGATGCTTTCGCCTGTCTGGAAGTGCCAGTGGCGTGAGCACCCGTTGCGCCGGCGTATCGACATCGTCGAAGCGTGGGTGCGCCTCGCTCTGGCCATGGTGCTGAGCGTGGGCGTTATGACATCAGGAGCGGCGGTGGTCTGGTCCGTGTACGCCGACGGCAGGACCGTCGCGGCCGATCAGGCGGCGTCCTGGCGTCAGGTCCGGGCCGAAGTTGTGCGCGAAGCTCCACAGCCGGATGCCTCTGTAGGGGAGACGGGGCGGGCGGACACGGTGCGCGCTGTGGTCCGGTGGGCCGCGCCGGACGGCAGCCATGTCCAGGGCGTCGCACTGGTGCCCTCGGGGCTGCAGCGTGGGCAGGGCGCCGATGTGTGGCTGGATGGCAAAGGCCGGCTTACACAGCCTCCGCTGAGTGAGCAGAACGTCGTGGCCGGTGCCGTGACGCTGGGTGTCTTTACCGCGGTCGCAGGAGTGGGAGTGGCTGCTGCGGCTGGTCTTGTTGTGCGGAGTGTCGCCGACAGGCGCCGTCTGACCGCCTGGGAGCGCGAGTGGCAGCAGGTCGGGCCGGGCTGGAGCCACCGCGACGCGTGATCTGGAAGACCACCTCCGTCCCCGTCTGAAGGAGTCTGCCGTATGTCTGCCTCACCCCATACCGTCAGTGACGTCATGACACGCGCCGTGGTCGCCGTGGGCCGCGGTGCGTCGTACAAGGAGATCGTCGAACTGATGCAGCAGTGGAAGGTCAGTGCCCTGCCGGTACTCGAGGGCGAGGGCCGGGTGATCGGTGTCGTCTCGGAGGCCGACCTGCTGCCCAAGGAGGAGTACCGCCTCGACAGCCCGAGCGCTGCCGAGCGGCCACCTACCGACCAGGGCAAGGCCGGTGCGGTGTTCGCCGAAGAGCTCATGTCGAGTCCTGCGGTCACGGTGCACGCGGACGCCACGATCGCCGAGGCGGCAAGGATCATGGCACGGCGGCGCGTCAAGCGGCTGCCCGTGGTGGACGGTGTCGGCCTGCTGAAGGGCGTTGTCAGCCGTAGCGATCTGCTGAAGGTGTTCTTGCGCTCGGACGAGGAGATCGCAGCCGAGATCCGTCACACTGTTCTCCTCGATGTGCCGACCACTGCGCGGGTCGAGGTCTCGGTCAAGGACGGCGTGGTCGTCCTGGGCGGCCGTCTGGACGATCGGGCGCTGGTGCCGCTGCTGGCGCGCGCCGTCCGCGCGGTGGAGGGAGTCGTCGACATTCGACTCGACCTCCACCCGTAGCCCATCCGTCGTCGACGGGTGCGTGTGCAGGAAGGGCGGGGACCGCACGCATTCGTCGCGTGTCTGCGGCGATCCGCCCACGGCACGTCATGCCCGTGCGCTCACACGCGTAAGCAGATTATGAAACTGGCGGGTCTGCATCACCAGGTGGGCCGGCTCCCAGAAGAGCACGTCCAGGGGCCGGGTCAGCAGACGCGGCCGGCTGCGCGAGCGCGTGCGGACGACCAGGCGGGTCATGTCCTCGGCGGCCGGGGCGAGGTGAAAACCCCAGATCGAGTCCACATACGCCCCAGGCACTGTGCCCGACGACGGGTCGAACGGACGGCCGAAGGGCAGCACTACGGACGAGCGCAGCACAAGGGTCTTCTGCGGCTCGAGAACCGCCACCGTGAACCAGGCGTCGCCGCTCGGCACGGCATCCAGCCGCTGTCCCACCACCAGCCTCTGCCAGTCCCCGACAATGCGGTCTGCGCTGGGCCGTCCGCCATTGTCCAACCGGTCCCAGCTGTACCAGCCCGCACGGTTGCACCCCATCTGCAGCAGCCACGGCCAAACCTCTCCAGGCGGTGCCGGCAACGTCGTTGCCATGGTCGACGACCCATCCGCGTCCGGCACCAGCTCATCGCCCGGGTAAGCGCGCGCTACCTCATCGCTGGATGCCCCCCAGGTCAGCAACCGGGGCCGGACGAGAGCGGTGTAAGCCCCCAGCGATGCAGCGGCCACCAGACTCACGGACGGCCCGCGTGCGAAGCGGTCTGTGTGCATGCGCCGAGCATCACGCCGACGACACTTGTCCGCCACCGGACGACAGCGGCCGTCGCCCGCAGCCGTTGCACCGCCCCAGTCGGATCGGCCCCGGCTGTGCGGGCCTGACAGCTGTCGCAGGGGAGCGGACGACGGGGGCTGCCCAGCTGGCACAGGTGGGGGCGAAGGTCCCTAACACGGGACATTTGGCCCTGTCGTACCTCATGGGCCGAGTCCCATTCTGGAAGCGCGGGAAGCAGCCTTCCGATCACCGGTGACACAGCGGAAAAGCGGCGAGCGCCATGCCAGACATCACCACCACGGACCTCTACGAGGTCATGGTGCCCAGTCTTGAAGAAGGCGCGGACAGAACCCCATCACTCAACCCGTTCACCAGGGGTGTGCCACCGCAGCGGGGCATCCCCCTCCCAGCTGGAGGACTGACATCCGCTGGGTACTCTCCCGCCGGTCTCTCCATGGCACCGGCCCCTGAGCCAAGGAATGCGCCACCGTCTTCCCCCGAGCCCCACCAGGACTCGAGCCCCTTGTCGCCTGGACCCCCGAGAGCGAAGCAGGCACTCCCCGGACGGGGACCTTCATGCCGCCCAGCTCCTGTCACGAGCGGCCGCACCCCTGCCGCGGATTCAGCTGCAGACCCGCCGCCCCCTCCCATCGCTGCTCTCATCAGACAGCAAGCGCCTCACGGTCCCTTGTGCGCTGACCGTGGCCGAGCAATGTCCGAGTGCCCCAACAACGAACGCGCGCGGTGCGTTCGGTTCCCAGCCTGAGCGAAGGAGCTGACTCTTATGACGACGCCTCCCGCCGTCTACCGCCCCGTGCGAGTCGAGGCGAGGCTGGATTCACCCTTGTCGCAATGGCTGTGGCTCGTGAAGTGGATCCTCGCGATCCCGCACTACCTCGTGCTCTTCTTCCTGTGGATCGCGTTCTTCCTGGTCAGCGTGGTCGCGTTCTTCGCGATCCTGTTCACGGAGCGTTATCCCCGCGGGTTGTTCGTCTTCAATCTCGGCGTGCTGCGCTGGACATGGCGCGTGTCGTACTACTCCTACGGCGCCCTGGGGACGGACCGTTACCCGCCCTTCAGCCTCGCAGAGGTCCCCGATTACCCCGCCCGGCTCTACATCGCCTACCCCCAGCGGCTGTCGCGAGGACTGGTCCTCGTCAAGTGGTGGCTCTTCGCCATCCCGCACTACATCGTCATCGGCTTCTTCGTGGGCGGCGCCCAGGGCGGGTGGTGGTCCACAGGACTGATCTCCGTGCTGGCAGTCATTGCCGCCGTCATTCTCACGTTCACCGGAAAGTACCCGAGAGACCTGTACGACCTGATCATGGGGCTCAACCGCTGGGTCCTGCGAGTGTCCGCCTACGCGAGCCTCATGACGGACGACTACCCGCCGTTCCGCCTGGACATGGGCGCCACCGAGCCGGACACCGGCCCGCTCTATGCGTGAGCCCCGCCGACGCCCGACAAGGGGCGTTCAGCCGCGAGGAGAGGTCGGGACCGCGCCTGTTGCCAGCACCGTCCGGGAGCGGGGAGGCGGCCTCCGTGCGCATCGTCTCTGCGCGAGGACAGTGGATGAACGTCCCTCGCCGTAGCTGTAAGGAGCTCGTCGTGCCTGATCAAGCCCTGGACGCGGCCGCAGTGCAGGCGCTGGTCGCGGATGCCACCGCCGCCCCCTCCATGCACAATGCCCAGCCGTGGCGGTTCCACCATGTACGGAACAGCAACGTCCTGCGCATGCGTATGGACCCCGCACGGGCGCTGCCGGCGGCCGACCCGCACAATCGGGGCCTGCACCTCGGGTGCGGCGCCGCCTTGTTCAACCTTCGCGTCGCCGCCGCCCACACAGGCTGGCGCGCGCGTGTATCCCTGCTGCCCGACGCGACCGAACCAGAGCTGATCGCCGACATCGCTTTCGTACGCCCGCCCGACACTGATCAGGACCTGGCCGGCCTTTACACGGCGGTACCCAGGCGGCACACGAATCGCAATCCATTCACCGACGAGGCCATCCCCCAAGCGGTGCTCGACGGGCTCAAAGGCGCCGCTGTCGCCGAGGGCGCCCGCCTGGCCTTCCTGAGCCCTTGGCAGGTGGACGCCGTACTCGAGCTCATGCAGGACGCCGAGACTCAGGAGGCGGCGGCCCCGGACGTGCAGGAGGAGGTTGCCCGGTGGACCCGTGCCCAAGCCGGGCGCACGTCTGCTGAGGGGATTCCCCGCGACGCCTTCGGACCCCGCCGGCACGGGGGCCGGGCGGTCGTGCGCGACTTCGAGGGCGGTCAGCACATCGACGGCCGCGAGACGGCGACGTTCGAGCACGCGCCGTGCCTGGCCGTCCTGGGCACCCAGCGAGACGGCCGAGCGGACTGGCTGCACGCCGGACAGGCCATGGAACGCGTCCTGCTGCAAGCAACCCTGGACGGGCTCGCCACCTCCCTCAGCTCCCACGCACTGGAATGGCCGGAGCTGCGCTGGGCCGTGCGTGACCCGCTCTCCGCCATGGGGCACGCCCAGATGCTGCTGCGTCTCGGATACGGCCCCGCTGCTCCGGCGACGCCCCGAAGGCCGGTGAGCGACGTGCTCGAGATCGTGTGAAAGCCGCACGGGGAACCGGCGCTGACGCGGGAGCTCTGGCGGGCCCCTGGCCGTCAGTGCGGGGCTGGAGCCGGGGGCGCGTCCCGCACGAAGATCCGCCGGCCGGTGATGCGGTCCGCCGTGACGGACACCCACAGGTCTCTCGCACCGCCTGCCCAAGGCAGGCTGTAGGCGTGCTCCGCAAGTGCGCGAACGGTCCCAGGATCCGTGACGGCGTGCGCCGTGCCGACGACCAGAACACTCCATCCCCGGCTGAACGCGTCGTCGATCCGGTCCACCTCGAAAGGCACCTCGTGCTCCACAGCCTGCGCCGGCAGGGCGTCGTGTGACGTCCTGAACACCACTTCACCCTCCCTGACCAGGTAGTTGACCGGCAGGATGGCAGGGCCTTCGCCGGACGTCACGCCGACCCGCCCCACACCGTGCGTGCCGAGCAGGGCCCAGCACTCTTCGTGATCGAGTTCCAGCAGCGCCGGGTGATAGGCGGCCCGGCCTGTACCCGGAGGCAGGTCGACACGCGCCCCGGACAGCTCGTCGGGAGTCGTCGACAGCGCGTCGGCCAGCTGCAGCAGGAAGCCGACTCCGGGACTGGCTGTCTGCTCCTCCACGTACTGGATGTATCCAGGTGCGGATCCGGCTCGGTGGGCCACCTCTTCGCGGGACAGCCCGAGCTGCTCGCGACGCGCGGCGACCCGCCGACCGAAGTCACCTGGCAAACCCTTCAGCACAGGGGCAGCGGATGCTGGCTGCGAATGTTCGGACATGTCGTCCACCTTCCTGGTCGGCATTCGTCGGCCATCTAGGGTCAGTCGTGCGGCACGACGGCAACGGGCGCCACCGAGTGGTGCACCACAGCGTGCGTCACCGCCCCGACATGGGCCCCGAGCCGCGCCTCGCGGTTCCTGCGCCCCACAACGACCAGCCGGGCATCGCGCGAGGACTCCACCAGATCCAGCGCCGGACGCCCTTGGCGCACCTGGCGGCTCACCGGCACGGCCGGGTATGTGCCGGTCCACGGCGCGAGCACGGTGTCCAGAGTCTTGTTCCGCTCGTTCGCGAGATCCGTCAGCTCCTTTGTCACCGCACCGGCAACGTCCGGCCCGAGGACGGGTGGCAGCGACCAGGTGTGCAGTACCCGCAGCCCGCAGCCGTACCGGTCGGCGCATGCGAACGCGAACTGCAGCAGGTCGCTGTTCGGATCGAAAAGATCCAGCCCCAGCACTACATCCCCTGACGGAGGGGACACCTGTGGTTTGTGGGGGCTGTCCGCCCGGACGAGAACCACTGGACGGCGGCTTCGGCCGAGTACGGCCAGCGAGACGGAACCGGCGACGAAGCCGGTGAGGGTTCCGATGTGCCGGGAGCCGAGCACCAGGAGCTCGGACCGGTCTCCCACCGCGCACAGGTCGGCAACGGGCTCTCCTGCGATGTGCTCCCTTGCGACCTGCAGGTCGGGATGCCCGCGGCGAAGACGCTCCGCAACAGAACTCAGAAGGTTGTCGGCCCACTTGCGCTGGGTGTCGGGATCCACCAACCGTGTGACGGCAGTGGCGTCGATGTTCCAGACGTGCACCAGACGCAGGGGCAGCGCCCGGCTCAGCGCTTCACCGGCGGCCCACTCTGCGGCCGACAGACTGTCTCGTGACTCATCGAGACCGACGGTGACACTTCGGGACATGGTGTGCTCCTCCCGTTGGCGAACACCCCCACCTACCACTCTGGTCGACGCTCTGCTCCCCCAAGAGGGGCCATACGGCCCTGTGAGGGCCGGACGGCCCCGTTCGTGCGACGCAGACCGGCACCCTGGTCCGGTCCATTACTGGCCACCCGGTGTCCATGTTGAGCAGCGGGCGACGCGACTCCTCGCGTATCGCGCCGAGCACCTGTCCGCAGCCCCTCTCGGACCTGCTCGGAGAGAGGAGGGCAGGCTGTTGCGACGGCTCGGCACCGGCATTGGCATTACCGCGACTGCCATCCTTGGACGACTGGGCAGGCGGTCAGCAGTGACCTGGAAGAGCGCTCGCAGGCCACTGTCCTCGGCCGCGGCTCGTCTCGCGGGCGATCCCCAGCACGACGGAGTCACAGCCATCGAGGTGGCGGTCACGACAGGCGCTCCGGGCTGCCAGTTGTGGGGCCGGTGAGCCGGCAGCGCACATCCACCACTCCCTCGACAGCACGGGTCAGGCGCTCCGCGACCGGAATGAGCGTGGCGTCCCGGACCTGACCGCTCAAGGTGACCCGGCCTTCCTCGACCTCCACAACAATGCCGGCGCGTGAGACGGGAAACAGGTGGTCGACCACCTCGTGGCGGACCTCGGCGGCAAGTTCCCTGTCGGGCCGCAGGAAGACTTTGAGCAGGTCCGCGCGGCTCACGATGCCTCTGAGGATTCCTGCCTCGTCGACCACGGGCAGGCGTTTGATCCGGTGCTGCGCCATGAGGCGTGCGGCCTGGGGCAGTGGGGCGTTGGGGTGGATGGTGACGGCCGGGCTCGACATCAGGTCCCGGGCGCTGACAGCGCCCGCCTTGGCGTAGTCCGCCAGCCGCTGTTTCTGGTCGATCAGCGTCGCGTCCGTGGCCCGAAGCTCCTCCTTGGGCATCAGGTCCGCCTCGGACACCACACCGATCACCCGGCCCTCGCCCTCCAGCACAGGCAGTGCGGTGACCCGCCACTGCCTCATCGTGGTCACGATCTCCTTGAACTGCGCCTCCAGACTCACGGCGGCCACGACGGAAGTCATCACATCGGCCACTGTGCTGGGGGACCGGCGCATCATGACGACGTCCCGTCTGCCGTGCGGTGTGCTGCTTGACCGGCTGTCTGCTCTTCCCGCGCGTCGGGTACTACGGCGACCGGACAGGCGGCGTGATGGAGCAGGGTGTGTCCGACTCGGCTCAGCTGCATGCCGAGTCGGCTGTGTCGCCGCCGGGCCCCGACGACCAGGATGTCCGCTGCTTCCGAGCGCGTCAGCGGTACCTTGCGGGCCGGTCCTTCGGCGGTGGCACGCAGCACCCGGACATCCGGGTAGGCCCGCTCAGGGGCTCGCAGAGCCTCTTCCAGGAGGACCGCCGCCTGGTCCTCGTAGTAACGGGACGGATCCCCGGCGAGGAGCGGATGGTCGGTCGGCTCGTGTGCCGGGCGACGCCAGGCTCGGACCGCCTCAAACGGGCACCCGCGCGCCCGCGCCTCGCGGAAGGCGAAGCGCACTGCCGCCGAGTCCACGTCGGCGTCGCCGATGGCGAGCAGCACCCGCTCATGTGTTCCGGCAATTCCGGCCGCATCACCGCGGACGACTGTCACCGGACACTGTGCGCCGGCGGCCACCGCCAGGCTCACCGAGCCGAGCAGAAGCCCGGCGATCTCGCCACGGCCTCGCACACCGGTGATCAGCGCGAACGCGTCCCTGCCCGCACGCAGCAGCGCACCCACCGGGTCTTCGGCCAGAACCTCCGTGATCGCCCTGACATCCGGAGTGCGCCGACGGACGCGCTCCGCCGCCGTTGCGACGATGTTCTCAGCGAGCACGCGCCCATCGGGCCGGCCGAGCGTGACAGCGAGCGCGGGCCGTTCGTACCGCTCCCACATCGACGCATGCACCAGTCGCAGCGGCACACCGTGGCGTACGGCTTCATCCGCCGCCCAGTCCGTGGCGCTCAAGCTGGGCTCGGAACCGTCGACACCAACGACCAGAGGCGACACCATGGCCGCCACCGCCTTTCATTCACATGCTGGGGGAGGGGTCCTTGTCACCGTCACACCGCCCCGCATCGTCCTGATAGGGCCGGTCGGCCCCCAGCAGCGTCCGGGCGGGGCCGGATCCTGAGGCGAGCCGCAGACGGCAGCGCGAGGAGCCCAGGGAAGGCGGCGAACGCAGAATCAGTCCGCGCGTACTACCGGGTGTGGGGAACGACTGCTACGGGGCAGGGCGCATGGTGGATCGCCGAATGCGTCACCGGGCCCAGACGCGCGCCGGCCGAGTCGCGGTGTCCGACGATGACCAGGCTCGCCCGGTCGGCAGCCATGAGCAGGCGATGCGCTGCACGCCCCTCGACCAGTTGGCCCGTCACGTCGACGTCCGGGTACTTCGCACCCCACGGCTGCAGTACAGCGCTCAGCGCCCGCTGTTTGTCGTCCCGCACGCTCTGTGCGCCGGGCCGCCAGGCGTGCAGGATCTCCAGCGGCGCGTCCCGGGCGGCCGCCGTCTGGAAGGCGAACGTGAGCAGCGCCTCGCCGGCGGATTCCAGGTCGATGCCAAGAACAACGGGGCGGTAGGGAGCCAGGGCAGAGCCCGCGATGGTGCCGACGTGCTCGTCCCGGGCCCGTTCACCGGCCCGTACGAGAACGACCGGCCCACGGGCACGGGCCGTCACGTCCAGGGCCACTGAACCGATCATGAAGCCTCCGATTCCGCTGAACCCGTACGAGCCCAGTGCCAGCATCTCGGAGCTTTCCGCTGCTGCGAGCAGAGCCTCGACCGGGGGCTCGGGAACTCGGCGGGGGACGAGCCCCAGGCCGGGGTAGACCGACAGGAGCCTTCGTCCGACGGTGTCCAGAGTGAGGTTCTCCCGCTCGGCCGGCACGTCGATCTCCGGTAGGTGGCTACGGGGAAGCGGTTCGTACCCCGCGTGGAGCAGCGTCAGCGGCAGGTCCCTCAGCACGGCCTCACGCGCTGCCCATTCGGCGGCGGCGATACTCTCGGCGGAGCCGTCGATGCCCGCGGTGATGGCTTTTCCCATGTCGCGCCCCTTGTTGGTGCTGTTCGGCGGATGACTGCGACTCCAGCTGGGCGCCCCCGCTAGGTGGGCAGCGTGACAGCGTCATGCCGGGGACCGCCCAGCACGACCTTGATCGCGCCGGTCTCCGCGGCCCGGGAGAACACCTCGTACGCCTCTTGCATCTGCCCCAGCTCGAAGTGGTGAGTGACCAGTTCGGCGGAGGGCAGCCGTCCCGCCGCCATCATGCGCAGCAGCAGCGGGGTCGAATTGGTGTCGACCAGTCCCGTGGTGATCGTGACGTCCTTGATCCACAGATCTTCGAGGTGCAGGGAGGCGGGCTTGCCATGGACGCCGACGTTCGCGACGCAGCCTCCAGGGCGCACCATCCGGGTGCACATCTCAAAGGTCTCGGGTACCCCGACCGCTTCGACGACGACATCGGCGCCCAATCCTTCGGTCAGGTCCGCGACCAGCGCTTCCGGCTCTTCGGCGGCCGAAACAGTGGCATCGGCACCGAGGGCACGTGCGGCGGCCAGCCGCGATTCGGCGAGATCGACAGCGATGATCTTCCCGGGTGTGTACAGCCGGGCGGCCGCGATGGTGGCCAGACCGATGGGTCCGGCGCCGACCACCACGACCGTGTCACCGGGGCTCACCCTCCCGTTGAGGACGCCGACCTCGTAGGCGGTGGGGAAGATGTCGGCCAGCAGGACCGCGTCGTGGCTGTCGACGGAGCTGGGCAGTGGATGGACCGACAGGTCCGCGAAGGGCACGCGTACGAATTCGGCCTGCGTCCCGTCGATGAGGTGGCCCAGCACCCAGCCACCGCCTCCGCGGCACTGCCCGTAACGGTTCTCCCGGCAGAAGCGGCAGCGCCCGCACGCCGAGATGCAGGAGACGAGGACTCGGTCACCCGGTCGCACGGTGCGTACCTCGCTGCCGATCTCCACGACCTCGCCCACAGCCTCGTGCCCCAGCACCGTGCCGGGCACGACCTCCGGCACATCGCCCTTGATGATGTGCAGGTCGGTACCGCAAATCGTTACGGCGTCGACCCGCACGACCGCGTCGGCCGCGTCCTTGATGCCCGGATCCGGAACGTCCTGCCAGGACGTCTTTCCCGGGCCTTGGAATACAAGAGCCTTCATGGCGTCGTCCTTCTTCCGATTCACTGCCTCACTACAAGCGTGGCGCGGCGAACGCTTTGGCGCCTGGGCCGGTCGGTCCCCGATGAGGGACGGTCGGCCCCGGGCCCCGGCACGGGGTGCAGAATCGATGCCCGCCCTTGACTACCCGCAGCGCCCCCACACTCGACTTGACCATCGCCCGGGCCCTTGTCGCAGCGGCGGCTGGCGGGGGCTACTTCTGGTGGGTCAGGGGGGCTCGCCAGACAAGTCGGCTGCCGCCCTCCGACGGCCTTTGGATCTCCAGGGCCCCGTCCAGGCTCTGGGCGCGCTCCGTGAGGTTCTTCAGCCCGCTGCGCCGGCCGCCGCGGGGGATGCCGACGCCGTTATCCGCAACCGTCAGGACAACCTCTTCTCCGGTGGCCTGCAGCGTCACCTCCACCCGGGTCGCCTGCGCGTGCTTGGCCGCGTTGCTGAGCGCCTCCTGGAGCGCCGCCATCACGTGGTCCGCCACGTGCGGTGGGACGTCTGTATCCAGCAGCCCTTCCATGCTCAGGTGCGGCGGGTGTCCCAGTGTGATCGCGGCTTCACCGACGGCCCGGGCCGCGCGTGCCCGCAGGCTGGGGCCCGCTCCCTCGTCGTGGGCACGCAGCCCGAAGATCGTCGAGCGGATGATCTTGATGGTCTCGTCCAAGTCTCCGACGGCCCGTGTCACCCGCTCGGCGGCGCTGGCATCGCCGATGAGACGAGCCGCGCTCTGCAGCGTCATGCCTGTGGCGAACAGCCGCTGGATGGCCAAGTCGTGCAAATCCCGAGCGATACGGTCCCGGTCAGCCAGCAGGGCCAGCTGTTCGGCGTCACGCCGCCGTTCGGCCAGCTCCATTGCGAGAGCGGCCTGCCCCGCGAAACCGAGCAGCGGCTGGAGCTCAGCATCCGTGAAAACGGGCTCCTGCGCAGTGCGTGCCAGCAGCAGCACGCCCCGCGCCTCCTCTGCCGCCCTCCCCAGCGGCACCGCCACCGCCGGCCCCAGCCCTTCGTACCTTCCCGGCCCGGCTGTGTACCGGGCGTCACCCTCCAGTTCCGTGGTGGTCACCGGTGTGCCGGCCCGGTACGCCGCCCCCGAAAGCGTCCCCTCGACCGGCACCACCAATCCCCGGCGGACCTCGCTGTCTACTCCCACGGCCAGCTCTACGACCAGGTCCTCGGTGCCCGCGACGGCTACGGACACTTCCGCGAGCCGCGCCCCGGTGATCTCCCGCGCCCGCCGCGCGATCAGTGCCAGCACGTCGATCCGTGGGCTGCCGGACAGCAGGCTTTTGGTGACCTCCGCGTTCGCCCCGAGCCACCGCTGCTGGCGCTGGGAGTCCTCGTACAGGCGGGCATTGTCGATGGCCACCCCCGCGGCCACCGACAGGGTCGAGATCACGGCTTCGTCCTCGGCGTCGAAGTCCTGCCCGCCCTGCTTGTCGGTCAGATAGAGGTTGCCGAACACCTCGTCCCGCACACGGATCGGGACACCGAGGAACGTGTGCATCGGAGGGTGGTGGGAGGGAAAGCCGTACGAAGCGGCATGCTGGCCCAGGTCGGTGAGCAGCAGCGGCTCGGGGTTACGGATGAGTTCACCGAGGAGTCCGTGCCCCGCCGGAAGGTGGCCGATCTTGGCGATCTGCTCCTGCGTCATGCCGACGGTCAGGAACTGCGACAGGCTGCGGCCGTCGGGACCGATCACGCCGAGCGCCCCGTACTGCGCGTCGACCAGCAGCGCTGCGGCTTCCACGATCCGCCGCAGCACCTGTGCGAGGTCCAGCTCGCGGCCCACGGAGACGACAGCCTCCAGTAAGCTGTGCACGCGGTCACGGGTGCCCCGGGCGGCGTTGATGCGAGCCTGCAGTTCCTCCAGCAGCTCGTCCAGACGCAGCTGCGGCATCCGTGACAACGGCTCGTCCACGCCCACCGGATTCTCCTCAGGTCGGTCAGCGGCCCGAGACCCACAGTATCGGCCGGGCAGGCCGACCAGCAGGCCGCGAGGGAACGGTCGTGCAGTCGCGGCAGCCTTTCGACAGTCCCCGACGCCGACGCGGGACCAGCGAAAGCGCCGAGCAAGTGGTCTCACCACAGCCGGGTTCGCTACTCGTCGGGAAGGACCAGCTCGACCGATTCGCCAGGTTGCACGGAGATCTCCAGGTCCCGCAGCCGGACGTCGATGGGCGTCCGGTCCGAGGTCGGCACGCTGATGCTCAGCTTCTTGGACCGCGTGCGCAGGCGTACGCCCCAGTGTCCGTGGTAGCGGACGGAGAACCCGTACTCCGACAGCTTCGGCGACGGCACCGGGTCGAGCCACAGGGCCCCCTCCCGGGTTTCCAGGCCGGTCAGGCCCCGTTGGACCAGGTCGAGGGTGCCGGCCATGGCGCCGAGATGCACGCCCTCTTCGGTGGTGCCGCCCTGGAGGTCGGCGATGTCGCCCTCCAGAGCCTCCTGGAAGTACGTCCACGCGTCCTCGCGCCGCACGCGGGAGAGCACCCAGGCGTGGACGAGCCCGCTCAGGGTCGAGCCGTGGCTGGTGCGCCGCAGGTAGTAGTCGACCGTCCGGCGCCATGCCGCGTCGTCGAGTTCGTATCCGAGTGTTCGGAACAGGTCGCTCAGTTCGGCGGGGGAGAAGAGGTAGCCGAGCATCAGGACATCGGCCTGCTTGGACGCCTGGTACCGGTTGACCGAGTCCCCTTCGGCCTCCAGGATGCGGTCGAGGCGGCGGATGTTGCCGTACCGGGCGCGGTAGGCGTCCCAGTCGAGTTCCGCGAGGTCGCCGTAGCCGTCGAACTGGCTGATCACCCCGTCGTGGAACGGCACGTGGAGCCGGCGGGAGAGGTCCTCCCAACGGGCCAGTTCGCCGTCGTCGATGCCGGTGCGTTCACACAGTTCCAGTCGGCGCGGTTCGGGGAGCGTCCGAACGACGTCGACCGCGCGCGCGATGACCCAGGCCGCGGTGACATTCGTGTACGCGTTGTCGTCCAGACCAGGGACCTCCGAGCCCGGGTACCCCTCGTGGTACTCGTCCGGCCCCACCACGCCCCGGATCCGGTAGCGCCCCAACGCCTCGTCGTACGTCGCGCAGCCAGCCCAGAAACGGGCGATCTGCGTCAGCATCTCGGCGCCCTTCGTCTCCAGGAACTCCACGTCGCCGCTCGCCTCGCAGTACTGCCACACGTTGTAGGCGACGGCGGAGCCCACGTGGCGCTGAAGCCTGGAATGGTCGGCAAGCCAGCGCCCGGAACGCGGGTTGAGGTGCAGCAGCTGCGTCTCCTCCCGGCCGTCGCTGCCGCTCTGCCACGGATAGCAGGCTCCAGCCCGCCCCGCGTCGCGGGCGGCGTTGCGGGCCGCCTCCAGCCTCCGATAGCGATAAAGGAGCAGGCCGCGGGAGACCTCGGGGAAGTGCAGGTTCAGGTAGGGCAGCACGAACAGCTCGTCCCAGAAGACGTGTCCACGGTAGGCCTCCCCGTGCAGACCGCGGGCCGGCACGCCCACATCGAGGTCCGCCGTGTGGGGGGAGAGCGTCTGCAGCACGTGGAAGAGGTGCAGGCGCAAAATGCTTCCGGCCTCGCCCGGCACGTCGAGCTCGGCCCTGCGCCACAACTGCTTCCAGGCCGCGGCGTGCGAGGCGAGCAGCGTGTCGAAGCCCGGCGCCCGGCCCACCCGGTCGACGGCGGCGTGCAGCGGATCGCTGATGGCCGGATCGCGGGAGGTCTGCAGCGCCACGGTCTTGTCCACCACGGCGGTACGGCCCGGTTCCAGTGCCAGGCGGAAGGTCTGAACGGCGCGCAGGGGCTCGTGAGCGCTGCGTACATCCTCCGCGGCGCCCTCCGCCGTCGTACGGGCCGCCATCCCGATACGGATGTCCGACGTGCTGGTGCGGCACCGCAGCCACACCGTGCCCGGAGCGGCGTCCCCCACGTCGACATGGACGAGGTGGCTGCCGTTCAGCTGCCGGTAGCGGGCCACGCCGCTATTGGTCACCGAACCGTCCAGGCAGGCCTCCACCTCGATGCCACCGGACCAGCCGTCGGCGGTGAACTCGGTGCGCAGCGCTCCGAGATGCGGGTCCGCCATGGAGACGAGGCGCAGCTGCCGGACGACGAGAGCGCGGCCGTCCGGAGCCGCGTACCGCGTTTTGCGCTCCAGCGTGCCCGACCGCAGGTCCAGGCTCTGGCCGTGCTCGACGAGTGCCGCACTGTCCGGGACGAACCACTCAGCGGCCTCCTCACCCGGGCCGGCTGCCATGCGGAAGCGCAGGGGCAGCCAGTTGGGCAGGTTCACCATGTCCTCGTTCTCGACCGGGCGCCCGGTGACGGTGGAGACGAGACGGTTGTAGCAACCGGCCGCGTACGTGCCCGGATAGTGCACGGCGTCAGCAGCGCACTCCGGTGCCGCCCCGCGCGTCGCGAAGTACCCGTTTCCCAGGGTGCACAGTGCTTCCCGCAGCCGCTCTTTCACTGGCTCGTAGCCCGCGTATTCCCAGGTCCACTCGGGCATCGTCACTCCTTGACGTCCTCGGTGAGCAGTTCGGACAGGTCCCGGACCACGATGTCCGCACCGTGCCGCAGCAGCGCGGCCCCGGTGTCCGGGCCGGCCGTGCGATCCACTCCCACCACCAGCCGGAATCCGCCACGCCCGCCCGCCTCCACACCGGCCAGAGCGTCCTCGACGACCGCGGCCTGCCCGGCGGGCACCCCGAGCCTCCTTGTCGCCTCCAGGAACAGCGCCGGGTCGGGCTTGCCGGGCAGGTGAAGCCGGGCGGCCTCGGCGCCGTCCACCAGGGCGTCGAAGAGCGGCAGGACCCCCGCCCGGGCCAGCAGCTCGGGCGCGTGCCGGGACGCCGAAGCAGCGGCCAGGGGCACACCCCGCTCACGCAGCGCCTCAAGAAGGCGCACGGTGCCGGGATAGGCCTCGATGCCGCCCTCGCGCAGCCGCTCCATGAAGATCCGCTCCTTGTACGCGGCCACGGCCGCGACCGTGCCGGTTCCGGGGCGGTCGTCGGGGTGACCGGGCGGCAGCGTCAGACCGCGGGAGTCGAGGAAAGAGGCTGCGCCGTCCAATCGCGACTTGCCGTCCACGTATCGCAGATAGTCGTCGCGGATGTCGAACGGCCGTCGCAGCCGGGAGTCCGCGGGAACGTGGTCCCGCAAACAGGCGTCGAAGGCCGCCTTCCATGCCGCGGCGTGCACCCGTGCGGAGTCGGTGATCACCCCGTCGGTGTCGAAGACGACCGCCCGCACATCCCGCCACACGGGAGATCCGCCATGGTGCCGGACGGCGCGCCCACCGCCGCTCACGGCCACCACGCCACGCGGACGGAGCCACAGGCGACGACGCATGGACGTACCGTCATCCCGCACCTCCCGCTCGGACGGCGGCCGGCGTCTGCCGGCCGGGGTGGTGGCGACCCTCCGTGCCCATCCTGCCGAGCCGCCCGGTGCGCCCGGTGGAGGACACGGCCGGCACGACGCGGTTCACCCGTCCCAGGTCCAGTCGGCGATCTCCGGCATGTCTGTGCCGTGTTCGCGGATCCAGGCGTGGTGGTGGGTGCGGGTGTCCGCCATGGCCTGGCGTACGCCGGCCGCGCGCACGCCGAGCCCGGGGGTGCGGTCGATGACGTCCATGACGAGGCGGTAGCGGTCGAGGTCGTTGCGCACGACCATGTCGAAGGGCGTGGTGGTGGTCCCCGTCTCCTTGTAGCCGCGCACGTGCAGGTGGGGGTGGCCGGTGCGGCGGTAGGCGAGCCGGTGGATCAGCCAGGGATAGCCGTGGTACGCGAAGATCACCGGCTTGTCGGTCGTGAACAGCGCGTCGTACTCGGGGTCGCTCATGCCGTGCGGGTGCTCCTCCTGCGGCATGAGGCGGGCCAGGTCGACCACGTTGACAACGCGTACGGCGAGGTCCGGAAGATGGCGGCGCAGCAGACCGGCCGCCGCGAGGACCTCCTGGGTCGGGACGTCGCCCGCGCAGGCGAGCACAACGTCGGGCTCCCCGTCGGCGGTTTCGGTCCCCGCCCATTCCCAGACGCCCAGGCCGCGCGCGCAGTGCAGACGGGCCTCCTCCAGCGAGAGCCAGTCGAAGTACGGCTGCTTGCCGGCCGCGATGACGTTGACGTGGTCGCGGCTGCGCAGCGCGTGGTCGGCCACGGACAGCAGGGTGTTGGTGTCCGGGGGGAGGTAGACCCGGACGACTTCGGGGCTCTTGTTGAGGACGTGGTCGACGAAGCCCGGGTCCTGGTGGGAGAAGCCGTTGTGGTCCTGGCGCCAGACGTGTGAGGTCAGCAGGTAGTTGAGGGAGGCGACGGGGGCGCGCCAGGGCAGTGCACGGGATGTCTTGAGCCACTTGATGTGCTGGTTGACCATCGAGTCGACGATGTGGACGAACGCTTCGTAGCAGGAGAACAATCCGTGCCGGCCGGTGAGGAGGTAGCCCTCCAGCCATCCCTGGCAGGTGTGCTCGGAGAGGATCTCCATCACGCGGCCGTGCCGGTCCAGGTGCTCGTCGCTGTCCAGGGTCCCGGCCTGCCAGGCCTTGCCGCTCGCTTCGAAGACCGCCTGGAGGCGGTTGGACGCTGTCTCGTCCGGTCCGACGAGGCGGAAGTCGCGGCGGTGGGCGGTGTCTGCCATGACGCTTTCCAGCAGGTCGCCGAGGATCCGGGTGGGTTCGTGCCGCGTCGCGCCGGGTTTGTCGACGGGTACGGCGAACCGTTCGAGCGGCGCGATGGGCAGCTCCCGCAGGAGCAGGCCGCCATTGGCGTGCGGGGTCGCGCCGAGCCGTTGGTCGCCTTCCGGTACGCAGGCCAGAACCTCGGGGCGGGGCCTGCCGTGCTCGTCGAAGAGCTCCTCGGGGCGGTACGAGCGCAGCCATTGCTCCAGCTGGGCGAGGTGCGCGGGGTTGTCACGTACTGCGGCGAGCGGGACCTGGTGGGCGCGCCAGGTGCCTTCGACCGGCTGCCCGTCGACCTCGGCGGGGCCGGTCCAGCCCTTCGGCGTCCGCAGGACGATCAGGGGCCAGCGCGGGCGTTCGGTCGCGCCGCCGGCCCGCGCGTCCCGCTGGATCCTGGCGATGCCGTCGACGGCGGTGTCCATGGCGGCCGCCATGGCACGGTGCACCTCGCGGGGGTCGTCGCCGGTGACGTGCAGGGGCTCGTGCCCGTATCCGCGCAGCAGCTCGTCGAGTTCCGCCTCGGGGATCCGGGCGAGCACGGTCGGGTTCGCGATCTTGTAGCCGTTGAGGTGCAGGACCGGCAGGACGGCTCCGTCGTGAACGGGATCGAGGAACTTGTTGGAGTGCCAGGAGGCGGCGAGCGGCCCGGTCTCGGCCTCGCCGTCGCCGATGACGCAGGTAACGAGCAGCTCCGGGTTGTCGAGGGCGGCGCCGTAGGCGTGCGACAGGGCGTAGCCGAGCTCACCGCCCTCGTGGATGGACCCCGGGGTCTCGGGTGCGACGTGGCTGGGGACCCCGCCGGGGAAGGAGAACTGCCGAAAGAGGCGTTCCATCCCGGCTTCGTCCCGACTCACATCGGGATAGGTCTCGCTGTAACTGCCCTCCAGCCAGCTGTTGGCGAGCACGGCGGGGCCGCCGTGACCGGGCCCCCAGACGCACAGCGCGGAGATGTCCCGCTGCCTGATGATCCGGTTCAGGTGCGTGTGCACCAGGTTGAGGCCGGGTGACGTACCCCAGTGCCCCAGCAGGCGCGGCTTGATGTGGGCGGGTTCCAACGGCTGTTTGAGCAGCGGATTGCCCATCAGATAGATCTGCCCGGCGGCCAGGTAGTTGGCGGCCCTCCAGTGGGTGTCCAGAGCGGCGAGGTCTTCGTCCGTCAGCGTGGAGCGTTCGTTCCGCTTGGCCCTGCGCATCTGTTCCTCCGACTTGTGCGTACGAACGTTCGCCGCTCTCGATCGAGCGGGACACTGCGTGCCTACGTAGAGTGACATATCGGATCAATGCGTGACGAGAGGCCGCACGGCCCTGCCCCACATCCACAGGTCCCGCGGTGATGACGAACCGCGGGCAGCCGAGCACCCACAACCTGGAAGCAGTTGCCGAACACTCGACGGCGAGGACCGGAACACGATAGGTCGCTCAACAAGGCGACCGAACCTCACGAGGTGGGACCATTCCGCGCGATCTGTCCTTGCCAACAACCGGAGAGGGAAGAGACACCTCAATGAAGTGGCTTGTCACACTGGCCGGAGCAGGTCTCGTCCTGGTCAGCCTGCGGGATGTGTTTCACACGCTCTGGCACCCCACGCGCCACGGAGGTTTGAGCCGGCGCGTCATGACGGCCTTCTGGCGACTGTCCTCCCGGCTCGGCCGCTGTCGCGCCGCCGGTCTGGCCGGCCCGCTCGCCATGGTCACGGTGGTGGCGCTGTGGGCGTCCACCGTCACGATCGGCTGGGCACTCGTCTACTGGCCGCATCTGCCCGACGCCTTCTCCTTCACCGCCGGCCTGGAACCTGCCGAGCATGCGGGGTTTCTGGACGCGCTCTATATCTCCATGGTCACCGTGGCCACCCTCGGCCTGGGCGACATCGCCCCGGAGAACGGATGGGTGCGCATTTTCGGGCCCATGGAAGCCATCGTCGGCTTCGCCCTGCTGACCGCCGCCGTCACCTGGGTCCTCGGCATCTACCCCGCCCTGGCCCGCCGCCGCGCACTGGCCCTGCGCCTTTCCCACCTACGGCGCACCCGCACCACGACGCGACAACTGGACTCCGCCGCCGGGGCGTCCATCCTCGACAGCCTGGCCTCCGGCGTTGCCACCGTGTCCGTAGATCTGCTCCAGTACGCCGAGTCCTACTACTTCCACGACGGCGACGAGCACACATCCCTCGCCAACAACATCGGATACGCGCAGGAGCTTGCCGAACTGGCCGCTACCACGAAACGCGACGACGTCCGCCTGTGCGGAGACTTACTGGGCACGGCGCTTGAGGACCTCGCGCTCATCCTCGAGCAGCGCTTCCTCCCCGCACAGGGAACCGGTGCGGCGACATTCGTCGCGTTCGCACGGGACCACGGTGCTCGGCGCGGGTCCGACTGACGAGGTCGAAGTCGGGTTTCCGCTTCGACAGCTCGCCGTTCGAGATCCTGCTGTGTCACTTGCCGGCGCGGTGCAGCCTGATGTTCTTGTTGACGAAGAGGTGGACGTAGCCGCAGTGTGCGCAGCTCAATCCGGTTGCCGACTCGTCCGCCCAGGCGAGCTTCAGAAACTCAAGCAGCGAGGCGGACACCGACAGGGGGACGCCACGACCACGAGTGCCGCGGAGAACAGCACGATGGGGAACGTCGCCGTAGCATGCAGGAACTCGTCCATCCCTCTTCCTCCTTGATCCGCGCTGCGGGCGGCTGCACCCACTGCGCCCCGGTGCAACTTCCAGGCGATGGCGTCGATCACTATTCGGTGGTCCCGCCACCGGCCACCCTGCTTGGTGTCCGGTCTGGAAGCAACGGCTCGATCCGCGCCCACTGCGCGTCTGTCAACGGCACACCCGGACAAACGGGCAGACGATTTGGAGGGAGCGACTACGCGTAGCCGGTGCCATCGGCCTTGCCGGCAGCTGTCCACCAGGTCATCAGTCGGGCCGCCATCGCTTCCGGCTCTGGCGGCAGAGGGGTATGACCGAAGTGATCCTCCAGCTCGTGCCGCAGAAACTCACAGATCTCCGTCTGGTCGGCGCCACCCCGGAGCCGCTGGAGGAGAGGGCGAGCATGCAGTCGTACTCGTCCTGCACATGATCAGCGACGCCGATCGGATCCCACTCATTGAGCAGATGCCGCAGGCCGTTCTCGGTGACGCCGGTTCTAGGGTCCGTCTTCAAATGATCGTTCGATGATGGATCATGGTGTCGTGATTCGTCGCCATGAACTGTCCAATGCCGAGTGGGAGTTGCTGGCCCCACTGATACCGAGTGCCGGCAGAGGCCGGCCTCGCGCGGAGGACCGCAGGGTCATCAACGGGATGGTCTACAAGATCCGGACCGGAGTTTCCTGGCGTGACCTGCCGGAACGTTACGGCTCGTGGAAGTCGGTCTACACCCGCTTCCGCCGCTATGCCATCGACGGAGTGTTCACCCGGGCCTTGCAGCAGATCCAGGCCCAGGCCGATGCGGCGGGTGACATTGACTGGCTGGTCCAGATCGACTCCACCATCATCCGCGCCCACCAGCATGCCGCCGCCACGGGGCGAAAAGGGGGAAGCGCCGGACGGACGAACCGGACGATCACGCCCTCGGCCGATCCCGAGGAGGCCTGACCACCAAAATCCATCTTGCCTGTGATGGCCGCGGTCGGCCCTTGGTCGTACTGATGACTCCCGGTCAACGGCACGACGGCATCTGCGCACGACCGCTGCTCGAACGCATCCGGGTGCCCCGCGCTGGCCTGGGCCGGCCCCGCTGCCGATCGGACCACGTTATCGCCGACCAGGCCTACAGCTCACGAGGGTTCCGCGCCTACCTGCGCAAACGCGGCATCGGACACACGATCCCGGAGAAGAGCGACCAGAAACGGCACCGCCGGAGCCGAGGCCGCCGAGGTGGCCGACCCACAGCCTTCGACAGCGAGATCTACCGCCGCCGCAACACCGTCGAACGCTGCTTCAACCAGCTCAAAGGTCCGAGGCATCGCCACCCGCTACGAGAAGACCGCCACCTCCTACGAAGCAGCGGTCACACTCGCATCACTCCTGCTCTGGGCAAGATCAATTTGAAGACGGACCCTAGATCGCATCGCCCCAGGATGTCAGCCGGGAATTGCCGTCATCACTCGCCCCCACCTTGATCCGAACGAAACCGCCTGGCTAGATCAGATGCGCTCGAACCCCCGTACGCGCTAAGTATCCCTGGCTGGGGGGGGAGGGAAGCCGAGCTGCGTCACAGAGCATGACCGGACCCATTGCCGCAGACGCTTTGCAGCTGCCGCTTCTCTCCGACCGGATTCATTTGGTGAGGAGGGCGCCGGTGGGTCGGGGCCGTGTTGAGCTGCGTCACCGTGCCAGCGCGGAGCTCCCCGGCAGTGGCCGACCATTCACAGGGCCCTCCTCACAGACGAGGATTGCACAGTGCAAAGAAGAGTTCCAGGGTTCGGGCTTACGCTCCGCACCTTGTGCCCCTTCCGGGGGCGAGTCCTACTTCTGTGTCACCGCGGCTTCGACTTCCTGCAGGGTTGCGCTGCCGACGAGTCCGGTGTCCTCCAGGACTTCGAGGTGGTCGAGGACGGTCTGGTTGGCCTGGCGGGCGTGGCGGCGGATCAGGTCGTTCTGGGTTGCTGCCCTGACTTCACCGATCGTGGCGAAGATCTTTCCGTGCGAGGCACGCAGGAGGTTGGCGAAGATGCGGTCGAACTCGGCTCCTCGGGCGTTCTCCATCTGCCGGACGAAGCCTTGCTGTTCCGGGGTTGCCTGGTCGGGAAGCTCGACGCCGAGGATCCTGGCATCCTCGCGGACCAGCTGGTCGAGCTTGCTGTGTCCGTCGATCAAGTGCAGTCCGGCGCGCTTGACGGCTTCGCTGGAGGCGTGAGTCTGAGCCAGCCGGCCTGCGGGAATTTCCCACAGCCCGGCTTGCCGCACCTGCACAAGGAAGGTCCTGTCCACCTCCGTCGCGGGCTGCGGCCCCTTTGTTGCCGTTTGCGTACCGGTCTCGTCGGTGCCGGGCCGCGCGTCGGGGCCAGCGGAATGGTCACTGCTGTGGCGCGGAACGCCCGTGGCCGCCGGACTGGCCGCTGCTTCGCCGTCATCGCCCCGCACCACGATGAGCATGGTGCTCACGGCGGCGCAGAGCGCGACGATGGCCGCGATTGCCCGCAGCGAGATCCTGGACTGTGCCGCGCGTCGGTTCGGACGCATGATGCCTCCCGGTTTGGCATGGGAACTTGTCGTTTATGTGGTCGGGAGCTGTCTGTCGGCGGCTGGCACGGCGCGCAGCAGGGAGTACGGATGTCAGCGCCGAGATGTTCAGGGCCGTGATCCGGGCGCCTTCCTCTGCCGTCAGAAGGGGTGCCGGCACGGCGTGGTTACGCCTTCGGCTTGGGTGGTGGCCTGAGGGGTCTCGCAGAGGCTCCGGTACCACGGGGCGCGAGGGCCGTACCTGCGGGCCACCGTCCAGAAGCGGCCCTGCGGTCACGCTCGACGGCCTCGATGACCACTGGCCGGCTCGCCTCGCAGCCGCGTCCCATGGAGAGGAGAAGCAGCAGTCGGGTGCCGAGAACTGGTCCAGGCTGCCCAGTACAGGTGGGGACCTGCATGAGGTCGTCGCCTCACCAGGCGGCAGACGCGTGATCGTGGGCGATGTCCAGGGCAAGGGCCTGGAGGCGGTCGAGACCGCGGCTGTCGTACTCGGTGCCTTCCGGGAGGCCGCGTATGACGAACCCGACCTGCGGTCCGTGGGCGCACGGCTCGAACGGGCTGCCGACCGGGAACTGAGGGGCGAGAAGTTCGTCACCACGGTGCTGACGGAGATCGGTGACTATCAAAGCGTCACTCTGCTCAACTACGGTCACCCAGCTCCCCTGTTCGTTCGCTCCGACGGCACAGTGGACTTCGCCGAGCCCCCGTGCATCGCGCTGCCGCTCGGCCTCGGAATGAGCGGCACGAGCGGACCGGAGCCGTACGACGCAGTCTTCCGTCCCGGGGACCAACTCCTGCTGTACATCGACGGTGTCACGGAGGCCCGCGACCGAACGGACCGCTTTTATCCCCTCAGTGAGCGAGCGGTCCTGCTCGAGGACCCGGACCCCGAGGCGGCTCTCCAGACTCTGCGGGCGGACCCAGTCGAGCACGTCGAGGGGCCGTTGGGCGACGATGCGGCCATGCTGCTGCTCCGATACCACGATCCTGCGTAGGTCCGCGGCGCCGGTTTGCTGGGGTGCGGGTAGTGGAGCAGCTCGGGCACGGTAGAAAGGGGCGGTGGCCGAGAGCTCGAAGCCCCTGCGGGGCATGGATGACGTTGATGCGGTGACCCGTGCGGTGCTGACCGCCTCCCGTCTGCTGGTCGCTGTCTCCGCACGCTCTCTGGCGGCTGTCGAGGACCGTGTGACGCTCCCACAGTTCCGACTGCTGGTGGTGCTGTGCACCCGCGGCCCGGCCAAGCTGGTGGTGCTGGCCGACCGGCTCGGTGTCAATCCTTCGACCGCGATGCGCATGATCGATCGGCTGATCGCGGCCGGCCTGGCGGACCGCCAGACCAATCCCGCCAACCGACGCGAGACGGCGCTCAGGGTGACGGACGAGGGACGCAGGCTGGTGGACGAGGTCACCGCCTCACGACGACAGGAGATCGCGGCGATCGTGGAGCGCCTTGCTCCGGAACAGCGCTCGGTCCTGATCGACGCCCTCACCGCGTTCACGGAGGCGGCAGGAGAACCGGCTGTCCTCGACGGAGACGCCGGCTTGCATCCACTGGGCTGGTTGGAGGGTCCCTGAAACCGGCAGGTGGCGCACACGACCAGCAGGGAGGACAGGGCGAACAGCCAGGACAGGGCCTCCTGGGACTCGGTCGCGCGCTGCACCTCGTCCGGCAGGGCGAGATAGAGCTGGTTGTAGGCGAGCAGGTAGGTGCCGTACGGACAGCACAGGGAGAGGAAGCGGCGGTTGCGCAGCAGCACGCGCATCCCGCCGCGTTCCCGGATGCCGACCCGGCCGGGGATGTGCTGCGGCATCAGCCACATGTGCCCAGCCAGGACGAGGACGAAGACCCCGGCTCCGGCGAGGCAGATGGTGCGGAAGTCCACGGCGAGCAGCAGGGCGCCGAGCAGCGGGCCGACGAAGGCGCCGACCTGCCCTGCCGCGCTGAGCAGGGCCAGTACCCGGGTGCGTGAGCCGTGGCCCTCTTCCTCCCAGATCACCGCTTGCCGGGCGACCTCGGACTCCACCGCCGGGGAGAACAGGGCGGCGGCGACCCCGATCAGCAGCACGGCGCCGATCACGGTCCACGTCGCCTCCGCGTACCCAAGGCAGGCGAAGCCGGCGATCCGCAGCACGCAGCCGACCAGGACGAGGGGGCGTACGCCGTGACGGTCGACGATCCAGCCGCCGACCACGAACAGCCCCTGCTGGCTGAAGGTGCGCAGGCCGAGGACGAAGCCGACCATCCAGCCCGCCATGCCGATCGCGGTGCCGAGGTGCGTGGCGAGGAACGGCAGAACGGCGTAGAAGCCCACGTTTGAAGGCGAGTTGGGTCAGGATCAGCAGCCGCAGGAGCGGTGATAGGTGCTTCCAGGTCCGCTCGCGCGGGGATCGTGCGGCGGAGCGGCGGCGCAGGACGCGGGACATCAGGTCGCTCATGAGGTGTGGGAGGGGGAGGTGGACGCGGCGGTGAGGGCGGTGTCGGCACGCGGCGGCTCCATGTCCGGCGGAACCTGGGGCGCGGGAGGTCCGGGCCGCGCTCCGGGCCGGGAGTTCCGCTTCAGGCGGGGCAGGCGAACACCGCCGGCCGCCGGACACGGCCAGCGCCCCGAGCAGGGCGAGGACGGCGGTCGGGGCGAGGACCGCCCACGGCGCGCGTTCGGCGTACGGCTGGTTCTCGGCGATCAGCAGACCCCACTCCGGGGAGGGGGGCTGGGCGCCGAGGCCGAGGAAGCTGAGGGCGGCCAGGGCCAGGGCGATGCCGGGTAGCCGGAGCAGGGCGTGGCGGGCGACGGGCGGCAGGACGGCGGGCAGGAGCACGCGCCACAGCACGTACCAGGGCCCGGCGACCAGCGTGCGGGTGGCCGCCACGTGGGTGGTGGCGCGCTCCTGCTGGAGCAGGGCGGCGGTGTGGGTGGCCAGGGGGGACCAGGCGACGACGGCCACGGCCAGCGGGGGTGTCTACGGGCCGCTGCCCGCGATCCCGGTGACGAGGAGCCGACGAGGACGGGCGGCAGGGCGTTGACGGTGTCGACGATCGGAGCCGACAGCCGGGGCAGCAGGCCCAGCAGGATGCCGGTCACGAGGGCGAGGGCGCTCACCGCGAGGGCGATACCGAGGGTGTTGAGCGCACCGTGGGCGATGCGGGCGAGGATGTCCCGGCCGAGGGCGTCGGTGCCGAACGGGTGTATCACGCAGTGGGCGCAGGAAGCGGCGGACGGCTTGTGGTGTGCGGCCTGGATAGCCCTGGGCCTGGATTTCCCGGAAGAGTGCGGAGGCGTTCGTGCAGCCCTGGTTCCAGCGGCTGACCAGGTAGGCCGCCAGGCATCCAGCCGGGTGGTGCGGATGGCGCGGTCGGCGAGGGCCTCGGGGTTCTCGCAGCGTGCATAGCGGCGGGCGGTGTGTCGGGCCAGGCCGAGCTCGCGTCCGATCGCGCTGATCGTCCATCCCCGAGCCAGCAGGTCCTGGACGGCCTGGTGGCGCTCTCGGGTGCGGGTGACCAGCCACTTTTCGGTGCCGGTGCCGGTGCCGGTGTCCGGGTTGAGGGCGGGGTCGGGCGCACTTTCCGGCATGGGCTCGGCGTGCTTCGCAGGCGATGGCGTCAAGCAGGACCGGTGGGCGATCACGGTGCGTTGGACCGCGTGGGCCAGGTTGTCCCACAAGTGCCAGGCGTCGGCGACCTGTCGGGCCTGAGGTGCACCGACGCCGGCTGCCTCTGCGTAGGCGCCGGCTCGGTCCCGGCAGATCATCTCGATCCCGGGATGACCGGACAGCCAGGCGACCAGAGGTGCTTTCTCCCGGCCTGGGAGCAAATCCACGACGCGATGGGAGTCCAGGTCGACGAGCACGGTTCCGTAGCGTCGGCCCCGGCGGGTTGCGAAATCGTCGACACCGAGCACGCGTAACGCAGGTCGGGGCGGATCCGGCATCACGTTGAGCAAGGTGGTCCGGCTGACGGGGATGTGAAGGACGGCCGTGAGCCGAGCGCCTGCCCGCCCCGCCAGAGCGATCACCTGCACGATCTCGGCAAGGGCGCTGTGCGGCGACCGTATTTCATGGTCAGCTCCGGCACCTGCTCGGCGAAGGTCCGGCGAGGGCAGCAGGCAGTGTCACAGAACAAACGCCGGACCTACAGCTCGATGACGACCGGGCGGCCGCCGAGGGCGGCATCAGCCAGACGCCGCCGGTAGCGACTGTGTACTCGCCGAGCAGGTGTACCGCAGTCGGGACAGGGCACGGCCGTGCCGTCCCGGGTCCGCGCGACCACCAGTACCTTGTCCTCCGTCACCCGCACCCGCTCCACCACAACTGCAGCCAGGTGCGGGAGGAGCTTCTGCAACATTCGCTCACACGATTGCAGCGTCCCGCTGCCTCGACCGGCGCGTCACCGGCGCAGGGCAGCACGGGCATAGCACTCCAGCCAGGTATGACGCTCCGTTACCGCGTCACGAAAATCTTGGCAGACCCCATCGAGAAGCCGGCTTCGTCCTCGAAGACGAGCCAGGCCCCGAGCGCCGCCGCGATCGTTCCGCCTGTGGCCACACGTCCTTCACCCAGCCGGCCACGGCCGCCTCGTCCCGCTCGACGGCCCGACGAGCGGGCACCTGATGACTCCAGCCATGTCGTCGCAGCATCTGGGAGATGCCCGACAGTGTCATGGACTTGTGGAACCGCCGCCCGATCAGGGTCTTGATCCGGGCGAGTGTCCACCGCTGATCAGGCCACCCGTGAGCGACCGGACCTTTGGCCAACTCCTCCTCGAAGACGGCGAACAGCGCATCGCTCAGCTTCGGCCGGGACACCGGGCCACGGGACCGAACCCCGTCTTGGCCCGACTCCTGCCAGGCCCGCCGCCACCGCTGGACCGACCGGACTCTGACCCGTAACTCCTTGGCGATCTCCGTACTGCCCCGCCCATCGGCGAACATCCCAACCGCTGCCATCCGGACCCGCTCACGGAATGCTTGCCTCTCCGCGGTCAGACCCCCACCCTGCGGATACCTCGTACCTCTGGCATACCGCGACGATCACCAACCGTCAGCCCCTACGACAAGACGACTTCAAGGTCAGTAACCATGCACGAGCTCGTTAAAGGGCTCGCAGAGAATCAACGTGTTGCTTCCCATGGGTGAACTCGTTCACGTGGTATGCGCATAGCTGACGAGACTCAAGATCAACTCGCCATCAAGTTCCGGGTGTTGTTCCCGCATCTGGACGAGCGGCAGCGCCGGCTGATGATGGGGGCCGAGGCGCGGATCCTGGGCCACGGCGGTATCCGGGCGGTCGTGCGGGCGGCCCAAGTCAGCGAGACGACGGTCCGGAAGGGGGTGGACGAGTTGGAGGCCGGCGAGGCGCCTTTGGGACGGGTGCGTAGGCCCGGTGGTGGTCGGGAAAGGGCCGTGGACCTTGATCCGGGTCTGCGGCCCGCCCTGCTGGCACTGGTGGAACCTGACGAGCGGGGCGATCCGATGTCGCCATTGCGTTGGACGGTGAAGTCGACCAGGAACCTCGCGGCCACGCTCACCCATCAGGGGCACAGGGTGAGCGCGGACACGGTCGGAGACCTGCTGCGTGAGGAGGGCTTCAGTCTGCAGGCCGGCGCCAAGACGCTCGAGGGCAAGCAGCATCCGGACCGTGACGTCCAGTTCCGCTACATCAACGAGCGGGCCAGGGAGCACATGGGTACTGGTCAGCCGGTGATCAGTGTGGATACGAAGAAGAAGGAACTCGTCGGCGACTACAAGAACGCCGGGCGTCAGTGGCGGCCCGAGGGTGAGCCGGTACGGGTCAAGACGCACGACTTCCTGGACCGGCAGGGACCGGGCAAGGCCATCCCGTACGGGATCTATGACATCGCCGCGAACACCGGATGGGTCAGCGTCGGCATTGACCACGACACCGCCGCGTTCGCCGTTGCCTCCATCCGACGCTGGTGGCAGGCCCGTGGCAGACACGACTACCGCAGGCCACCCGTCTGCTGATCACCGCAGACGCAGGCGGCTCCAACGGCTACCGCACCCGCGCTTGGAAGACTGAACTCGCGACCCTGGCCGCCGAGACGGGCTTGGACATCATGGTCTGCCATATGCCGCCGGGCACCTCGAAGTGGAACAAGATCGAGCACCGGCTGTTCTCCCACATCTCCATGAACTGGCGAGGCCGCCCGCTGACCAGCCACGACGTCATCGTGAACAGCATCGCGGCGACCACCACCCACACCGGGCTCAAAGTCCACGCCGAACTCGACCCGGGCATCTACGACACTGGCATCAAGGTCACCGACAGCGACATCGACGCCCTGCCCATGCACCGGCACCGCTTCCACGGCGACTCGAACTACACCCTCCACTCTCAACCTCGCGACACCACCAGCGCAGCCAAGAACCCACGGTCAGCCGGCGGCCCATCCCCGCAGCCCTGCACTGGATGTCTGCGCAACCCGGAGCTGACCGGCATGCCGGAACCGGAGCTGGACGAACTCGTCGACCAACTGGCCTATAAACTAGACGGGTTACGTGAGCAGGGACGACTCCAGCAGCGAGGCGGGGAGCGTATCCGTGCTCGCGGCGCAGGGGCCAAGGACAAGCTGACCACCGCCGACAGAGTCCTGGCCACCGTCCTCTACCTGCGCAAACTCGGCACCCGAGACCTGCTCGCCCAGCTTTTCGGAGTCAACGGCAGCACCCTCACCAGGGCCGTTCGCCAAATCCAGCCTCTCCTGGCCGAGCACGGCTACACCATTCCACCCTCGACAGCCCGGTTCCGCACGCCTGCTGACGTCACCGCGTTCCTCGCGAACAGCAGCCCCGCCGAGATCAAATCAGCATGTTGATTCTCTGCGAGCCCTTAGAGGGCCGGTAACCCGGGAGGCAAGATGCATCTCCTTCTCGCTGCCGCTCATCGCGAGACCGTGCCGTCAGAGCAGGCAGGCGTGATGCGTCGGTAGGCGGCTCGGGCCATGGTGAGACGGTCAATCGCAGTGCCACCGGCGACCCCGAGCAGCAAGCAGACGAGTCTGGTGAGATCGTGGCCGCCTGCCCAGGACAGTTCGCCCATGGGTGGTGCACCGAAGCCGTTCAGGAACAACCAGCAGATGATCGCGGTGCCAGGCCCGGCGGCAAAGCGAGCGCGCACACCCAACAGGGCGGCCAGGGCCGTCATCACCACAAGGTCGATCAACGGGTCGCTGTGCCCGTCAGCCAGATTGAGGACGCCGACCACGAGGGGCGCGGTGACGAACGCGGCCATCCAGCTGACAGGGCTGGGCACCGATGTGGGTACCGGGTTGATGCCGGTGCTCAGCGTCCGCCACTCAACAAGCATCTTCCGATTCCTCCCGCGCTCGCCCGCTCCACGGGACGGCGGCCATGCGCAATCCCAACTACCAGCCCCTCAGGGCAGGCCAGGCACGTCGTCGGTACACCAGCTGGCTGGACACACGCAGCCCCACTCATCACGAGCCGTATCGTCTCCGGTTTTGCCCAGCCGCGCCATCGGGCCGGTCGTCGGTGTCCCAGAACAAGCCAGAACGGGCTGGGCTGCCCCGGCAGTGCTGCTACCCAAAGAGGTGACGGCGTCAGCGGGCTGTGTGGGCGACGTCGGTTCGTTCCGCTTCGGGGGCCGCGACCGGTGTCTTATCGGCGGTGCGGCGGGTGAGGCGGCGAGCGAGAGGTTCGGTCCAGCGGGCGGCGAGCGGGCCGATAATGACGAGAATCAGGACATAGGCGGTGGCCAGGGGGCCAATACGGGGCTCGACTCCGACGGCCAGACCGGCGATGACGATGGAGAACTCGCCGCGGGCGACGAGGGTTCCTCCTGCCCGCCAGCGGCCGGCGGTTTTGATGCCGGCGCGCCGTGCCGCGTACCAACCGGTGGCGATCTTCGTCAGGGCGGTGACGACGGCGAGGATCAGTGCGGGGACAAGGACGGGGGGGATGTCGGCGGGGTCTGTGGAAAGGCCGAAGAAGACGAAGAACACGGCGGCGAACAGATCTCGCAGCGGGGTCAGGAGGCTGCTCGCTCCCTCAGCGACCTCTCCTGACAGAGCGATGCCGACGAGGAAGGCACCAACGGCCGCAGAGACCTGGAGTTCTTGGGCGATGCCGGCGACGAGGAGCGTGAGGCCGAGGACGACCAGGAGGAGCATTTCGGCGTTGTCGGACGAGACGGCCTTGCTGATCAGGCGGCCGTGGCGCAAGGCGAGGTAGAGGACGGCGCCGACCGTGCCCAGGGAGATCAGCAGCGTGATCGTGCCGCCCGCCAGGCTCACTCCGGCGAGCAGGGCGGTGAGGATCGGCAGGTAGACGGCCATGGCCAGGTCCTCGATCACCAGGACGCCGAGGATCACCGGAGTCTCGCGGTTTCCGAGGCGTCCGAGGTCTCCCATGACCTTGGCGATGACGCCGGAGGAGGAGATCCAGGTGACACCGGCCAGAGCGACTGCGGCGACCGGCCCCCAGCCGAGGATCAGTGCGGCGGCGGCACCCGGTACAGCGTTGAGAACAAAGTCGACTGCGCCGGAGGGGTATTGGGTCTTGAGATTGGTGACGAGTTCGGAGGCGCTGTACTCGAGGCCAAGCAGCAACAGCAGGAGGATGACGCCAATCTCGGCGCCGGTGGCTATGAACTCCTCGCTGGCCTGGAGCGGAAGGATGCCGCCGTGCCCGAAGGCGAGCCCGGCGAGCAGGTACAGGGGTATGGGGGAGAAGCCCACTCGTCCGGCAAGGCGTCCCAGCAGGCCCAGGGCGAGAATGATCGACCCGAGTTCGATAAGCATGGCTGTCGTGTTGTGCACGGGCGTCTATCCTCCGGTGATCAGTTCGGCGACGGCGTCGACGCCTTCTCGGGTACCGACGACGACGAGGGTGTCGCCGATGGCGAAGCGGAAGTCAGGGGTGGGTGACGGGACGGCGGCGGTACGGCGCAGGACGGCGACGATCGAGGCGCCGGTACGGGTGCGGGCCTGGGTCGCGCCGAGGGTGCGGCCGGCGTACGGCGAGCGTTTGGTGACCGGAATGTGCTCGGTGACCAGGTCGATCTCGATGTGCTGGTGGAGATGTGCGACCGGGTCGGGGGTCAGCAGCTTCGCCAGAGCGGTCGACTCATGTGGCTCGAGCGCGGCTGAGTCGCGGCAGTTGTCGTCGTCCTCGGGGTCGTGGAAGGCGAGGATGCGCCGTCCGTCCTGGTGTACGACGACAGATACGTGCCGACCGGCGTCGGTCTCCAGGTCGTAGCGGGTGCCGACCCCGGGCAGGGAAGTTATACGGGCGTGAGCCGTGGGCTCCATGATGTTCTCCAAAGAACGCAGGTACAGACGTGCGGGTTTCCAGCGACGGCCGGTCAAATGCACGGTCCGGGCATACGGGAGTGCCCCGTTCGACAGGGGGATTCTGCAACACTCGCCGCTCTCGGCCGGAGTCCTGTCCGACATCAAGACGGCCCCAGCGGGCTTGCACGTCAACGGCCAGTCAGAGGGGGACGGCCCGCAGGCGAACCGATTTCGCCTGAGGCGCTAGCGGCGGAAGCCGGTGCCGCCGGTATCAGGCACGCTGTCGCGAGCGGCGTTCTCGACGCGCACAGACCGGGAGGTGCGCGACGCGGGCGGGCTGCACGCCGCCTCGATGCGGGGCAGAGAGAGGGCGCGGCTGTATCGAGTCAAGTCACGTCCCCCCATCACTCCGGCGTCCACGACCGCCGATCCGCATCAAAAGCACCCACTCGCTCAATGGAGCGTAATGGTTTAGTAAAGGATTGTAGCGCAGGAGAAAAGGAGAGAACCTCACCCAACTGTCTCTTAACCGCCAGAATGGGCACCCAGCTGTTCGCCGCGATCCTCCGCATCGGCCTCGCCGGCGTCTGAGCGCTACATCGGGCGTCAACGCCGCCGGTGTAGCGACGGACAATCGGCTCCAAGTAGTTCGCGTGCGGCCCGATCAGGCCCGCCAGCTCGTCCGGTGAGCGGACCAGCGCAACCTCGTCGAGTTCGGGTTCACGGCCCTGTGAGTGCTCCGCACTTGCCGGAGCGGCGAAGCCGTTGCGTAATGCCGGCTCCGGCAGGGCGGCGGGCGAGGTAGGTCAGGCCGACGCTGTTGTTCTCCCCGCGGGTAACGGCCCACAGAGTCAACACCTCGGGGGCTGCGTGGGCAGTCGGCTCCGATGATTGCCTCTCGTTCCGTGCCCGTGCCGAGGTCCGAGAGGAGGACCAGCGGGGGCGGCGATTGCGGGCGGGATCAAGATCGACAAAGAGGTTCCCGGGCACCTTCAGGTCCGCTTGATCTGCGACAACTACGGCACCCACAAGACACCGGCCATCAAGACGTGGCTGGCTAGACACCCACGGTTCCACCTGCACTTCACACCCACCGGCTCCTCCTGGATCAACCAGGTGGAGCGATGGTTCGGCTTCCTCGCAGACCAGAAGATCCGCCGCGGCGCCCACAAGAGCGTGCGCTGGCAATCGTGTGGTCGCGGGTGGGCACCAGGGTGCCGTCCACGATGAGCACGGCGTCTCTGGCGAAGCGGCGCCGAGGTTGCAGTGCCAGGAGCGGACCGAGGTGGTCGATGATGCGGTCGGCAGCGGATTTGGATATGCCGAACAGCGGGGCGAGCTGGCGCATTGTCAAGTTCGTGCGCCAGTACGCCGTGACCAGCAGGACCCGGTCCTCGAACGACAGGCTCCACGGTCGCCCTCTGCGGACCGTGTCCGCGCCTTCACGCCGCAGTGCGGTCAGCAGCTTGCCGAAGCAGCGCGGACTCAGCCCAGTGAACGGAGCTATCCAGACGGCTCTGACGCCGTGATCACACCAGCCACACCAAGATCGTCTCCTGTGGCGGAGCAGCTCTGACGACGTCCCGCGGAATCCGATGGCGCGACGCAGCTTCGCCGTCAAGAATCGGCGGATGCATGAAATAGAGCTGTCCGACGGGGTCATCACGCTGTCGCCGTTGCGCCTGGACGATGTGGAGGCACATCTCACGGGGGAAGACGAGCTGCTGGTTCGCTGGCTCAACGGAGGTCCCGGCACGCGCGAGGGCGTGGAAGCGTACTTCCGGCACTGCCGGGAACAGTGGGACACTGCCGGGCCGCTCCGCGCCTTCGGCATCCGGGCAGGCACCGACAAGGTGCTCGCGGGGACGACCGACCTGCGGTTCACAGGAGAGAGCTTGGCTCCCGGCCAGGTGAACGTCGCCTACGGCCTCTATCCCTCCTGGAGAGGCCGTGGCCTGGCCACCCGCGCGGTCCTCCTGGCATCCCGGTACGCGGCCGCTGAGGGCGCGCAGGAGGCGGTCATCCAGGTCGATCCCGAGAATCCCGCATCCGCCGAAGTCGCGCGACGCGCAGGATTCACTCCCCGCAAGCAACCGCACAGCAACGACGCCACACGATTCGACTGGTACATTCGGGACCTGCGCAAGGACCATCCTGGCTGCCTCTGTTGAGCAAGTGGCGCTGCGGCGGGTTCAGAGGTTCCTTCGCATGAGAACGCACATCGTCTCGTGGCGACGGATCGACCCGTCGGGCCCTTCTTCGTCCCAGACGTCCGGCTCACGGCCGTATGCGACGTAGCCCAGGCGCTCATACAGGGCGCGCGCCCGCCGATTGTCCTCCTCTACAGCGAGTGCGACCCTGCGCAGCCCGCGGTCCCGGATCCGTTGTTCGGCTGCTCGGACGAGCAGCGTTCCCAAGCCGCAGGACTGCAGCGCCGGCAGCACGGCGAGCTGCCACAGGATCCCGGCTCCCTCGGAGACTTGGTAATCGATGCCGCCAATCGCCACCGGCAGATCCGCAGGAGTGCATACAGCCAGATAGTCCACCTCACCCGCCGCAGCGCGCGCCAGTTCTCGTTCCACGTGGCGCAGGTGGGTGTCCGAGCCCGCCCAAGTGCACGCCGGCAGATCCTGGGGCAGTAGATCACGCACGCTCACAGGCAAGGTGACGGCGGCCTCAGTGGAGTCGTCTTCAGTCTGCACGCACGGAAGCATGCGATGGCAGCGACGGCACGACAACGGATTTCTTCGGCTGGTTCCGGTAGGTCGAAGGCAGCGACCGTGCCCCGATGCCGTGTGCTGACGCTTCTCGTGAGCACAGCCAGAGGACCAGCAGTTACGGGACACCCTTTAGGTGCTGGTCGATCAGTGCGGCGACGTGTCCGCACGGTGCCTAACCGCCGTCACACAAGGCGAGGACGGAGCGGATCCGCGAGGGTGAGCCCGGCGCTCTGGGCGTCGCGGATGAAAGCGAGCCCACCTGCGGTTTCGGTGGGGTAGTCGCGGTAGCCGTAGCACTATTGCTCAGCCGGTTGTGCTGTCGAGGCTCGCTATCGGTTACATGCCGTCTACGTTGCCCGCGCTTCGTTGTGCTGAGCCGGCACTACGACGACAGGACACTCGGCCGTATGCAGGACTTCTGCGCTGACCGACCCCAGGAGCAGCCGGCGCAGCCCCGTCCGGCCGCGTGACCCGACAACGAGCAGGGCAGCATTCCGTGCCGCTTCGACCAGGAGTGTCGCCGGCCGAGTGCGCTCCACCCTGAGGTCGACCGGCACGCGGGGGTACCGGCCGCGCCGTAGTTCGATCTCCTTCTCGAGGAAGTCCCACACTCCACCTTCCATGATCTCGAGATCCGGCGGCACCATACCGACCGGTCCTGTGGGAACCATTCCCAAGTGGTGAGCACCGTGGATGACCTCCAGCGGAGCGCCGCGCATGTCAGCTTCCTGGTACCCCAGCTCCAACGCGGTCAGCGAGGCATCGTCTGCTTTCACGCCCACTACTACGCGGTTGTCCGGCGCCCCGTCGGCACTGCCAGGGCGTACTACGACCACCGGGCACTCGGCGTGCGTCGCTACCTGCCAGCTGACCGAACCAAGAGGCAGCCGGGGGAACCCGCCACTGCCTCGGTGACCGATAACCACCAGCTCAGCATCCTGGGAGCATTCGATCAATGCACCTGCCGCAGGCCCCAGGGCGACCTTCCCGGCCACAGCGGCTCGGGGGCACTCCGAGCGCGCGAGTTGCTCGTGGCGCTCCAGCAGCTCTGCCGCGGCTTTAGCGGCGGCACCTCCTTCCGCCGCGTCCCCGTGAGCGCCGCCTGGAAGGGGCCGTGGGATGGCGTGTACCAGGCGAATCGGACTTCCGCGAAGTGCTGCTTCCCGGGCCGCGAAACGTACGAGACGGTCCTGATCCGGCCCTGCGTCGAGGCCCACCACGATGGGCCGTTCGTCAGTAGGCACCGCACTGCTCATGCTTACTCCCGATGTCAGGTCCTCCACCCGCGAATGGACTCTTGACGCGTACCCAAACATCGTGGGTGAAGCCCACTCCGACCCGGCATACTCATGGAGCACGTACACGGGTACGCGCGGAGCAGGCGGAGGAGCCGGGCGTCCAGTCGCGCCGAGGACTTCCCACCTCTTTGACACGGCTGCCCGAGCGCTGTCGGCCGACCCATCCTTGATCGCGCCGGGCGCCGACAGGGTCAACCATCCGTGGCCCAGCAGGCGACGGTCGTCCAGGCACACTCGCCCGAGCCCGCCCCTGGTCCAATTCTGGCCGTGCCCACGGCTCAGTCTCCCGGCGGCCCGGGAGACCATTGAAGAACAGGAGAATGTCGCGGATCGCGAAGGAGGCACTGTGAACGGCGAATCCCCACTCACCTCGCCGACCGGGCCGGTCATGGCGGTTTCTGCCCCCGACGGCGGTCCGGTTGAGCTGGTCCTGGCCGGAGAGATCGGAACCGACGCCCTACGCGAGCTTGAGGAACTCCTCGGTGAGCCATCCCTACGCGAGGCCGACGAGTGGCTCGTCGACATGAGCCGAGTCACCCGCCTTGATCTGGCGTGCGCCTACGCGCTGCTGCGGGCGTCCACTCTGAGGACGGAATCCGCCGCGCTCACGATCACCGGCGCCCGACGGGCTGTCCGGCGCACGCTGCGCCACGCCGGTCTCGACGCGATCGCTGGGACAGAGGGGTGATGGTGGCCGACGGACACTGACACCAAGCGGATCCCGCCTTTGAGTGAGTAGCACTACCGTGATCGTGATCCCCCTGGTGAAGGGCATCCCGCCGATCCGCTCCCGCCGGGGACCCCGGCGCACTCTGCAGGGCGCCATCCCCCTTGGCGTCGATCGCATGCGTCAGCAGCGGCATGTTGCTGAAGACCTCATCGGGATCCGAACCGTTGGCGAGCAAGCGAGCCAGAGCCTCTGCATCCTCGTGCTCGACCGCGTAATGGTCCGGGGTCCAGTGGTCACTCACGAGGGCATTCAACAACGATGGACTCGTACCTACCAGCGACTATCTACGCAGTCGGTGACCCATTGAGATGAAATCTAAAAGCCTCGCGCGGCGCGGTCTACACGTCGATCGGACGGTGACCGGCGGAAGTATTCTGGTCCAGGCGGGCGCGGAGGGTGGTCGCGAAGTCCTCGGCGCGGGCCAGCTGGACGCGCAGCTTGTCGACCTGTTCGGTGGCGGCCTTCTCGTACTCCCGCAGGCGATCCAGCAGGGCCTCGCGTTCCCCGGCATCGGGGCCGGGCGCGCGGTCGAGGCGGTCGGTGGCCTCCAGCAAGTCGCGCATCTGGTCGAGGGTGAAGCCGAGCGGCTTCATGCGGCGGATGACCATGAGGCGGGCGACGTCGGTCTCGGTGTAGAGGCGGAAGCCGCCCTGGGAGCGGGCCGAGGGGGCGACCAGGCCGGTCTCCTCGTAGTGCCGGATGGTGCGCAGGGACAGCTCCGTCCGCGCGGCGACTTCGCCGATCTGCATGTGCTTGTCGTCCACGCCTGTGGTCCTGGCCCTTCTCGTCGTAGCGGACCGCGCTCCTGCGCGACCCCACCTATCCCTACTCTAACGTTAGGGTAGAGTTGCTGGTGGTGAAGGCGGGCCGTCCGCCCCGCCACTGCCGTTCCGGGGCCGATGGCGCCCCGGTGAAGATCCGATTCTTGCAGGAGAGAGCGTGCGCGAGCCCATGACGCCGATCGCCGCCGCCTGCCCGCCGTGACGCTTCGCCCTCGGATGTGAGCCGCTCGGCCGCGACTTCGCGCAGGCCCCGGTTCCGTCGTTTCTTCGACTTCCGGCCCGCCCCTTGCGGGCCGTCCGCGGGGCGCCGGCCCGGCTCCTCCGCGTTCTCCCGCACGCCCCGGCCTGCCAGTAGGGGTGTGCCCGAGCACGACAGGTACGCATCTCCTTGTCTTCTGCTGCTGTGACTCCCGCCGCGCGGCTGCGCGGCCTCAAGCCCGACTGGCTGAACAATCCGAAGGTCTGGCGTACCGAGGTCCTGGCCGGCCTGGTGGTCGCCCTGGCCCTGATCCCCGAGGCGATCTCGTTCTCGATCATCGCCGGTGTCGATCCGGCCGTTGGCCTGTTCGCCTCCTTCACCATGGCCGTGGTCATCTCGATCGTCGGCGGCCGCCGCGCGATGATCTCCGCCGCCACCGGCGCCATCGCCCTCGTGATCGCCCCCCTGAACCACGAGTACGGCCTGGGCTACCTGATCGCCGCGGTCATCCTCGCCGGCGTCATCCAGGTCGCCCTCGGGGCGCTCGGGGTGGCAAAGCTGATGCGGTTCGTGCCGCGCTCGGTGATGGTGGGCTTCGTCAACGCCCTCGCCATCCTGATCTTCATGGCTCAGGTTCCCGAGATGACGGGCGTGCCGTGGCCGGTGTATCCGCTGATCGCGGCCGGGCTGGCGCTGATGGTGTTCTTCCCGAAGGTCACCACGGTGATCCCAGCCCCGCTCGTCTCGATCGTCATCCTGACCGTCATCACGGTGGCGGCTGGCATCGCGGTGCCGACCGTGGGCGACAAGGGCGCCCTGCCCTCCTCCCTGCCGGTCCCCGGCCTGCCCGACGTGCCGTTCACCCTGGACACCCTGACCACCATCGCCCCCTACGCCTTCGCCATGGCGCTGGTCGGCCTGATGGAGTCCCTGATGACCGCCAAGCTGGTCGACGACATCACCGACACCCACTCCTCCAAGACCCGCGAGTCCATCGGCCAGGGCATCGCCAACATCGTCACCGGCTTCTTCGGCGGCATGGGCGGCTGCGCGATGATCGGCCAGACGATGATCAACGTGAAGGTCTCCGCCGCCCGCACACGCCTGTCCACCTTCCTCGCCGGTGTGTTCCTGATGGTGCTGTGCATCGTCTTCGGGCCGGTCGTCTCCGACATCCCGATGGCCGCCCTGGTCGCCGTCATGGTCATGGTGTCGTTCGCGACGTTCGACTGGCACTCCATCGCCCCCAAGACGCTTCGGCGGATGCTGGCCGGTGAGATCGCCGTCATGGCCATCACCGTGATCTGCGTGGTCGCCACCGAAAACCTCGCCATCGGCGTCGTCGTCGGCTCCATCACCGCGATGGTCATCTTCGCCAAGCGCGTCGCCCACCTCGCCAACGTCACCGCCGTCACCGACCCCGACGGCAGCACGGTGGTCTACTCCGTGACCGGCGAACTGTTCTTCGCCTCCTCCAACGACCTCGTCGGCCAGTTCAACTACGCCACCGACCCCGACAAGGTCGTCATCGACCTGTCCGCAGCCCACATCTGGGACGCCTCCTCGGTCGCCGCCCTGGACGCCATCGAGACCAAGTACGCCCAACGCGGCAAGACCGTGGAGATCATCGGCCTGAACGAGCCGAGCGCCGACCTCCACGGCAAGCTCACCGGCGAACTCACCAGCCACTGAACCCACCACAGTGATGGCCGCCCCGGGCCCCAGCCCCGCGGCGGCCATCACTGCGTCCGGCCGGGGCCCCACTCCTCATGACAACGGACCCGCCGAGCCTGCTCGCCCTCACGCACCCGAGCCGATCGACCGCCACTTGCAACCGGTACCCAGGTACAGGTTTACCGTCGGAGATGTCCCCACCACCGGAACGTGACGACGGGAGTGAACGCGATGAGTGATCTTGCGTGGGTGCCGCAGTCCTGCACCCTGCCCACCGAGGAGCGGCCCCTGCGGGTCGCCGAGTGGGATGTCCTGTTCGCCGAGCGGCTGACCTCGCTGTCCCGGCCGCAGCCCCTCCACCTGCGCCTTGACCTGGCCGGAGGAGAGGGCATGCAGGAGCGGGTCCGTGACCTGGTGGAGCGCGAGAGCGGCTGCTGCTCGTTCTTCACCTTCACCACCACCCCCGGCCAGGACCTGCTCCGGCTGGACATCGAGGTGGACCAGGCCCACGAGCCGGTCCTGGACGCGCTGGCCGCCCGGACCGCTGTCGCCGGGGAACAGCGGTGAGCACGGGCCTGCGCAGCGGGCAGGTCGCCGAGGCGGCCGGGGTGAACGTCCAGACGCTGCGCTACTACGAGCGGCGCGGGCTGCTGGCCGAGCCGGAACGCAGCAACGGCGGCCACCGCCTGTACAGCGAGGACGCGGTGACCGCGCTGAGGGTGATCAAAGCCGCCCAGCGGCTCGGGTTCACCCTTGGTCATCGGTTTCTTCATCATGATCGTCGCCAACGCGGAGCGGCGGCACGCCGGGCTGGCCGCAGCCCTGCACGGGGTACGCGCAGGCGATGCCATGTCGAGTCCGGTGGAAACCTGCCCCGACTGGCTGACCGTGGAACGCTGCATCGACGAAGTGGCCATGCGGGCCCGCCACTCCACCCTGCCCCTGATCGACTTCGAAGGACGCCCCAGCGGCATGGTCCACCTGCCACAGCTCGCGAAGACGCCGACGCCGCAGCGGGAGACATTGCGCGTACGTGACGTGGCAACCCCGCTGTCGCAGTACACCACATGCGCGCCCGACGACTTCCTCGAAGACGTACTGGAAAAGGTCCACCGGAGCAGCGGCATGCGGATCCTCGTCACCGACGGCCAGCACCTCATGGGCATCATCACCGCGCGAGACATCTCACGGCTCTTCCAACGCCACGCACTTCGCGGCAGGGAGAGGCGCTGAGCGGTGCGCGTCCAAGCCCGGTGGTGTGCGCGGCGCCTTTCATACGATCGGGTTCTTCTGCGCCCTCAGCCTTTGGCGGTAGGCGCTCAGGTCTTGACTCGGCGCAGTTCGATGTCCCGGTTCACGAACAGATGGACGTAACCACACCAGTAGCAGATCAGACCGGTCGCCGACTCGTCCGCCCACGCCATCTTCAGAAACTCGAGGCCGAAGCTGTTGAGCTTCACCTCGCGTACTCGGAATTGGTCGCTCTCGCATATGAGACAGCAGATCCATGTCCCGCCTACAGCGGCGTTCACCGGCTTGGCCACGGTTTTTCCTCCCCCGAAGAGCTGCGGGACCGTTTCCCGGAGCATTCATGACGCATCTTGGCCACTTGCGAAGGTGCGCGGGTCACGGTCAGCCGTGTGCCATGCGAGCGAGCCGCCTTGATCCCGGCGAAGAAGGCACCGGTGCCGTAGGCACTCAGCTGCTGCGCGCCCGACAGGTCATTGGTCCGGGCCGCTTCCCCGCCGGGCCGCGTGTCGGCCCGGCGGGCGGCTCAGCAGGTGGCGGGGGTCCGCAGCGCGCGTGATGGCCGTTTCGACGGCGGCGACCCGGTCGGCGAGCAGACCGAGCGCGGCCACCGCCCGCCCGAAGGCGTCATCTTCTGTACTGCCGAGTGCTTGCACGCGGGCGTGCACCGCCGTGATGTCGGTCCAGCGAGCCGCCTGATCCTGGGTGAGCCTGCCGCGCAGGGCCGCGAGCTTGAGCAGGTTGAACTCGGCTCCGGTGGTGAGGGTTTGAGCTTCGCCCGTGTAGTGGTCGTCGATCACGGCGGCCAGCTCGTCGTCATTCATGACAGGGGAGATGCGGGCCGCGATCTTGCTCATGTTGCGGTACGAACCCTGGAGTTGGAAGGGCGGTTCGGTCCGGGTAGCGTCGGACTGGGCAGCGGAAGCCATGTACGCCTCGTTCACGGCCAGGACCGTCTCGCGGGCGGTGAGCAGGTGGCGCAGTACCGCGAGGATGCGGTCGAGCTCGGCCGGCGGGTACGGGTGGGTGAGCCGGTCGCGGCGAGCGCTCGGGTCCCCTGCGGTGAGACGTACCAGCAGGCCCAGGTCGGCACGCTCACGCCCGGCGAGTGGAGCGAGGACTGGGTGCGAGGTGAGGGCGTTCTCGACGAAGCTGAGCGCGAAGACGTCCTCCTTGCCGGTCAGGACGTCGCCGAGATTCCAGACGTCGGCGCGGTTGGCAAGCATGTCCGGAATACGGAAGCGCCGGCCCGACTCGGTGTAGGGGTTGCCCGCCATGCAGACCGCGAAGCGCTTGCCTCGCAGATCGTGGCCGTTCAAAGTACGGGTGGCGTCGCACAGCGGGATGAACTTCTGAAGCAGCTCCGGTGAGGTGTGCTGGATGTCGTCCAGGTACAGCAGAACGTTGTTGCCTGCCGCCAGCGCGAAGTCGACCTTCTCCATCTCCTTGCGGGCGGTGGCGTTCGGTGCCTCCGCAGGGTCGAGCGAGGTGACGTCATGGCCGAGGGCCGGTCCGTCGACCTTCACCAGGAGCATCCCGAGGCGGTCGGCGACGTACTCCATGAGGGTCGTCTTGCCGTAGCCGGGCGGCGAGAGGAGCAACAGCATCCCGCTGGTGTCGGTCCGCTTGCCGTCACCGGCGGCGCCGAGCTGCTTGGCGAGGCTGTCGCCGATGAGGGGCAGGTACACCTCGTCGACGAGGCGGTTGCGTACGAAGGAGGACATGACGCGTGGCCGGTACTCGTCCAGCCGCAGCCGGGCCTTTTCGGCAGCCACCAGGGCGGTTCTGCGCTGCTGGTAGGCGCGGAAGCCGGGCACCACCCGCTGGGTGAAGTCGCCGGTCCTGGCCAGGAATTCGTCGAGACGCAGGGCCAGGGCGCGGTGCCGGTCGATCCTGCGGTGCGTACCCAGCAAGCCCTCCGCCCTGGCGGTCAGGGAGCCTGCCACATCGTGGCGCGCGAGGTCCGTGCAGACCTCGATGGCCACGGCTTCGGCGAGGTCGCCGGGGTCGACGTCCTCGCCGCAGGAAGCGGCGTACGAGACGAGCCAGCCCTCCACCAGCCGCCGCGCGGCGCCCGGGTTCCCGTCGGCGAGCCGGTCGCGCACGTCGTCGGCGTACGGCGACGAGCCGACGGCCCGGCGGAACTTGTCGAGCAGCGTGCGGGCCTGAGGACTCGTCGCGAAGGACTCGCCGGTCGCCAGTTCCTCGACGAGATACTCGGAGGCGAGGGCGGAGAGTGCTCCTGCTTGAGCGAGGTCCGCACGCAGCGACTCCAGTGCCGGGGCCGTCCCGAACGTCTCCCGCGCCCGCACCAGGGACGCTGCCTCGCGCGTCCATGCCTGGCGCGTCTCCGGCGTCGTCCCGTGGGCCCAGAACAGCTGGGCGGCGGCGCGGTCCGCCGCCGGGTAGCGCAGGAGCCCGGCCTGGTCGTACAGCCGCAGCAGTACGGAGAGGATGGCCGCCGTGTCGTGGTCGTGGACGCCTCGCTCGTATCCCTCGTCGTACGACGCCTCGGCGGCCTGCCGGACCAGACCCACCAGGTCCGCTGCGGCCAGGTCCTCGGGGCCGTGCTCGGCCAGCAGCCGCGCTGCCAGGTACTCCGCCCGGTAGACGTCCGCGTTCTCGGACGGCAGGAGCTGGTCCCAGTAGGCGCGCGTGTCCGCGAACTCCGAGTCGGTGTCGGTGACCGGGCGCCGGTAGCCCGTACCGGTGAGCGCGAAGGCCATGCCGCCGTCCGCGTGCGGTACGAGCGTGAGTTCGGGGGGCTGCGTGTTGACGGCGAACCGGTGCGTGCCCAGGCGGATGGTGTCGCCGCCGTCCGTGTACAGTTCGGTACGGTCTTGCAGCGCGCGGCCTGCTTCCTGGCGGGCGGCCTTCAGCCTGCCCTCCAGCTCCTCCGCCCGCACCTGGTCCCCGAGTCCGCGCAACTCCTCGACGGTGCGGCGGACCTTCGCCGCCATGGGATCGGAGGCGAAGTACGTGTTGACCGCGTCGAGGCTGTCCAGGGCAGCCGCCCGGCGGCCGATCGTCTCCAGGACGCGGCCGGCCGACCCGGCGAGGCGCTCCCCGCGTAGTGCGCGCGCGTCCTGCAGTGTCTGCCTGCGGCCGGAGAAGGCGTCGTGGACCTCGGCGCGCTTGTCCGCGATCTCGGCGAGGAAGCCGTCGTGGTCGGCGAAGCGCGACTCCAGGGTGTCCAGTTGGAGCAGCAGCCGTGCGAGCTGCGCGTCGCAGGCTGCCGGGGTGTCCACTGTGGCCAGTGCGCCGGTGACCGACTGACCGAGCAGGGCGAACTCCGCCGCGAACGCCGCCCGGCCCTCCCCGTCGAGGAGTTCCCGGCGCCTGGCCGCAAGTATGGCGCGGGCGCGGTTCAGGCCGCCCAGCACCTCGGCGATCCGCTCCAGGATGGTGGTGCGTACGGTGGCGTCACCGATGTCCAGTCCGGCGACCACCTCGGTGAGGGTCTGGAGGCCGAAGACCTGCTCGTCCAGGCGCTCGGTGACCGGAGCGGCCTCGGCGACCGTGGCGATGGCCTCCGCGTCGGCGCACAGGCTTTCCACCTCCGCATGCTGGGCGGCGAAGGCATCGTCGCGCTGGAGGAAGGCCACCGCCCGCTGCGCGGTGGAGACGATGTGGGCCTCGGCGTCCTCGGCGAGCGCCTCGATGGCTTCGGCGTCCGCGTGACGCATCTCCTGCAGAGTCACCAGGCGGCCCTGGGCCCGGCGCAGCTCGGAGATGCGCTCGATCCACTCCTCGGCGGTGGCCGGAGCCTCGCCGCTGATCCGCCTGACCAGGCGCTGAAGGCTTTCCGACGAATCGGTGAGTGCCGCGGACGCCTGCCGGGTGAGGAACTGTACGGACGCGAACTCCGCCAGCACCTGCTCGGCCGTGGCCCGCACCTCTTCCAGCGGGGTGCGCAGATCCCCGGTGTCTTCGTCGCCCAGCCAGTGGAACCGGTCGGCGGCTCGTGTGCAGGCGGCGACCAGAGACTCGTACAGCTCACTGGTGGCGGTGGTCTCGGCGGCCTGCCCGGCGACGGCGAGGCAGTCGGAGATCCCGCGGACGAGGTCGGCGTTGCCGATGCGTGCGAGGGGCCCGTCGGCCACGGGTGCCGGGTAGGTGTCGGAGACGTACGGTGTCCGCCACACCTGGACCGGGTGCACGCGTGCGGGCTCGCCGGATTCGGCGCGCAGCACGGTGAGACCGCCGTCGTCGAAGAGGGCGTAGCCGTGGCAGGACAGCGGGGCCGCGACCTCCTTGCGGATCAGGTTGTACGGGAGCAGGAGGGTGCGGCCTTCGGCGCGGTGGTGGAAGGTGAAGAGCACGTCCTCGCCGTTGGGTGAGCGGACAGCGCGCTCGAACTCCAGGCCGGAGGTGTCGGCGGTGCCGAAGGTTTTCACCGTCCCCGTGGCGAGGCAGTAGCCGCCGGGGAAGACGATGCCCTGGTCGTCGGGCAGCCGGCGGCAGGACTGTCCGATGCCGTCCAGCCGGACCACGGACTTCGTGAGTGTGTTGAAGACCAGGTAGCGCCGGGTCTCCTCCTTGTAGGGCCGGACGCGCAGCAGTATCAGGGCTCCGACGACCGCGTACGCCACTTCGGCGTCGGCGAGTGACTGCAGGGGTTCGTCGACGGGCTCGCTGTGTACGCCCTCGCCGGTCTCCGTGTCGTCCTCGGTCTTCACGGTGAGGGAGCCGCCGACCGTCGCAACGAAGAGGGCGCCGTCGGCGATGGAGATGTGCGGGCGCCCAAGGACGTGATCGTCCCGGCTGGTCTCGGACCAGGGGAAGTCGTGCGACGGGGGGAAGACGTGGTCGCGCTCCCCCCGGGCGTCCAGGAACCGCACCTCACCGGACGGGGAGAGCGACCAGCGCAGGACGCGGATGTCGTCGGCCTGCTCGCCGGTCCGGAACACGGCCAGCAGCTTGCCGTCGACATGGCGGAGCTGGAGGAGGCGCGCTCCCTGGAAGTACCGGTGCAGTGCGTCGAATTCGCGTACGAAGTCGGGGTCGTCGAGCAGGCCGGGCACCGCCTCGTCGGGAAGAGGGTTCAGGTCTCGGTCGTAGAGGGCCAGGACGTCGGCGGCAGGAGCCTCATAGCCGACGAGCAGCGCGTCGCCGACGGCGATGATGTCGCGGGCGACGACATTCCGCTCCGTGCGGATGTGCTCGGCACCGGCGAGTGCCAGCTCGGTGGAACCGAAGGCCGCGATGCGGGTGTCGTTGAGCGCGCCGGCTCGTCGGGCCAGCTCGCTGGCCCGGTCACCGAGGCGGTCGCGCAGCACCGCGTACGTGCCGGCGTCCAGGCCGCTTCCCGTCCCGGTCCCAGTCACTGTCCAGCTCCCTCGTGTCGGTGTATGGAATCCGGGTCTGCCGCCCCCCGCGCGGCAGACCCGGAAGTTGTTGAACCAGGCGCTCAGCCCTTGACTGTGCCGTTCAGCCCGGCGGGGTCCTTCAGCCCGGCAAGTTCGGCCACGGGCATGTCGGCCAACCCCAGTTGCCGCGCCTTGCCGATCAGTTCGTCCAGTTGCCCGGAGCCGGCCGGCATCAGCTTCATCAGCAGGGCGGACACGGTCAGGCGGTGGACACCGAGCCCAGTACTTTTGTCAGGTCCTCGGTGAAGGACGCGGAGCCGTCCAGCCACGGCCCGGCGAGCGCCTGGGCGGTCTGGGAGTGCTGCACGAAGCCGTCGACGCTCTTGCCGAGCGACATGGCGCCGATGATCCGGTCGAAGAAGGCGGACTCGCCTCCGACGATGTTGATCTCGGCGTTCTCCAGGCCGGTGGCGAGCACCGTGGCCTGTGCCTCGGCGACCTGGCGCTGCACGTCGAGCCCCGCGAGCCGGATGTCCTTTTCCGCCTCCAGCCGCAGCCGGAACTCCTCGTGCGTACGGGACGCCTCGTCCAGCGCGGCCATCGCGGCGGCCTTCTCGGTGAGACCGGCGGCCTCGGCCTTGAGCTTCTCGCCGATGGCAGTGGCCTCGGCCAGCGCCTTCTCGCGCGTGCCGACCGCCTCGGCACGCAGCCGGGCCTCGGTCGCCCCGGCCTCGGCGCGCCCCGCCTTCTCGATGGCGTCCGCCTCCTTCTCCCGTACCTGGACAGCCGCCAGGCCCTCGGCCGCGGCTTCGGCCTGGATGCCCTCGGCGAGACGCACCTTGGCCCGGGCGTCCATGTCGGTCGCCTTGTTGCGGGCCTCCGCCAGCGTCAGCTCCTCGGCCGCCCGGTGGATGGCCGCCTGCTCGGCGGCCTCGGCCGCCTTGATGTCCTTGACCAGCCGCTCCTGCGCCTCGGCCTCGGCGGCGATGACCACGGTCTGGCGGTGGCGTTCGGCCTCCTCGACCGCGCGGAGCTTCTTGATGGACTCCTCCTGCTCGGCGACCGTACGGTCCACCGCGACCCGCTCCCGGATGACCTCGGCGATCTCACGGCGCTCCGCCTCGACCTCCTTCTCGGCCGAGATCCGGTTCAGCTCCGTCTCCCGGTCCCGGGCGATCACTTCGAGCAGGCGGTCCTTCTCGATGCGCTCGTTCTCGATGGCGATGACCCGCTCGCGGTTCTTCTGTGCGACGGCGACCTCGCGCGCCTGGTTCTCGCGCTGGATGCCGAGCTGTTCCTCGGTCTTGAGGAAGGCGCTCTGTGCACGCAGCCGCTCCTCCTCCACCACGCGGGCGGTCTCCGCCTCCTCCCGGGCCCGCACGGTCTCGATCTCCCGCTTCTGCTTGATCTCGGCGTCCGCCCGGCGGCGCTCCAGTTCCAGGATTGCCTCGCGGGCGTCGACGTTCTGCCGGGTGAGTTCCTTCTCCTCGTGCTGGCGGAACTCGTTGGTGCGCACATGCTCGACGGCTGTCAGTTCGGTGATTTTCCGGATGCCTTGGGCGTCAAGAATGTTGTTCGAGTCCAGCTGCGAGAGCGGCGTCTGTTCCAGGTAGTCGATCGCTGCGTCCTCCAGGCTGTAGCCGTTCAGATCGGTGCCGATGACCTCGATGATCCGGTCCCGCAGTTCTTCGCGCTTGGTGTAGAGGTCCGTGAAGTCGAGCTGCTTGCCCACCGTCTTCAGGGCTTCGGAGAACTTCGCGTTGAACAGCTCCTGCAGCGTGGCCTTGTCACTGGCGCGGGCCGTGCCGATGGCCTGGGCGACCTTGATGACGTCCTCGACGGTCTTGTTGACGCGTACGAAGAACGAGATGCGGATGTCGGCGCGGATGTTGTCGCGGCAGATCAGCCCGTCACGCCCGGTGCGGCCGATCTCGATGGTCTTCACCGAGATGTCCATGACCTCGGCCTTGTGCAGCACCGGCAGGACGACCTGCCCGGTGAACGTGACGTCGACCTTGCGCATCTTCGACACGATCAGCGCCTTGCCCTGCTCCACCTTGCGGAACAGCCGGCTGATGACGAACAGCATGGTGACGGCGATGAGCAGGACAACGGCCGCGAGCACGCCGATGCCCCAGGTGATGGCATCCATGAACAATCCCCGAATCAGAGATGGGAGCAGAAGTGAGAAGGGGCGGCGGTCAGCCGCGGGGGTCGAGCGCCGCGTCGAAGGGCGCGACCCAGAAGAACTCACCGGCGTCGTCGTACGCGTACAGCAGTCCGGTGCTGCCGAGCGCCAAGGGGCTGGCGTCGTTCTGGCGGACCTGTACGACGGCGGTGGAACCGTCCCGGGCGGCGACCTCGGCCTGGCCGAAGTCCGCGTCCACCCGCCGCGTGCGGATGGTGCAGGTCAGGCCGACGAAGTCCTGCCGGGACGGCCCGGATTCGTCGGGAAAGAGCGCGGCGAGCGGGCGCACGAGCGCTCGCGTCAGATGCCAGGAGCCGAGTGCCGAGGCGAACAGCAGCACGGCCGCGAGCAGATGGAGCAGGGCCTCGGACCAGCCCGTACGGGCGAGAAGAATCGACCCGGTGACGTTACAGAACCAGCACTGGGCGATCAGCAGCGAGGCCGACACCGACAGGGGGACTCCACCGAGGTCGAGGGCGTCGGTGTCCACGTCCGCGTCGAAGCTGTCGTGGCCGGCGGCGCCGAGCAGGACCAGCAGCCAGAATCCGACGACGACCACGAGGGCCGCGGAGAACAGCACGGTGGGGAACGTCGCCGTGGCATGCAGGAACTCGTCCATCGCTCTTCCTCCTTGATCCGTGCTGCGGCGTGCTGCTTTCCGGGCTCCGGCATCAACCTCATGCACCCGGCTTCGACAGCCTCATGCTGACAGGACATGCCGCGATTGCGCATTGCCGAGCACCGGCAATCTTTACGGCCCCTTGATGCCGGTGGAATGCCCTCGGCGCACGCGTGCCACCCTTGACGTCCACGCGCCGCAACAGCTGCAACGGCGTGTTGGGGAACGGGGAGTGGTCATGGGGAAGCGGGACGCAGCCGATGCATACCTGAAGGGGTACGCCCAGACCTTGGCCAGTGCCTGTGCCACCGGCAGACGGCTGACCCGGGACGAGCTGGCGGCTCTGCGAGCACAGGGGGAGCGCGCGGCCGAGGCCGGCCTCGGGCTGCGCCCACTGGTGCGTGCCCACCTGTCCGCCGCCCAGGACGTACGTGCGAGCCTGCGCGGCGCGAGCGCCGATCACCTCCTCACGGCAGTGGAGCAGGCCGTGGACGCCTTCGCCGAGGGACATGAGCGGGCCCAGAGACTCGCGATCCGCCAGCAGGAAGCCGTCCGGCGGGAGTTCATCGACGACCTGCTTCACGGGCGCAGCGATGTGGGCTACCTGGCGGAACGAGCCGAGCGGTTCGGGCTGTTGCTGTCCCACTCCCACGCGGTCGCCGTGGCCCAGGGACCCGAGCCGTACGAAGACGGCTACGCCGTCACCCGCGGCATCGAGGCATCCCTCACGGCCCGCTTCGGGCACCGCCGCATACTGCTCACCACGAAGAACGGCCGACTGATCTGCATCGCGCCAGGTACTGAAGCCGAAGTCCTCAGCTTCTTCGCCAAGCAGGCGTACGCAGCCACCAACGGCGGCCGCGTGGCCATCGGCCGCCCCCACCCAGGTGTCGGCGGAGTCGTCCACTCCTACGAGGAGGCCCTCAACGCCCTCGACCTGGCCGCGCGCATGCATCTGAACGACCCGGTCCTGCACGCCGCGGACCTCTTGGTCTACCCGGTCCTCACCCGCGACCGCCAGGCGATGGCCGACCTCGTACGCAGCGTGCTCGGCCCGCTCCAGCAAGCACGTGGCGGAGCGCGGCCGCTCATCGACACCCTCAACGCGTACTTTCAGACGGGGTGTGTGGCCGCCGAGGCCGCCCGGCGCCTTTCCCTGAGTCCCAGGGCGATGACGTACCGGCTGGACCGGATCCACCAGCTGACGGGCGCCGACCCCGGCGACCCCGTCGATCGGTACACCCTGCAAACGGCGGTAGTGGGTGCCCGTCTAATGGACTGGCCGGACCAGAAGCTCTGAAGACCGGCAGAAGAGGAAGGGGCGGCACTGACGCGAGTGACCTGCGCGGGCAGAGAGGCTGTTCTGCTCCAGGCGGGACGTGGCGGCGAAGTCCTCGGCGCGTGCCGGCTGGATCCGAGGCCAGCATCCCCGGTCGAGGTGGTGGTGACGGTGTCGTCCGCCACCTCCGGCTGGCAGCGCGTCGCCGCCGGGACGCCGACGCGGATGCCCGCAGGGAGGCCGCCGTCATGGTCACCACCGCGATCTGCGTGGTCGCCACCGCCCACCGTGCCGTCCCGCGTCGTCCTCGACTCCGGCCGCCGCGATGGTCACCGCCCCGGACAGTACGGTGGGCCGACCGCCGGCCCCGCACACGGACGGGCCTGTACTTCCCGCTCCCAGCAGCGTCGCGGGACTTCACGGGCGAATGGCGGGTGAATGCGCCGTCACATAAAGTGACTGGCAAGCACCTGGGCAGGTGCACGCATGGGCCGCATAGAGTGCCCAGCTGGTGCGCAGAGTGGGCTAAAACGGGCCGCGCGTCCGCCCGTCAAGACTTAAGTGTCCGATGAACGGACCTAGGGCTCCGCATAACGGTCTGGTCTCGCCTCCTGGGGCTTCGTCAAATGACTCACCGTGATGTGACTTGAGTCACTAAAGCCTACGTAAAGGCGTGGTAGAACTACGCAACTCCGCAGGCGGCAGCACCCCAGCCGCCCTACGGAGCCGTCGGCACGCACCGGCAGCACGACCAGGGTGATCACGGTCCGAGTCCGCGGACCCGCGCCCGGGTCGCCGATCGGACAACGGCGTTCGCTCAAAGCCCGCACATCAACCGGCGCAGCCTCCCGCGCGCCGGCCACGCGCCATCGAGGTAGCCAAAGTGTCACTGGACTCCATAACCAAGTCCGTCGACGAAGCCGTCAGCGGCTTCTTCGAGCCCATAGCCACGTGGCTCGGGGAAGTCGTCTTCTACTCTGTGCCCGTCGGCGGGACGGAGGTGCCCCTCATCGTCGCCTGGCTCGTCGTCGCCGGTCTCGTCTTCACCGGGTGGTTCGGCTTCGTGCAGGTCCGCAAGTTCCGCCTCGCCATCGACGTGGTGCGCGGCAAGTACGACGAGAAGGGTTCGGCCGGTGAGGTCAACCACTTCCAGGCGCTGACCGCAGCCGTCTCCGGCACCGTGGGCCTGGGCAACATCGCCGGTGTCGCTGTGGCCGTCTCCATCGGTGGCGCCGGCGCCACCTTCTGGATGATCCTGTGCGGCCTGCTCGGCATGGCCACCAAGTTCGTCGAGGTCACCCTCGGTGTGAAGTACCGCGAGGTGCACGCGGACGGCACCGTCTCCGGCGGCCCGATGCACTACCTGCCCAAGGGGCTGGCCGACCGCTTCGGCAAGAAGGGCAAGACCCTCGGCAAGGTCCTCGGTGTCCTGGCCTCCTTCATGATCCTGTTCTTCGGCCTCTTCGGCGGCAACCTCTTCCAGGTCAACCAGTCGTACGCGCAGCTGGTTTCCGTCACCGGCGGCGAGGACGGCCTGATGGGCTCCTCCGCCGGAGCCCTGTTCTTCGGCATCCTCATCGCCGCGCTCGTCGGCATCGTGCTCCTCGGCGGCATCCGCTCGATCGCCAACGTCACCAGCAAGCTCGTGCCCGCCATGGCCGGCATCTACATCGCGGCGTGCCTGGTCGTCATCCTGGTCCACGTCACCGCCGTCCCGGCCGCGATCGCCACGATCATCGAGGGCGCTTTCAACCCCCAGGGCGTCGCCGGTGGTGTCCTCGGCGCGCTGATCGTCGGCTTCAAGCGGGCCGCCTTCTCCAACGAGGCCGGTCTCGGCTCCGCGCCGATCGCCCACTCCGCGGTCAAGACCAAGCACCCCGCCAGCGAGGGCCTGGTCGCCCTGCTGGAGCCGTTCATCGACACCGTCGTCATCTGCACGATGACCGCGCTGACCATCGTCATCGCCAACCCGGCCAGCTGGGCCGAGGCCCGCAAGAACCCCGACGCCGTCGGCGGCGTCACCATCACGTCGGACGCCTTCGGCACGGTCATGCCCTGGTTCCCGTACATCCTCACCATCGCGGTGATGCTGTTCGCCATCTCCACCGTGCTGACCTGGGGCTACTACGGTCTCAAGGCATGGACGCACCTGTTCGGCCGCAGCACGGCCAGCGAGCTGACCTACAAGGTCGTCTACACGCTGTTCGCGATCGCCGGATCGCTCCTGACGCTGCAGACCCTGATCGACATGGCCGACGCCGTACTGTTCATGCTCGCCGTCATCAACATCATCGGCCTGTACCTGCTCGCCCCCGTCGTCAAGCGCGAACTGCACTCCTTCCTGGAGTTCGTCCGCGCCCGCAACGCCGGCGAGACGAACGAGGCCGACGGAGACCAGGAGTCGGTGAAGACCACCGTCTGACCGCAACGCGGCACCGGCTCCTGAGCGGGTCCGTACACACCTCCTCGCGCCTTGGTGTGTACGGACCCGCTCGTTGTGTGTTCATGCAGGTGAAACCGTGTCTGGTGCGATCACGTGAAGGCGGTTAGGGTGTAAAGAACGCGTCAAGCAGCCCGTCCCAAGGGCGGCTGCAGCGGGCGCGCGGTGTGCCGGGAAGTCTGGTCGGCGTTAGGGGCTGCATGCCCTTTTGTCGACGCCCCCGGAGGATTCCCTGATGGCCGCTGCCCCGCGCGAACGTTCCCCTTTCCTCGGACTGCTGCCGCTGCCCGAGCGCAACGCCGTAACGCAGGCGCTGAGGACGGAAACCGTCGGCGGGCTGGTGCTCCTGGGCGCCGCCGTCGTGGCGCTGGTGTGGGCGAACACCCCGTGGAGCGACGTCTACGAGCAGATACGCGACTTCCACTTCGGCATACCGGCCCTCGGCCTCGATCTCTCGGTGCAGCACTGGACCGCCGACGGGCTGCTCACCATCTTCTTCCTGGTCGCGGGCATCGAGCTGAAACGCGAGTTCGTGGTCGGCGAGCTGCGGACCCCGGCCACGGCTGCTCTGCCGGTCGTCGCCGCCCTGTGCGGCATGGCGGTGCCGGCCGCCCTGTACGCCGTCACGGTCATGGCCGGGGGAGGCAGCCTCGAAGGCTGGGCAGTGCCCATGGCCACCGACATCGCCTTCGCTCTGGCCGTCCTGGCCGTCCTCAGCACCCACCTGCCCTCCGCGCTCCGCGCCTTCCTGCTCACCCTCGCCGTCGTCGACGACCTGGGCGCGATCCTTATCATCGCGATCTTCTTCACCAGCGATCTGAACTTCCTGGCCCTCGGCGGATCCCTGGCCGGCCTGGTCGCCTTCTACCTTCTCCAGCGCTACCGCGTCCGGGGCTGGTGGTGGTACTTCCCGCTCGGGATCGCCACCTGGGCCCTGATGTACAACGGCGGCGTCCACGCCACCGTCGCCGGCGTCGCCATGGGCCTGATCCTGCGCACCACCCGCGACAAGGGCGAGACCTCCACACCCGCCGAGCGGACCTCCCACCTGCTGCACCCGGTGTCGGCGGGAGTCGCCGTACCGCTGTTCGCCCTCTTCGCCGCGGGCGTCGGTGTTTCCGCGGCGTCGCTCGGAGAGGTCTTCACCCAGCCCGAGCCGCTCGGAGTGGTGCTGGGACTGGTCGTCGGCAAGACCCTGGGCATCTTCGCCGGCACCTACCTGGCTGCCCGCTACACCCGAGCCCAGCTGAACCCGGACCTGGCCTGGGCCGACGTCTTCGCGCTCGCGGTGCTGGCCGGGATCGGATTCACCGTCGCCCTGCTGATCGGCGAGCTCGCCTTCCCTGACCCGACGGCAGCCGAGCACATCAAAGCCGCAGTACTCATCGGATCACTGATCGCGGCGGGCCTGGCCGCCCTGCTGATCAAGCGCCGCAACGGGATCTACCGCCGCCTGTGCGAGGAAGAGAGCCGGGACGACGACCACGACGGCATCCCCGACATCTACCAGCGCACCGGTACCGGCGAGCACTGACGAACAGGGCACACGTCATGGACCCGTCCGTAATGACAGTAGCGATCATCGTCGCCGCCCTGATCATCAAGACCGCCGTGGCGGAACTACGGAAACCGGGCAGCGCGCGTCGGGAATGGGCCTTCGCCACCAACGCCTCCGCCCTCACAGCAGGCCTGACAGCAGCGGTCCTCCTCGGTGCCATGGGATGGCAGTCGATGCGCTATGCGGCAGTGGCGTGGGCAATGCTCGCCGGAGTACTCGTCGCCTACATCGCCGACCGCCGCCCGCCCAGGAAGTGACCGCTGTACGGGCCGTCATGCCGCAAGCGATGAGTACGGCGGCAACGGGCGCCAGCGCCATGTCGGAGCACGAGATGGACATAGGCGCCGGGGCCTGTTGTTACCTCTAAACTCCATTAGATCCTGTCCCGGCCCGGGGTGCGGCTGCGTCTGCGGTCCAGGCGGTCAATGACCGGCGTGGCCATGACTCGGTGGAGCATGGCAGAGGTGAGTACGGTAAACGCCACCAAATCAGCTGATCCACCTCGCGACAGACCTCCGGGCAGGTGCTGGGTACGCACCCCGGCCCGCTCGCTCACCACGCCCGGTCTGTCCTCTCAGGTCAACCCGGTGGCCACAGCCCGAAGCCGCCGAAGCGTCGAGGAGACCTCCAGCTTCTAGACCTCTTGCTGCACCAGGAACACCGCGCCCACACCCGCCCGCGAGACGCTCACCGTGGAGAGGCGAACCGTCAAGATCGGCGCCTGGTTCGCCAAGGCCGTACCAAGCACCGCAGTGGTCAGCTCGACACCGGGCACGAGCGCCTCCTGGCCGCTCTCTTCGACGGCGATTGGACCGACCCCCGGCCCCCGCCTGACCCGCAAGCC